>NZ_JBBHZM010000010.1:0-100608 GCF_049843615.1 Fictibacillus sp. Mic-4 | reverse complement strand
GTCCTAAATAAAATTTGTTAGGATAAGAGCACATCAATTTTCTTGGTGAATATAAACTTTAGTCTTCAACAATCAGGCGCTTTAATGAAGTAACTAAAGCGTAAGCCCCCATTCAAACAACGCATATAAACACGCAGCACCTCCTGGTACGATACATGTATCAATAAAAGGAGGTGCTTTTCCTATGCCACAACAAAAACTAACCATTGTTCCCGTTACATTACATACCGAAAACGAAAATAATTCTGCAACAAAGCCAACAGTGCTTTCCTCCAATCCTACTTGCACGATTAAAACAGCAAACGCTGAAATTTCCTTCTTTAACGGTGTAGATGAGCATATCATCCAAGCGGTCATGAGGGAGTTGAAAAATGGGTGAAACACGACTATACAAGTGTTAAAAACATTTATATCATTTGCGGTAAGACAGATATGAGAAAAGGAATTGATGGGCTTGCCACACTGATTCAAGATTCTTTCGAACTTGATCCATATGGCGATTCCATTTTCTTATTTTCAGGGTGGAGTAAAGACCGCTATAAATGTCTGTATTTTGATGGTGATGGCTTCGCCATGCTGTATAAGCGTTTGGATAGTGGAAAACTTCAATGGCCAAAAGATGAAAATGAAGTACGCCATCTTTCACAACAGGAGCTTCGCTGGCTCCTTGAAGGGTTATCCATTCAGCAGCCAAAAGCCATTCAACCATCGCCAAAAGGTGCGTTCTAAATTCGTTCAAGTCGTTATTTTTATCTTTATTTTCACTGTTCGAACTGATTATAATAGGAGGAACGAAACTGAACGAAACTGAACGAAAGTGGTGAATGATGTGACGAACGTTTCTTCTACGAATGAAAATCAATCTGAGAAATTAATTCGATTGCTTGAAGATCAATTAGCTCATTCGAATCAACAAAATAAAGAGTTATCGAAAAAGTTGGATCAATCGTTGAAACAGATTGAATCGTTAACGCAACAACTTTAACACTTAACCAAGCTCTTATATGGCTCTAAAACAGAAAAATCCAAATACAATACGCCCGACGGGCAAGTGTCCTTATTTGAGGATGACCCGTCTTTTACTGATCCTGAGCACACAGAAGAACAAAGCCAACAGACCATTTCTTATACTGTTGTACGAAAAATTCAACCAAAAAAACGAAATGATTCCTTGCGTGAAGATATTGAAATAGAAGCTATTCACCATCATCCAGCAAATACAATCTGTGACGGTTGCCATGATCAAATGATAGAAATGGGCAGTACAATCGTGCGTGAAGAGGCGAAATTTATTCCTGCGAAAATGATGAAAGTTCAACATATTGAACACGCTTATGAATGTAAAAAATGCAAAAGCGATTCATTACAAAAAGGGCAGATTAAACGTGGTAAAGCGCCACAACCTCCCATTCAACGTAGCATCGCAAGTCCTAGCGTACTTGCCAAAGTGATGTATGATAAATTTTCACAATACTTACCTCTTTACCGTCAGGTAAAGGAATGGGAGCGTTATGGCCTGAACACGAATGATAAGAACCTTTCCAATTGGGTCATTCGTGCCTCACACGATTGGCTATTGCCTATTTACGAACGAATGAAGTCTTTGATGATGGCTAAAACCATTCTACATGTCGATGAAACGTATTCACAAATTATCAACCGTTCCGATGGCAAATCTGGTCAGTCTAACGCCTACAATTGGGTCTATCGAAGTGTGCCCAGTCAAGGTCCAACGATTGTCCTGTTTCAAAGTTCATTATCACGTGCTCGGTCTGTTCTCGAAAGCTTCATTGAAGATTATTCCGGAACGATTGTCTGTGATGGTTATTCGGCCTATGACAAAATAGAAGGCGTCACCTTCGCAAATTGTTGGGCGCATGTTCGCCGTTATTGGATGAAAGCGAACAGCAAGAACGGACAAATCGGTGTCAGCTATTGTGATGCTTTGTATCGACTTGAAAGGAAATTCAAGCATCTGTCTCCCAGTAAGCGAAGAAAGAAACGTCAAAAGTTTGCGTTGCCAATCGTTAAGAAATTCCTTGACTGGGTTGAAAAATCACCATTCTACGGCAAAAATGCGCTTGCAAAAGCAGCTGAATATACTCTGAACAGAGCGAATGGACTAAAAGCATTCTTGAAGGATGGCCGTATCGAAATTGATAATAATCCAGCCGAAAATGCCATTCGTCCAAATGTGATGGGTCGAAAAAACTGGCTCTTTTCCGTCAGTGAAGCTGGTGCAAAAGCCAACGCCATCTGTTTAAGTATCGCAGAAACGGCAAAAGCAAACGGAGTGGATTTCTATCGTTATCTCTTGAAGTTACTGACGGATTTTCCGAATCTTGATATCTATCAACATTCGGAAATTTTAAATCAATATATGCCTTGGTCAAAAATGATCCAAGCAGAATGTGGCAGATAAAATGAAATCACCGTATATCTGATTAAAAAAATCATGATATACGGTGATTTATGATGCGTACGGTTAAGGTATGCTTATTTTTTATAGTTCGGGCTTACAAAAGAAAAGCATTACCTCAAAGGAAGTAATGCTGGTAGGAATTTTTAATATTATTAGTCAGCTCATTTAAAATAATTTTTTTCTTTGCCTGAGGTAAATGGCAGCTTAAAATTAGCAAATCAACTAGGTCAGGTTGTTCCTCAGCAATTTCCTGCAAGTAATCCCTGCCAAACTCTTTCATAACAGGTAGCAAACTGCTCATTTTTAATGGAAATCCACATCAATTCTCTTTTTATTTGTTTGAGTTTGTTTAGGCATGATAACTTCTAGTACACCATTCTTATAAGAAGCCTTTATACCTTCCTCAGAAACAGGAGTTGGTAGTGTAATAGCTCTGTGAAAGCTACCTGTGTATCTTTCTCTCCTATGCATATTCTCTTCTTTAATCTCATTAGTTCTGTTAATTGAGCCACTAATTCTCAATACATTATTTTCAATATCAATGTTTACATCTTCTTTACTCTGTAAGCCTGGAATGTCACAAGTTGCTACTACCTCTTTAACTGTTTCATGAACATCCACTCTTATATTCCCCAATTGATTCATTTCATTGTCTAAATGAAAAGGGAAATCATTGAATAATCTGTCAAAATCTCTCCTAATGTTAGTTAATTGTCTAAATGGATCATAAGGTATTAATGCCATTTGTATCATCTCCTTAGTTATTTTTAACAAATATATTTTTTACATTTACTATGTAATTATTCATTTAAGGGATAAGCTGAGTCAGTTTTAGAAAAGCATCCTATTACAGAAAAAGGAGAGCCTAATTAGCTCTCCTCAGTGTCATTAGTTTTAACCTCATATCCAAAAAGCTGTGACCTTTCATCAGGTATCCATTTTCCATCTCTAATCCTGCTCAAGCCCTGATACAAAGAGCCTCCTATAATATTCTCTAACCATTTGGAGCATTCAGTCATAGTATCAAAATCATGTAAGTATACTCCATTTTTATACAGTGAATACTTTTTATGTTGCATACTAACACCTCCTTTGATTGATACATGTATCGTACCAGGAGGTGCTGCGTGTTTATATGCGTTGTTTGAATGGGGGCTTACACTAAAGCCTAATTTTTCACTTATAACACCGAGAAATTAGACTTTTTATATTTTGATTTCCTTAACGTTGTAAATCCGCATTTTCCTGACGCTACCCCGAATTATTAGTTTAGGATTCATTGATCGTTTTGATATTTATGGATTACTATTAATGGCTGTAGGGACATATATACGCTGCAGTCTATACTTTCGAATCGCCTATGATATAACTGTATCAAAGGTTTCCTCAAAGTGGATAAGACGATGTGGGTTTACGGGGTTTGTTTTACTCGTATTCCTTAGTACGAACTATTTATCAAAAGAACATTTTCAGCTAGATAAAACATTAGATATTTACGCATATATGATTGTCCTGTTTCCTATTCCATTTTTGTTACTAGGTATCTCTTATTTAAAAGGAAAAACAAAGCAGAGTTAGCTCCCAAAAAGGGAAAAGTGATGCTTACCTTATGTCTTAAGTTTTGCAAAAATCATTGCTAGATAAGGGGGTATTTTCAGAGTTATGATTTTAAAAGTATAACTATCAGTTGATAAAAAAGTAAGCAAGGCAAGCACCCTATCATTGTGCAGATACATCAATACTACGGGGACTACATACCGTTTTAATTTCAGCTAGATTGGACAATTCACCTCGATCACGTATATGAATTTTTCTCGCATCAACCTCAAAGTCCTCAAGCTAATATCTTGATGGGATATTAGCTGGCTTTTGTCACCGATCAAAATGATAAAAAACTACGACACCTTCAACTTAATAGGTATTCGCTGATTCATATTGAGTTCAAAAGTTCCGTATGGATTGACATGATGATAAAATAAAGGTGTTAATCCCCTAAAATCTTCTGGAGTCATTTTCTTCAACCAATATTGGTTGTTGTCATAAAGAACCTCTTGTACCATTAAGGTATTCATATAGACTAAGCAATTTTGCAGCAATTGAAGTGATAAGGCAGACACCTCTTGATCTTCTATCGAATTGGAACGAATCTCACTGTTTTTCCCATAGAAAATATAAGTATTCACTGAGTTCCATTGTTCCACTGTATTTAATCCTTCATGGATCTCTCTTCGAATCTCTTCATAGTGTAAATAATCACATAAAAAGATCGTTTTAATCGCTTTTCCTAATTCACATAAAGCCTGATAGGTTGGATGTTTCGTATCCCTTGTAAATCGCTTTAATATGGATTCGGCAGAAGCAGTACCTAACCGTAGAGCAGTTGCAAACTTAATGATTTGTTCATACTGTTGCCGAATAAGATCCCAGTTAATCGGTCTACTTAAAACCTGTTGTAGGTGAGGATATTCCTCATTCATGCCGGCTTCTGGACGATATAGCTTTTGAGATCCAATATTTTTAAACCGTGGCATCAGTTTAAAACCAAGTAGATGACAAAAAGCAAATGCAACGACACTTTGTCCGTGTGTATCGACATAATTTCTGTCAACCTCCATGTCCGTACAGTGACGAAGAACCCCTTCCATCATTGCTGCCACCTCAGAAGAAAGGCAGGACTTAAGCTGAGAATAGATACAAGCTGATTTTCGATCTGTATGCCAATAGATCATGACTCCATGCTTCTTATAACGAGGATGCCATTCTGAAAGCAAGTTCTGATCAAAAGAGCCAAAATGTTTTGAATCGGAAGCACATGCAGTGGTAGCTTCTCCCCATACCTCTTTCATTCGATTGTAGATGATATGGTTGGTAACCTCGGCGTTGGCTTTTCGCAAATGATCCTTATGAATAAATTTTTGGCGTATATATCGAAGTTCTCGATAACTATCTAGATGGTTTCCAGCAGAAACTGTTTTCAAACCTGTATTCGTTCCTAATCCAAATAAACTTAGAAGAAGCCTTCGTTGGACGGTTTCTCGATCTAAAATCTCTCGATTGGCGGTGGTTTTAAAGTGTTTGGTAAACTCCGTATGAAAATCTGTTTCTTTTAGTAAATCCAATAGGTTAATGTCGGTCCAACGGTTCTTAATCTCCTGTTTAAGCATCGTCACATGTGGAGGTTCTGGTTGCTTTTCGAGTGGAGTGACTCTAATCCATCCTTTATTATTTCTGGTAGTAATGGCTACTTTTTCGTTACTATGATCTCCTAGCCCTTGATTCAATAAATGGAGTTTATCTTTCATCAACTGTAGAATATCTTCAATAAAAGGCTCTACATCAAGTGGTGCTTTCAGTGCTTGAAAATATTCTTCCTTGTTCTCTTCAAAATCTTGAGGGAGATCTTCATCTGGGTTTCGATATCGATCAGCACCCTCAATCCAAATTTCTTTACACCGAAGTCGAGTGCGAAGCGATTGGATCACTGCAATTTCATAGTTGATTCGATTTACTCTTTCTATCCCTTTGCTGTCTGTCTCGACAATAACATCTTTCCATTTCGGCTGAATTACACCTTCAATGGGAACTTCATCTCCAGCAGCAAAATAACGTTGCCCACTTTCTCCATACTCTCGTATGAGTTGAATACCCTTAATAATCGGCTGATGAAATTGATTATTTGAGCGAAAAGTAAGGTTGTTTAAAATTTTAGAAAGTGACTTTCGATAATGCCCTTGGTAAGAAGAATGCATTTTTGTATAGATTTTTTCTTTGTATTCCCGATTATTTTTTGTCATGTCCTTAATAATATCTCGAATCATATCAGAGCTAACAATAGGGAATAAAGTATCTTGAATGACCCCTTCTGGGTGATCTACGGTTGCTTTTAATAAATTGACAATATGTCTATTTTTTCCTTGGACTCTTTCTAATTCTTCTACTGCTTCTTTTCGGGTTGTATTTTTGGCCTTATTTCCAAATTTATGCGTAATTTCATCCAATAAATCAGCTAAATAATCAATGACTTCTTCATGACGATGCGTAAATAAAATGGCAAGAAGGGTATAGCGAATGGGTGCAGGGTGTGCACGCAATTCTGTTACGGTTTCTGTAGCTGCACGGAGTCGATATTTCTTTACTAATTTCGGAGTCAAATGATGAAATAATCTTGGAGGAATGTGTAGGTGCCGAATAGCTAACAATTTTTTAACTTCCATTTCCATGGTACTTACACTTGGTTTGCTAGGAGAAGATAAAAGTTGCCGAAAAGTTAAAATATCTGATTCCTTTTCCTTATGAAACTCTTCTTCAAAACCTTCTACTGTTACTTCATCAGTAAAAGATTCCAGTAACGCATCTAATCTCGAACAAGTCCTAGAAGATAGCTGCTGATAAATCGATTGATATAAATCCTTTTCAAAAGTGTCAATGGAGGAATCGATCATACGCTTTAAACTTCCATTTGAAGGAGGTTCGACTTTCCACTTGCGAAACAGACTGTATGCCTGACTTTTTAAATAGTCGATATCATGTGTAAACTGAACTTGTTCGTTTAACCACTCTGTCAAAAGTTCGTTATCTTTTGCTGTAAGTTCTTGAAAATCAAAGAATTCTCTAATTTGTTTTCGATGATAAGTAAAGTTTCTTTCATCTGCTCCCCAACGATATTCCTCAAAGAGTGATGAAGATAACCCTAATTGCTGCCCTATAAATTCAACTACCACTTTGGGAATATCTTGTTTCTTGGAAGGAAATCTAGCCTCTTGTTGAAAGTACTTTAATAATATCGCAAATCCTAAACGACTTGCCCCTGTTTTATTACCAATTAGCTTTCTTTCAATGGGTAGTACTACAAAATGTTCTAGTAGCTCATCTTCATTCCAATTTCGTTTCATAAATAACCTTCCCCTAACTTTAGAATAATCACTCTTTTGAGTGTAATCTATTGATTAGAGGATGAAAACAATACTTTGCGGTCTAGAGCAGCTACCCTGTCACTAGGCCCTCTAGTGATGACTCTTGGCAACTCGATGCTTATCCCGGTATTGCCGGTGATTGAAAAGGAATTGAAGATTTCACCGCTTCAAGTGTCTATTATTATTACCGTCTATTCCGTTGTAGCGATTCTCTTAATTCCGGTTGCGGGTTATCTTTCTGATCGGTTCGGAAGGAAAAAAGTCATTCTTCCGGGTTTATTGATTGCCGGTGTGGGGGGATTGGTCTCAGGCTGGGCGGCAATAGCTCTATCTAAGCCATACTGGTTTATTTTAGTTGGCCGACTTTTGCAGGGAGTCGGTTCATCCGGAGCATTTCCGGTTGTGCTTCCGCTCGTTGGTGATCTTTTTCAATCTGAGAAAGAAGTAAGTTCAAGTTTAGGAATTATTGAAACGGCCAATACGTTTGGGAAAGTGCTTAGTCCGATCGTCGGCGCGTTTTTAGCCGCCTTCGCCTGGTATTTGCCTTTTTGGTTTATTCCTGTGTTTTGTCTCGTTTCCTTAATTCTTGTCGCATGTTTCGTTAAATCACCAGAGAAAAAAGAAGAAGTGATGTCGTTTCAGCAGTTTTTGAAAAATTTAAAAGGGACATTTAAATCGAATGGCAGGTGGCTATTTGCGATTTTTATTGTTGGTGGAATTATTATGTTCGTTTTATTTGGGGTTCTCTTTTATTTATCAACAATTCTTGAAGATCAGTATTTTATTAAAGGGATAAAAAAAGGGTTCGTTTTAGCGGTTCCTTTACTGGCGTTGTCGATTTGTTCGTATATTGCAGGTAAAAAAATAGGGGAGAGCAAGAAGGTAATGAAATGGACGACGTTTTTCGGAATTTTGCTTCTTGTCGTCTCCACGTTAAGCATTCCGTTTATTGGAGGGCTATATTTCCTTCTCGGCGCATTGTTTGTCAGCGGAATTGGGATCGGGGTGGCTCTCCCTTGCCTTGACGCTTTAATTACGGAAGGCATTGATAAAGAAGAAAGAGGCACGATTACCTCTCTTTACAGTTCCATGCGTTTTGTCGGAGTGGCGTTAGGTCCGCCTATTTATGCCATTATTATGAAATCGGATGATGCGTTTATTTTTTATACGACAGCATGTTTTGGAGTGATTGGAGCGCTTTTTGTTCTATTTGCGATAAAACCTGAAAAATCTGACCAGGGAGAAGGAAATTCGAGAAAAGAACGACTTCAGCCTATCATTCGATAAAAAAAGCGGCTATTTGTAAAAGTAGCCGCTTTTAATATTGAAAATGATTGTATGTCACCGATTCCGAACAATCATATTTCGCCTAAGACAATATGGCTATAAACTTTTTGTTAAACCGTAGTTGGCTCCCACCATTTATGGCCGTCTTTTTGAAGCAATTCATCCGCTTCTTTTGGCCCCATGGAACCAGCCGGGTAAGGATAAACAGCTGACCCTTTTTCATTTTTCCAGGCGCTTGAAATGCCATCGATAAACTCCCATGCTAATGCGACTTCATCCCAGCGCGTAAAATAAGTGGAGTTGCCCAGCAAACAATCGTTTAACAGTTTTTCGTAAGCTTCAGGACTATTGATCTCGTTTTCGCTCGTATTGGAATATTTCATTGCAATCGGCAGGAGGGTGGGAACTTCGTTTCCGCCTTTTGCATTTAATGTTAAGCTTAACCCTTCATCAGGTTGAATATGAATTTTTAATAGGTTCGGCTGGTAGTTGCCGACATTTTCGTGATAAAGCGCCATCGGGCCGTTTTTAAATTGAATGACGATTTCCGTTGATTTACATTTCATTCGTTTTCCGGTTCGGATATAGAACGGAACCCCTGCCCATCTAAAGTTATCAATATACAATTTAGCTGCGACAAACGTTTCCGTCGTAGACGAAGGATCGACATTGTCTTCTTCTAAGTAGCCGGGGACTTGTTTTCCATTGACTGTACCTTCCGTATATTGGCCGCGAATGAAATGCGTTTTAACCTCATCGCCTTTATAAAAACGAAGGGAGCGCAATACTTTCACCTTTTCATCACGGATATGTTTTGTATTTAATTCACCCGGCGGTTCCATCGCTACCATCATGACCATTTGCAACATATGATTTTGAACCATATCAAGAAGGGCGCCCGATTTTTCATAGTAAGCGGCGCGTTCCTCGACACCAAGCGTTTCACTGGACGTAATTTGGACAGAAGAAATGTATTTATTGTTCCATATTGATTCGAATATTGCATTACCGAAGCGAATCACCTGGATATTTTGAATCATCTCTTTTCCTAAATAATGGTCAATCCGGAAAATGCTATCTTCAGGAAAGCTTTTTTGTATTTCTTCATTTAATGATTTTGCGGACTCCAGGTCATGGCCGAACGGTTTTTCAATTACGAGACGATGCCAACCATTTGTATCTGTGATGCCTGAAGATTTCAGCATCGTTGGAATCGTTTGGAAAAACTCTGGCGCCATCGCTAAATAATACATTCGGTTGCCATTTAAATGATAGTTTTCGTCTAATTCATCTGCAAGCTGTTTAAGCTCCTCATAGCTTTTTGCACTTGTTACATCCATGGAAAGAAAATAAAAATGGCTGACGAATGATTCGAATTTTTTTTCATCAATCTTGTTTACAAAAGAGAAAATCGCGTCTTTGACCCGGGAACGGAATTCATCGTGGTCCATTTTTCTTCTTCCTACTCCAATGACGCCGAAGTTATCATTCAACTTTCCCTTTTGATACAATTGAAACAGCGCCGGATATAATTTTCGATGGGAAAGGTCGCCTGTCGCTCCAAAAAGAATCATGCATGCTCTCGGTATTTCATGGTTCATCTGTTATTCCTCACTTTTTCTAGACTCACATTTACTTTTCAGTCTTCCCGAACATGAATCCATTTATCGGGATACACTACATCCGACAAAAATTGTACCATATCTTTCGCCACATGATAGAATGAGAACAAAAATATAAATTTTCAAAAAAAGGGGCGAGGTTCATTTGAAAAATGTTGTTTCTAAAGAGTGGCTGATCGAACATCTAAATGAAAACGAATTGATCATCTGTGATTGCCGTTTTGATTTATCCGACCCTGCTAAAGGACGTAATGAATTTGAAGCAGGACATATCACCGGAGCGATTTATGTGGATCTTGAGCAAGATCTTTCCGGAAAAAAACACGCCCACGGGGGAAGACATCCATTGCCAGACATGGATGAATTTATTAAAAAGCTTGGCGAGTGGGGAATTGATGAGACAAAAACGGTCGTCATGTACGATGACAATAACGGCTCGAATGCCGCCCGCTTTTGGTGGATGCTGAAATATGTCGGGCACGAAAAAGCATACGTTCTCCAGGGCGGGTTTACGGAGTGGGAGAAAAGTGGTTTTCCAATTTCAAAAGAACGAACAAGAAATGAAAAAACAGTTTTTACCGCAAAAATCAATCATGACATGATCGCTTCTATGGAAGATGTTAAGCGACTGATGGATAAAAAGAGTAACAGGCGGGTGATCGTTGATTCAAGAGATGAAAAGCGGTATAGAGGGGAAGTTGAACCGATTGATAAACTGGCAGGCCATATCCCGGCGGCCGTCAACGTCCCCTGGGTATCCAATTTCGAGAAAGAAAATCACTGGAAATCAAGCGAAGGACTCTCCCGCCTTCATTCATCATTGAAAGACAAGGAGGAAGTCATTGTCTATTGTGGTTCCGGTGTTACAGCGTGCAGCAATGTCCTTGGCATGGATGAAGCAGGGATTCAAGCTAAACTATACGTTGGAAGCTGGAGCGATTGGATATCCTACCCCGAGAACAAGATCGAAAAAGGAAAAAACGATTTATTGATGATTTGATCCAATAAAGAACAAAGAGAAAGGAAATGACGATGGAAATAGCTGATTTACATACGCATACAACCGCCTCTGATGGGATGAATTCACCGGGTGAAAACGTGAAAATGGCCGTGGAAAAAGGCTTAAAAGCAATTGCCATCACCGACCACGATACGGCATCCGGGATTGAGGAGGCTCTCGCTGAAGCAAAAAAGCATCCCGGGTTCGAATGTGTACCCGGCATTGAAATTAGCACATTGTACAATGGCCAGGACATTCATGTTCTAGGGTATTATATTAATCATTTAGATCAATCATTTTTATCGAAATTGGACCAATTGCGGAATGTCCGAAACGAGCGAAATCATATGATCATTGAAAAACTAAATAAGCTTGGCATTCCGATTACATTGGATGAAGTAGCGGAAAAACGTAAAGCAAAGGAAGGAAACATCGGCCGGCCGCATATTGCGGAGGTGTTAATGGAAAAAGGAATTGTTTCTTCATTAAAAGAAGCATTTGACGTTTATTTAGGCAAAGGAAAATTAGCTTATGCCACACCGAAGCGGATTTCGCCTGAGGAAGCAGTAAAGATGATCATAAAGGCCGGAGGGGTCCCGGTTCTTGCCCATCCCGGATTATATGATGAAGATGAATTAATCCCCCAATTAGTAAACGTGGGACTTCAAGGCCTGGAAGTTTATCACTCAGACCATTCCGATGAACAGGAAGAACACTATAAAAAACTGGCGGACAACTATCGGTTGCTCCCTACAGCAGGCAGCGATTTTCACGGAATCCGAAACGGGGTTGTTTTTCATGGGGACATCGGCAATCGGACCATTTCATTTGAAGCAGTATTAAGATTAAAGGAACTCGCCAAATCTCCTTAAAAGGACTTGTCAACTTATTCTCTTCCGATTAAAATGAATGGATGTCGAATCGGACTTATAGGTAGAGAGGAAGAGGAAGAGTTGACGTGGGATGTTTTAAACATAATTGGCACTATTGCTTTTGCGGTCAGTGGAGCGCTTGTAGCGATGGAAGAGGATTATGATATACTTGGCGTTTTAACTTTAGGGCTTGTAACGGCGTTTGGCGGAGGCATCGTCCGTAATATATTGATCGGTGTGCCCGTTACGACCATCTGGGATCAGGGATTATTGTTGAAAACAGCAGTAATCGCGATGGCTGTTATTTTTTTAATGCCGAAGGGGCTCATTCATCATTCGAAGCGATGGCTCAATTTTTTTGATGCAATCGGGCTTTCAGCGTTTGCTATTCAAGGAGCGATTTTTGCATCGAATATGCATCTTCCTTTAAGCGCCACAATTTTTGCTGCCATGATGACCGGAATCGGCGGAGGCATTATTCGCGACGTCCTTGCCAAACGGAAGCCGCTCGTGCTCCGTGATGAAATATATGCGTTATGGGCAATGGTGGCAGGAGTAGCTATCGGGCTCAAAGTAGCTGATACCGCACCAGAGCTTTATGTGCTATTTGGACTTATCGTCATTTTGCGGATGGTTTCAGTAAAATTCCAGTGGAAATTGCCCCGGCGTACCCTTTGAAAAAATGCCACCTTTAAGGCGGCATTTTTTCTTTTCAAGAAGGAATATGATTTCCTTAAATTGAAATAGAAAATGTTACAGCCAAAAAAGGAGGAGAAAACATGATTGAGACTTTTTACAAAAATATACAGGAAGAACAAGAAGATTATTTCGCAGAAATTTGCCTCGATTTTTTTAACGAGCGCCTGAGAGTGGACGATTATCGGGGAAACATTCCTTCTCTTTTGGGAAAAATCAAATCGTATGTCAACGCCCATCAGTTTACGAAAGTGATCATTAAAGCAAGGCAGGAACATGTCCAATTATTTTTAAAAAATGGCTATCAACCCGAGGCTTTGTTCAAAGATTATTTTAACGGAAGTCACGCAGTGGCGATGACGAAATATTTTACAAATGAACGAAGAAAAAGTGAATATTGGATGGATGAAGACGAACTTCTTGAAAAGGTATCGGCACTTCCGTTAAAAAAAGATGTGCCGCTATTGCCTGAAAACTATCATTTGCGGCTAGCCGAAACGAAAGATGCAGACGGGCTTGCTAAACTTTACGGAGAAGTCTTTGAAATTTACCCAACTCCGATGAATGATTCAACGTATATAAAAAAAATGATGAATGACGGCACTCTCTTTTATATTGTCGAAACAAACGGCCAAATTGTAAGCGCTGCCTCGGCGGATATTAACTATACGTACCACAATGCAGAATTGACGGACTGCGCGACACTTCCTGAACATCGCAAATTTGGGTTAATGAAAGTATTGATTGCCAGTCTGGAAGAGGAATTAAAAAAACGGCAAATCTTTTGCGCATATTCGATAGCGCGTAGCTTATCATTTGGCATGAATGCCGTTTTTCATCAAAGAGGCTATGAATATACTGGAAGACTGGCGAAGAACTGCAAAATATTTGATAAATGGGAAGATATGAATCTATGGGTAAATGACCTATCTCAAAACTAAGTGCTCAAAATTCGGCATCGCCTGACAAAAATTCGGCAACTAGTTGAAGCAGGAGAGGGGATGGGGCATGTTCAACGAATCAATCGAGACAAATGCAATGTTGAAGGCAATTTTGCAAACGATCGACGAAGGGATTCATGTTGTCGATTCAAATGGAATTACGATTTTTTACAATGAAGTGGCGGCAAGCCATGACGGATTAACGGTCAATGACGTTCTCGGGTCTCATGTACTCGACGTATTTCCTTCATTAACAAAAGAAACGAGCACGCTCTTAAAAGTCATTCAAACGGGTATTCCGATCATCAACCAGCAACAATCGTATACAAATAGTAAAGGAAAACGAATCGATACTGTTAATACGACATTGCCGATTAAAGTGGATGACGAGTTGATCGGGGCTATTGAAATTGCGAAAGATTATACGCAAATTAAACGGCTGTCTGAAAAACTATTAGATATGCAAGCGATGATGGCCCAAAAAGACGGAAAATCGGTGAAAAAAGAAAATGATGCGCACTTTCACCTTCATGACATCATCACCATTCATGATGACATGGAGAAATTAAAGAAAACGGCACAAAAGGTATCTTCGACGTCTTCCCCGATTCTTGTGTATGGTGAAACCGGAACGGGGAAGGAGCTGTTGGTTCAGGGCATTCACAATGCATCGCCGCGCCGGGCAAAGCCGTTCATTGCACAAAACTGCGCGGCTATTCCTTCTACATTGCTTGAAGGGATTCTATTCGGTACGACGAAAGGGAGCTTTACCGGTGCGGTTGATCGTGCAGGTTTGTTTGAACTAGCAAATGAGGGAACCCTATTTCTTGATGAATTAAATTCCATGCCGCTCGACATCCAGGCAAAATTGTTAAGAGTTTTGCAGGAAGGCGTCGTCCGGAGGGTCGGCGCATCGACAGGAAAACTGATCGATGTCAGGGTCGTTGCCGCTTTAAATGAAGAGCCTGAATGCTGTATTGAGAATAAAACATTGCGCCAGGACTTATATTACCGTTTAAACGTTATTTATTTTGAGATTCCTCCATTGCGCGATCGCAAGGAAGATCTTCCCGTTCTTATTGATCATTTTATCGAAACGTACAATGTTCGTTTTCATAAAGCGATAGAGGGAGTGGACGAGCAAGTTCTCGAGCTATTCGACAGCTATCACTGGCCCGGAAATATAAGGGAACTGAAACATGCCATTGAATTTGCCATGAACATGGCAGAGAAAGACGGAATGATCCAAATGGAGCACATACCGGGGCATATTTTAAGGGATAACAAGGGAACGAAAAGAAAAAAAAGTTTTTCACCGATTCGGCCACTAAGGGAGGTGCTGCGAGAAAAAGAGGATGAACTCATTTCTAGAGCTCTATCAGAAACCGGGGGCAATATTCAGCAGGCTGCAAAACTATTAAAAATACCAAGGCAAACTTTACAATATAAAATTAAATCAAAATAACCGCCGAATTTTCGGCGGTTATTTTGATTCATTCTAACTGTTTCCCGAAAACAAAACTGGTGCATATGCTGTAAAAACAAGAAGATGCGGGATTTTTCAATATTGGAACAAAATTTGCATTAGAATAAAAATGAAAAATATTTAGATTACAGGGAGGGTTTTACACATGCCTATCGTAAATGGATTATATACGCCAAAAAGACATTGGAAAGATATTGAACTATGGAAAGATGTTACGGATGAACAATGGAATGATTGGTTATGGCAATTGACTCACACCATTCGCACATTGAAAGATTTAAAAAAGGTTGTCAATTTAACGCCAGAAGAAGAAGAAGGTGTGCGAATTTCGACAAAAACGATTCCGCTTAACATTACGCCTTATTATGCATGGCTAATGGATAAAGATGATCCACGCTGCCCAATCCGTATGCAGTCTGTCCCGATCGGCAAAGAAATTTTAAAAACGAAATATGATCTCGAAGATCCGCTTCATGAAGACGAAGATTCACCGGTTCCAGGATTGACCCATCGCTATCCGGACCGCGTCTTGTTTTTAGTAACCAACCAGTGCTCAATGTATTGCCGTTATTGTACGAGAAGGCGCTTTTCCGGCCAAATTGGAATGGGCGTACCGAAAAAGCAACTTGATGCTGCGATCGAGTATATCGCCAATACTCCGCAAGTTAGAGATTGCTTGATTTCTGGCGGTGATGGCCTTTTAATCAATGACAATATTCTCGAGTACATTTTGAAGAAGCTGCGCGCGATTCCTCATCTTGAAATTATCCGAATTGGAACCCGCGCACCGGTTGTATTCCCGCAACGGATAACTGAAAACTTATGCAATATTTTAAAGAAATATCATCCGGTCTGGCTTAATACACACTTTAATACATCGATTGAAATTACAGAAGAATCAAAGAAAGCGTGTGAAATGCTGGCAAATGCGGGTGTCCCTGTGGGCAACCAATCGGTTATTCTTGCTGGTATTAACGATAGCACCCATATTATGAAAAAACTAATGCATGACCTGGTGAAAATTCGCGTACGCCCTTACTACATTTATCAATGTGACTTATCAGAGGGTATCGGCCACTTTAGAGCACCGGTTTCAAAAGGGCTTGAAATTATTGAAGCGCTTCGCGGCCATACTTCCGGCTATGCCGTACCGACATTTGTCGTTGATGCCCCTGGAGGCGGAGGAAAAATTGCGCTTCAGCCAAACTATTTAATTTCACAAAGTCCTGACAAAGTTGTATTACGGAATTTTGAAGGTGTAATCACCTCTTATCCAGAACCGCAAAATTATAAGCCGCATCAGGCGGACGCTTACTTTAACGAAGTGATGAACATTAAAGAGCAAGAACCAGCAATCGGCATTACAGCATTGATGAAAGATGAAAAGTTCAATCTCGTTCCTGAAGGGCTAAAACGGCTTGATCGCCGAAAAGCTTACGCGGAAAATCCGGAGCACCACACGTTAAAAGATAATCGCGAAAAACGTGATCAAATGAAGGAAAGAAAATATCAGGCAGAACGTGCAAAAGAATCACAAGAAGTTGAAAAACAAGCGTAGGAGGTTATCCATGTTTTGTGAATGGTGCGAGTCAAATAGCGCAAAAGAAACAACGAAGACCGGTTATTGGGAACTTCCGGATGGCAGCCGTGCCATTGAAATCAATGATATTCCTTCCGTTTCCTGCGAGGGGTGCGGAATGGAATATCAACCAGATACAATTATTGACCAAATTGAAGATCAACTGATGTTAATTGATACGAAAAGCCTTAGTCAAACGATTACATTTAATGAATTGATGAACCAGCCGCGATTACTAAAGAAAAACTACTTTAAATTTGACTAATGTAGGGGTGCTTTAGCCACTCATCATTTAAGAAGGGAGGGACCCAGCATGAGGAAGAAAACACATCTCATTAAACCAGTTTTAGATGCAGAATATCCTACAATCAGTTATGGAAAAGGGATTTATCTTTATGATATCGAGGGAAAGCAATATATCGATGGGTCATCCGGTGCAATTACGGTCAATATCGGCCATGGTGTAGATGAAATAGCAGAAGCGATGTATAACCAGGCAAAACACGTATCTTTCGTTTACCGTTCCCATTTTACAAGCGATGCCGCAGAAGAATTAGCAAAAAAACTTGCCCAGTGGGCTCCCGGGGACCTTGAGTGGACGTTTTTTGTAAACAGTGGGTCTGAGGCGACAGAGACGGCACTAAAGGTGGCGATTCAATACTTTCAGGAGCAAGGAATCACGACAAAGACAAAAGTATTATCAAGAAGAACAAGTTATCATGGCATTACCCTGGGAGCTCTGTCAATGTCGGGGCATCCGCTAAGAAGGAGCCGTTTCACTTCTCTTTTAGAGGATTTTCCGGTTGCCCCCGCGCCTTATTGCTATCAATGTCCGTTAAAAGAAAGTTATCCGGGTTGCGGGGTAAAGTGTGCCGATGAGCTCGAGGCAGCGATTCAGCGAATTGGGCCGGAAAATATTGCCGCGTTTATTTTCGAACCAGTAATCGGCGCATCAGGAGGAGCGATTGTTCCGCCGGATGAATACCATGCAAAAATTATAGAAGTTTGTAAGCGCTATGATATTTTGACCATTGCGGATGAAGTAATGACCGGCATGGGCAGGACAGGTAAAATGTTTGCCGTTGACCATTGGGATATTGTTCCCGATATCATTACGCTCGGAAAAGGATTGAGTTCCGGCTATACACCGATGGCCGCAACCATTGTCTCTGAACGAATCATAAACGTCATAAAAAACGGCTCAAAAGTTGTCATGAGCGGGCACACGTTTAGTGCGAACCCGCTGTCGGCCGCAACATGCCTTGCTGTACTTCAATATATGGATCACCATAATCTTGTTCAAAATGCACAAGAGCAAGGCGAGCTGTTACTTAACGGATTAAAAAAACTTGCTATGAAATATCCAATTGTCGGAGATGTACGCGGAAAAGGATTGTTATGCGGATTAGAACTCGTAAAAGATTCTTTTACAAAAGAGCCGTTTCAGCTTTCAGACGGAATTACAGAAAAACTCATTTCGCTTTGTTTTAAAAAGGGATTAATCATCTACCCGGCAGTTGCCGGAGTAACAGGATTTAGCGGTGATTCCGTCATTCTCTCTCCACCGCTCGTCATAACAAAAGAGCAAGTGAAAGACATATTGGATATTTTGGAAGAAGCGATTATTGAACTTACGGAGCAATTGATCGATTCCGGAATATATCATCATCATAAGGCTTCAAGTTAATTCTAAATCAGGCTGGTGGTTAAATTGGAGAGAAATCAATCGGCATTAAATAAACAGATATCAATCGATGAAGCAATGAAACACTTTCGGGATGGGATGACATTAATGATTGGCGGTTTTGGCGGAGTCGGGGCTCCGCCAACCTTGATTAATGCCATTCTTGAAAAAGGAATTAAGGATATTCATATGATCAGCAATGATACAGGCTTTCCCTGGATTGGACCTGGCAAATTAATCACGGAAAAAAGGGTGAGTCGGTTAATTGCCTCTCATATTGGATCAAATCCGGAAGCAGGCAAACAAATGCAAGCGGGAGAGTTGGAAGTTGAATTTGTCCCTCAAGGAACCCTTGTCGAGAAGATGCGCGCAGGGGGCATGGGGCTAGGCGGAATATTAGTCGATGTAGGATTAGGAACGGTTGTTGAAAAAGGGAAAGAAAAAGTTTTCATCGCCGAAAAAGAATATATGATCGAACCTTCATTAACGGCAGACGTTTCAATTGTTTATGCCCAAAAGGCCGATGTTTATGGAAATTTAATCTATGACAAAAGCGCTCGAAATACGAATCCGCTTGTAGCCATGGCAGGCAATATTACCATTGCAGAAGTAGAAGAAATTGTTCCGGCGGGTAGTCTCGATCCCGAATGCGTCATCACGCCGGGTGTGTACGTTGATTACATTGTTCAAAGCAAGGGGGTAGACTGGAAATGGGTCTGGGAATTGAATCAAGAAAGCAAATAGCGCGCCGGGCGGCACTTGAAATTGGCCAAGGAATGACGGTTAATTTAGGAATCGGCATTCCGACGCTTGTGGCTGACTTTATTCCTTCTGAACTTGGCGTCATGCTTCATACCGAAAACGGAATTTTAGGCATGGGGCCATCGCCTGAAGAAGGAAAAGAAGATGGCAACCTTTCAAACGCCGGCGGCTATCCTGTCACAGTCATTCCCGGGGCCTCCTATTTTGACAGCGCCACAGCCTTTGGCATTATTCGTAGAGGGCTACTTGATATCACGATACTTGGGGCGCTTGAAGTGAGTGAGAAAGGGGATATCGCCAATTGGATTGTACCCGGAAAGCGGGTTCCTGGCATGGGCGGAGCCATTGACCTTGCCCAAAAGGCAAAAAAAGTCATTGTATTGATGAACCATACGGATAAAGAAGGAAATCCGAAAATCGTCAAAGAATGCAAACTACCGTTAACCGTAAAAGAAGGCGCACATATGATCATAACCGAACGTGCGGTCATTGACTGTGCGGATGGTAAGTTAATGTTGCAGGAAGTAATGTATCCGTACACCGTAGAAGAAGTGGTCGCTTCAACGGGAGCGCCATTGACAATTTCTGAAAATATCAAGGTGTTTCAATAGTTTACATAAAAAGAGGTGAGGAGATGAAAGAGAAAATTCAGCATTGGATAAATGAGCATCGTCATGAAGCCGCAACATTTTTGCAACAATTAGTTCAACTTGACAGCGTGCAAGGAAATGAAGCCGAAATCCAAAAAAAAGTAGCAGAGAAACTGGAGTCTATCGGCCTTGAAGTTGATTTTTGGCATCCGGATGGTGATGAATTTATTAATCATCCTTATTTTTGTGCGACGAGAACGGACTTTTCCACCAGCCCGAATGTTGTCGGCGTCTGGAAGGGAACAGGCGGCGGAAAATCACTTGTTTTAAACGGTCACATTGATGTAGTTCCTCCCGGGGATATGAAGCAATGGTCGGACGATCCATATAGCGGCAAAATCGAAGATGGCAAGCTCTATGGAAGAGGATCGACCGACATGAAGGGCGGAAATGTTTCCCTTCTTCTTGCCATTGAATGTTTAAAAGCGATTGGCGTTCAATTAAAAGGAGATCTTATTTTCCATAGTGTAATGGAAGAAGAAAGCGGAGGCGCGGGCACGTTGGCCGCCATTTTAAAAGGATATACAGCAGATGCCGCACTCATTCCTGAACCGACAAATATGAAAATCTTCCCTGCCCAGCAAGGATCGATGTGGTTTCGCATTGATGTAAAAGGCCGCTCCGCCCATGGAGGAACCCGCTATGAAGGGGTGAGTGCGATCGAGAAAGCGATGAAGGTAGTCGATTCGATTCTCACCCTTGAAAAAACAAGGAATGAACGAATAACTGATCCACTTTATAAAAATGTTCCTATTCCGGTTCCGATCAATATCGGGAAAATTTCCGGAGGCGATTGGCCATCAATGGCACCAGACCTTGTTACATTAGAAGGCAGGATCGGCGTCGCTCCGGATGAAACGTTGGAACAAGTAAAAAAAGAACTGGAAGAAGCAGTTTCCTCCATTCATGATGACTGGCTGAGAGAACATCCACCTGAAGTTGAATGGTTTGGCGCACAATGGCTTCCTGGAAAAATTGATGTTGAACATGAATTGATGCATATTTTAATGAAGCGGTATCGCGACATTTGCGGATCTGAACCTGTGATCGAAGCATCGCCATGGGGAACAGACGGCGGATTGTTAACGAATGTCGGTAATACGCCTTCAGTCGTTTTCGGGCCTGGTGTAACGGCTTTCGCTCATTATCCGAATGAATATATAGAACTTGAAAACGTATATCAAGCAGCGGAAATTATTGCGCTTACCATTATCGATTGGTGCGGGGTGAAAGAATAGTGAAAAGGCTGGAACAATTATTAAAACGGAAAGACTTGAGTGTGCCGAGAGGCCCTTTTAATACGATCCATTCCTTTGTTGAAAGAGCAGAAGGAGCGGTAATGGTCGATGTTGAAGGAAAGGAGTATATCGATTTTGCCGGGGCGATCGGCACGTTAAACGCCGGGCATTGCCCGCCTAAAGTGGTGGAAGCACTGAAAGATCAACTGGATAAATACATTCATCCGTGTTTTCACGTTATGATGTATGAACCGTATATTGAACTCGCGGAAAAATTAAATGAAATTACTCCGGGCAATCATCATAAAAAAACCTTTTTTTTGAACAGCGGGGCTGAAGCGGTTGAAAATGCGGTCAAAATAGCAAGAAAATATACAGGCAAAAAAGGAATAATTTCGTTTGAACGCGGCTTCCATGGCCGGACGTTACTCGCCATGTCTTTAACAAGTAAAGTGAAACCGTACAAATACGGATTCGGCCCTTTTGCGCCAGATACGTATAAAATGCCGTATCCGTATTATTATCGCGACGGCCGAACATCCGATGAAATGGATGAGGCGATTTTAAACCAATTTGAAAACTTCTTTTTAGGAGAAGTGCCTTCTGATGAAATTGCCGCTATTCTATTAGAACCGGTTCAAGGGGAAGGCGGATTCGTCATTCCATCGAAAAAATTTGTTCAAGGGATCCGGCGAATTTGTGACCAACATAATATTTTGTTGATTGCTGATGAAGTGCAAACCGGCTTTGGCCGAACGGGTAAAATGTTTGCAATGGAACATTTTGATGTCGTCCCAGATCTAATGACAATGTCGAAATCGATTGCGGCCGGCCTTCCGATTTCAGCGGTCACGGGACGCGCGGAAATTATGGATACACCGGCTCCAGGCGAAATTGGTGGAACATACGGTGGAAGCCCGCTCGGTTGCGTCGCTGCCCTTAAAGTGATTGAAATGTTGGAAGAAGATGGTCTGATCGAACGGGCGAACATGATCGGCGAAAAAGTAATGGGAACGTTTAGAAAATGGGAAGAACGTTTCGAGTTTATCGGAAACGTGAGAGGACTTGGCGCCATGTGTGCTCTTGAAGTTGTCAAAGACCGAAAAACGAAAGAGCCGGATAGCGATCTGACGAAAAAAATCATTAGCACGTGCAATGAAAACGGAGTTGCCGTCATGGGTGCCGGGCTTTACAGCAATGTCATCCGCATTCTTTCACCGCTTGTTATTACCGACGAACAATTGGAAAAAGGCTTGAACATTATGGAAGAACAGCTATTGAAGATCAATCCGCGAGTTTCTTTTTAACCGCGGGATTTTCAAATGATAAGATGAACAGGCTTGCTGTTCATCTTATTTTAATGGATTATTTTCAGCCCGCTTTATAAACATTTCCTCTTCGCCTACCACACCACAAACGGCACATTGAACCATAATCTTCGATCCTTTGTACGGCAAATGGAAAGGGTCTAGTGGCTCGTCTTTTTCGTAATGATGAACGACTTCGCCTGAAGAAGGGTCAAGTTTCACTGCCGATGCATTTTGTTCGATAATGTTAAACCGCATTCGATTCGTTTTGCAGTTCGGACATAAATAAGGGTGAGTCATGTTTATACGCCTCCTTAAGATTATTTTCCCCAGGGCCGAGGAAAATTATGACATCAAAAGCTAAAACGGATGATGATTAATTTTTACGAATCGACAAATGATAATAATAAGGGGGGATTCCTAATGGGCAGAACAAAACCGGCGAATGCCAATGCGATGAGAAACAACAATGCGAAACAGATGGAGAAACGCTCAAACACTGAATTTGCTTCTTACGCAGAAGTCGAAGTAAAGAAAATGCACCATGGCAAAAAAACAAAATAAGGGCTGTTTACATTTCTAAAAAAACGAGTTATAATAAAGACCTGCGATGTTAGTAACTCTGAACTGTCTTAAACCGATGTAAATAATAAGGGAATTCTAAATGACTGTCATTACATCGTGCCTCCAAACACGGTAGAGGAAGATGGAAACACAGCTGCGAATACCCACCTGTGAGAACGGGTTTATAAGACAATAAGAGTTACGGCTGAGCGGGTATACATACAATCGACGACCATTGTTTAACGCAATGGTCGTTTTTTTGTATAATCGCGGTTTTTAATGATAGTTTGGAGGATATTAAGATGGAATTAAATGAAGAAACGTTTATTTTAATAGATGGCTTCAATTTATTGAGCAGGTGCTATTTTGCAACGGCTTACGGAAAAGAACTCCATGAATTACAAAGGAATTCACGGGGGCTATTTATTAACGGCCTGCGGACTAAAATGCAAAAACTAGTGCAGCTTATCAAAAATTATAACCCGACTCATATGGCGATTGCCTGGGATGTAAAAAGGGAAGAAACGATCAGAAGGCAGAAGTTTCAACAATATAAAGGAACGAGAAATGAATTGCCGGAGCCACTTATAGAACAATATGAAACGGCCATTTCTTTATTTGAAGCAATAGGAATACCGCAATTTACGATTCCAAAATATGAGGCGGATGACATTATCGGAACATTTGTGTCACGCTGGCGAAAGGAAAAAACGGGTGAATGCATCATTTACAGCAATGACAGAGACTTGCTTCAGTTGTTATGTGAACAAACATCCCAAATTATCGTTTCAAAAAGGGAAGAACAAAAATATACAGTCAATCATTTTAGGACGGAGTATGGAATTGAACCGTCACAATGGGTTGATGTGAAAGCGCTCCTGGGCGATAAAAGCGATAACATTCCAGGAGTCATGGGAGTTGGCGAAAAAGCAGCATTGCCGTTAATCCAGCAATATGGCTCGGTCGAAGGAATCTATAAAAATATAGAAGAACTTGACCAAAAATATAAACGTTATTTGAAAAAATTGATTTCAGGCAAGGAAATGGCATTTTTAAGCAAAGAATTATGTGAGATATATAACGATGTTCCAACGATCACTCAGCTAAATTTGGATGAATGCAAATTAAATCTCGACAAAGAACAAATGAAGCAGGAGTTTTTAAAACTGGAAATAAAAGTGAAAGTGGGCTAAAAATTTGCCCACTCTTTTTCTTTACGTTTCATAAACCATTGTTTGATCGGCAGTTCAGATAAGATCATTCCGATCAGTATTAAGGAACAGCCGATGACCGCCCTGGCGCCAAGCGTTTCATTATTCCATAAAAGGCCGGCAAATGCTGCAAAAACCGGTTCCATAGAAAAAATTAAAGCCACTCTTGTCGGCGTCGTATAGCTTTGAAAGTATGTTTGCGCTAAAAAAGCGATGGCGGTCGCGAACAAGGAAGTGACGATAAGAGCGATCCACACTTCTTTCTTGCCGAGAATCGCAGGCTGGAAAATGTTTTTCCAATTTTCAAGAAAGAGGCTGGACAGCGCACTTAAAATAGCTACTGTAAGTAATTGCACGATCGTAAGCAGCATGGCAGGATAGGAATTCGCATATTTTGCTGTTAAAATAATTTGCAGGGCAAAGGAAATAGCGCCAATTAATACAAAAAAATCGCCAACATTTAAATGAAAACTGTTTCCAATAGTAAGCATGTATAAACCGGCAACGGCAAGCACGACACTAATAGATGCCGGGACCGTTAACTTTTGTTTAAAGAAAAATACGGATAAAACGGGTACGAGCACGACGCTTAACCCGGTAATGAAGCCGGCTTTTGATGAGCTTGTGTACAATAGTCCCAACGTTTGAAACCCGTAACCTAAGTATAGCCAGAACCCGATGGCAATTCCTCTAAAAATGAGTGGTTTCGAAAGGGTGTTGAAAAGGGATTTGTTAAATAAAAGAACCCAACCTGCTAAAAATACAGTAGCAATAAAAAAACGGGCGGCATTAAAGGAAAACGGCTCTAGAAAAGCAATGGCGTTTTGGACGATAACGAATGTAGTTCCCCAAATAAATGCAACAAATAATAAACTTCCATCCGCAACAATTGATTTTTTCAAGTTATCACCTTATTTCTATGATGGTTATGATGGTTGTCCGTTCCTCTTCCTTTAATATTCATTATTATAATGAATCATTCAAAAAAAGGAAGGGAATTTTTTAAATATTTTAAGAATGTGAATAACAGGAGGAAAAATGAAAATAACGATTGAATGGAACTATAAGCCGGCGAAATCAAGCCATACAATACGATTTGTCTCCGATTCCCTCTCTCTGAAAGAGGCTATTCGTACAGCACTGGATATTGAACGGACAGGAAGACTTGGCACGATTATGTTTATAGACGAAAATGGTACATACTGGTCGAAAAAAGAGCTTCAAAAATTGGCTGCTGAAAAGGAAACAGAGCCAATGAACGTCGTTTGTTACTTTGACGGAGGCTATAAGAAAGATGATGGAAAGTCGGGGCAGGGAGCTGTCATCTATTATGAACAAAACGAAAAGAGATACCGCTATAGAGTTAATGCTTCACTGGAGCAAATTGATTCCAACAATGAATCGGAATATGCGGCGCTCTGGCTACTTGTAAACGAGCTTGAACAACTTGGCGTTCATCATTCTACCGTTACGATCAAGGGAGATTCCATGGTCGTTATCCATCAAATGACTGGCGAATGGCCCTGTTACGAACAAGAATTGCAAAGATGGATGGATAAAATTGAAGCAAAGCTTAAGAAACTGGGATTGACCCCGATTTTTGAATTAATCCCGAGAAATGAAAATAAAAAAGCCGATTTTCTCGCGACGCAGGCACTTAGCAACATTTCAATCGAAGCAAAAAAGGAAATGATTGATTAATAATACTTTAAATTGATACAATTCTAAGTATGAAATGAAGATTCGCAAGATTGGATGGATGGAAAGTGCATCATAATTCATTGGAAGACTATTTAATGTTTCTTGCATCAAAGGGTATTAAATTAAAGGACAGTGAGAAAGCGTTTGTTGAATTCGGCAAATATTTAACGGATGCGGACGATTCGCTCGTAACAGTTGCCATTGAATATACATTGAAAGTACAACGCGAATTTGATGGGAGTTATTACATTGCGCTTTTGGAAGCATTTAAGCAGCATAAGATCACGAATAAAAAAAGTGCCCTCCGTTATTGTAGAAACTTGTTTGAAAACAAAATCGGTGAACCAGTTTTAAAGTAAAAAAGAAGCGAAATCTCGCTTCTTTTTTAACGCAATGCTTCATTTATTTGTTGTTCGCACTGGCTGATTAATTCGCCGCAATGCGCTAAAAACATGTTATCTACACCAGTAGCGTTGCCTATGGCATTTTGATATTGATGCTTTGCGTCATTTAATGCCCGTTTAGCATCGTTTAGCTGGTCATGATCCATGCTCATCGTCGCCTGCCCGATCATCCGTTCGGCAGCCTTGATCGACATTTTGACTTGCATAAGATCATTATAAGGTTCTCCCATGTTTTTCACCTTCCTTTTTCCCCTTTTAGTTTATGTACAATGTGATGATTTATCCTGAGACCGGGAAGGGAAAAACAGTTGCTTCATCCAATATTTTAAAGGGATTATAATTCTTCTGAAGGTCGTGGACCGGCGTCTTTTCCTTCAGAAGTAACCGTCATGACCGGACGAATGGTCACATCTCCATCGACAAGCACCTGGCATGATAATCGAATGTTTTGGTCAATCAGCCCTGCGGATTCAAGCTTCGCTTTTTCCTTTTCATTCATTTCTCCAAAGTCACCTTCTAATACTTCGATCCGGCATGTTGTGCATTTTGCATTCCCGCCGCAGCGATGAAGAATATCCACTCCGTTGTCTTCTAAAGCGGTAACAAGTTTTCTGCCTTTTTCAATTTGAAATTCACCAAATCCTTCAACCGTAATTGTAGCCATTCATTTTACCTCCAAACATTTAAATTTTTAATGATTTTGCTTTATTCAACAGTATAAACTAAAAAAGAGAAAGTTCGCCACTTTTTGAAAGCGGTTTAATTGGCTGTTTGCCCAATTTTTATGTAAAATAATAGCGGTGATTGTATTCTTGCTAAAGGGAGTTACGGACATGATTGAAAAAATTAAATATAAATCGGATATTGAAATTGCCCACGAAGCGAAAATGGTCCGCATTGAAGAAATCGTCAAGCAACTTCACATTGAAGAAGAGGATTGGGAACCGTACGGACGATATAAAGCAAAACTATCTTTAAGCCTAATTGAAAAATTAAAAACAAAAAAAGATGGAAAAATCATTTTAGTCACTTCCATTAATCCAACACCGGCAGGAGAAGGGAAATCCACGGTTACGGTTGGACTTGGCCAGGCTCTTAATCGAATTGGCAAAAAAGCCATCATCGCCTTGAGGGAACCTTCCCTTGGGCCAAGCATGGGAATGAAAGGAGGGGCAGCGGGAGGCGGATATTCCCAGGTGATGCCAATGGAGGATATTAACCTTCATTTTACAGGTGACATTCATGCGATAACAACCGCGAATAACGCCCTGGCTGCCCTTATTGACAACCATATTCATCAAGGGAATGAATTAAATATCGATCCGCGCCGCATCGTCTGGAAACGAGTGATGGACATGAACGATAGAGCTTTAAGAAACATCATCGTTGGCCTTGGTGGCCCGGTGCAGGGTGTGCCGCGTGAAGATGGCTTTGATATAACGGTTGCCTCAGAAGTGATGGCGATTTTTTGCCTGGCAAACGATGTGAACGACTTGAAAAAGCGGTTGTCTAGAATGGTTGTCGCATATGATTACAATAAAAAGCCGGTGACTGTCGGCGATTTGAAAGTAGAAGGGGCATTAACTTTGCTTTTAAAAGATGCATTAAGGCCAAATCTTGTTCAAACATTAGAAAATACACCCGCCATTATTCACGGCGGCCCCTTTGCTAACATTGCGCATGGTTGCAATAGTGTATTAGCGACAAAAATAGCAGCAAAACTTGGTGATTATGTCGTAACAGAAGCTGGATTTGGAGCCGATTTAGGTGCCGAGAAATTTTTAAATATTAAGGCGCGCGCTGCAAATATTAAGCCGAGCGCGGTCGTCATTGTGGCGACCGTCAGAGCGTTGAAAATGCATGGCGGCGTGCCAAAAGATAAACTGCAAGATGAAAATGTAGCCGCCCTCGCATCGGGAATGGCTAATATAGAAAAACATATTGAAACGATTAAGGCATTCGGACTTCCTTTCGTTGTTGCCATTAACCATTTTGTTCACGATTTTGAAAGCGAGATCGAGTATATCGAAAAATGGTGTTGTGATCGCAATATTCCGGTAGAAATGGCGGATGTCTGGTTAAAAGGAGGCGAAGGGGGAGAAGCTCTTGCCCGCAAAGTAATTGAAGTAATTGGAACTGGAAAGAATGAGTATAAACCACTTTATACTCTTGACATGTCTCTTGAAGAAAAAATTATAACGATAGCCGAAAAAGTATATGGAGCTAGCGGTGTCCAATTTTCACCAAAGGCAATATCCCAATTAGAACAGTTTGATGATGAAGGATGGGGACTGCTGCCGGTATGTATGGCGAAAACACAATATTCTTTGTCGGATGATCCGAAGAAAATCGGTCGTCCAAAAGATTTTGTCATTACCATTCGAGAGCTGAAAGCATCAATTGGCGCGGGCTTTATTGTCGCTTTAACCGGTGATGTCATGACGATGCCGGGCTTGCCGAAAAAGCCTGCGGCATTAAATATGGATGTTACGGACGATGGGAATGCCATTGGTTTATTTTAATATGCTGACCTCTTTGGTATAATGATTTTACGGAGGGGATTTAAATGCGCCCAAATCAAATTTCAGCTGAAACGGCCATTAAGCTTTCGGAAAAATTAAAGGTGCCGATTGAAGAAATTATGCATATGCCGCAGCACATTCTTGTACAAAAAATGATGAAAGCGGCTAAAGAGGAAGAAAAAAACGACAAATAAGAATGATAAGCCTACTTCATCATGTAAGTAGGTTTATCTTTTTCCGCGTTTATTACATACTAAATATGAACGACTGATGAGAGGAAGGAAGATGATAGTGAATAAGCAATTACGGGCTGGAGAAATCCATAAACTAAAAGTAGAGCGTATAACCGAATTTGGCTATTTTTTGTCAAACGGACAGGAAGATGTGCTATTACATAAACGTGAGGCTTTAAGGGAACTTTCAGAAGGCGAAGAAATTGAAGTTTTTCTGTACCAGGATCACGAAGGCCGGCTTGCTGCAACGATGGCAAATCCTAAAGTGCGGCTTGATTCTCTCGCCTGGCTAAAAGTCGTCGGATCGAGGCGCAATCTTGGGGTTTTTCTGGATATGGGAATCAGTAAAGATGTTCTGTTGTCAAAGGATGATCTTCCGTACAAATTTAGCCAATGGCCAGAAATTGGGGATGAATTATATTGTGGATTGAAATTGGATAAAAAAGGCCGGCTATTTGCTGATTTGGCGACGGAAGAAGAAATGGTTGAACAAGCAGTGAGCGCAGATGAAGATAGTTTTAACGAAATGACGAAAGGGAGAGTTTATCGCTTAAATGAATATGGCGCTCTTGTTTTTACTGAGAAAGAATGGATCGGATTCATTCATCATGAAGAAATGACGAAAACCTTGAGGCTTGGGGAATTGGTTGATTGCAGGGTAGCCTTTGTCCGCGAAGACGGCAGGGTTAACCTTTCGATGAGACCAAGAAAAGAACATGCATATAATGAAGATGCAGAGAAAATTTATCAATATTTAAAAGAGCATAAAGGCTATATGCCTTATACAGACAAGTCCGATCCAGAAGAAATTAAACAGGTGTTCAATATTAGTAAAGCAGCGTTTAAAAGGGCGCTTGGAAAACTAATGAAGGAAAATAAAATTGTGCAAGAAGATGGGCAGACCATTTTAAAAATATAAAAACAAACACGTGCCGGTAACATGGTACGTGTTTATTTTTTGCTGGAAAAATAAACTACTTGTATACTTTAGTTTGCTAATGTACTATTGTGATAGCGAATTAATTAAACTATGTAATTTTTGTATGTACATCTGGGAGGATAACATCATGAAAGAAAAAAGGCTCGGACTCTGGGTCCTTACTGCACTTGTTGTCGGAAACATGGTCGGTTCCGGAATTTTTATGCTGCCTCGCTCGCTTGCGGAAGTGGCAAGCCCCGCGGGAGTCCTTGGGGCATGGCTCATTACCGGAATTGGCGTACTCTTGACGGCATTAGTTTTTGGAAATTTAAGCATTCGAAAGCCGTCACTCAATGGTGGCCCGCAAAATTATGCACTCGCTTTATTTAAGCCAAATACGGAACGTTCCCTACTTTTGGGCTACCTTGTCAGTTGGGGATATTGGGTGGCTAATTTCGCAGGGAATGTGGCAATCATTACAACATTTGCTAGTTATCTATCTACTTTTTTCCCGATATTGACGAGCCAAAGGCGTCTATTTTCAATTGGAAGTGCCGCTATTACGGAGGGAGGATTTATAACATTTCTTGTTTGCAGTATGCTATTATGGGGAATGCATTATATAATTTTACGAGGAGTAAGCGGTGCCGGGAAATTGAACCTGGCCGCTACGGCAGCTAAAGTACTTGGCTTTGCTCTATTTATTGTCTTATGTTTATTTGCTTTTCAATCTAGCCACCTAACGCCATTTGCCGAAGGACGAATCGATCAAGCGTCAGGTCATACGATTGGACTTGTTGGCCAGATCAATCATGCCGCGGTTGCGACTTTATGGGCATTTATCGGGATTGAATCGGCCGTTGTATTTTCAACACGGGCAAAAAAACAAAGTGATGTGAAAAAGGCTACAATATTTGGTCTTATTTTAGCGCTTATTCTTTACATTAGTATCACATTTCTCGTCATGGGCACACTTTCGAAGAAAGAGCTGCTTGCTTCACAAAAGCCACTTGTCGATGCACTTTCAACGGTCATCGGCCCTTCAGGGAGTTACATTATGGCTTTACTTGGAATGGTCTCTCTTTTAGGCGCGACAATCGGCTGGATTTTGCTTTCTTCTGAAGTTCCTTATCAGGCGGCAAAACGGAAAATGTTCTTACCGTATTTTGCAAAAGAAAATGGCAGAGGAACCCCTGTATTTTCATTAACGATGACAAATATTTTTACGCAATTATTTATTTTTTCAGTTGTTTCCCATTCAATGGCCGATGCTTATAATTTTGTCATTTTTGTCGCAACGCTTGCGTTTTTAGTGCCTTATGTATTTGCATGCTTGTATCAAGTCAAACTTGTCTTCAGCGGTGAAACCTATGAAAATAGATTCAGTCGCGCCCGTTTTGTGGATGGGGTCATTTCGATTGCGGCAACGATTTATTCGGCCTGGGTGATTAAAGCCGGGACAGCCGATTTAAAAACATTCTTGTTCGGGATCGGTATGCTGGCTTGCGGGATTATCTTTTATCCGATCGTCAGGAAATCAGCCCGAAAATAAACTAATAACAAACACCGGAGGGAAAAATTCCCCCGGTGTTTATTTATTTTTTAATTCCGATCCCCGTATTGGCCCTGACAAGAATTTCATCGAATTTCTTTTCGTCGATTTCTTTTGAAGAAAGAATCGTTCCAAGAAAGGCCCCAATAAATCCTAACGGGATGGAAATGATGCCGGGGTTGGCCAATGGGAAGATCGGATCCCCGACAAAAATAGCACTCCCCGGAACTGGTGACCAGACGCTCGGGCTGATTGCCACTAGAAGTAAAGAACTGAACAGCCCAATAAGCATTCCTGTTACGGCTCCGGTAGTATTGAAACGTTTCCAAAAAATTGTGAGCAAAATGATTGGCAAATTGGCGCTTGCGGCAACAGCAAAGGCTAAGCTGACAAGGAAAGCCACATTTAATTTTTGCGCAAAAAGCGACAATAAAATAGATAGAACGGCAACGCCTACCGAAGCCCATCTCGCCGCTTTCATTTGTTCCTTTTCTGTTGCATTTCCGCGGCGAAGAATTTGTCCATAAAAATCGTGTGCAAATGCGGATGCAGCGGATAATACGAGACCGGCGACGACCGCAAGAATCGTAGCAAAAGCAACAGCGGAAATAAATGCAAACAAAAAGTCGCCGCCAAGTGACTCGGCAAGTAATGGGGCTGCCATATTACCGGCAGGATTTGCCTTAACAATGTTCTCAGTTCCGACAAAAGCGGCAGCTCCAAAGCCAAGAAAAACGGTTAATATATAAAAAAGTCCAATGATCCACGTTGCGTGTACGACCGATTTTCTTGCAGTCGGGGCATCTTTTACCGTAAAGAAACGAATAAGTATATGAGGAAGCCCGGCTGTTCCAAGAACGAGAGCAAGGTTGAGAGAAATCGTATCAAGAGGAACTTTATATTTGTTGCCCGGGTTAAGAAACATTTCCCCAAGAGGAGTCGCCGTTTTCATATGGGTAAACATCGACGTGATACTAAAGTCGAATTTGGCAAACACTATAATTGAAATAAGAAAGGTTCCTGCCATCAGCAGAACGGCTTTAACGATTTGCACCCAGCTTGTAGCCATCATCCCGCCAAATACGACGTAAACTGTCATTAAAACACCGACGATGAGCACAGATGACGTATATGACAATCCTAATAAAAGCTTTATTAAGGCGCCAGCACCGACAAGTTGGGCAATCATATAAAAAATAGAAATCGTCATCGTATTTAATGCCGCAACCCCGCGCACTTTTTTATCGTTAAAACGGGCAGCAATCATATCGGCCATCGTATATTTTCCAAGGTTTCTGAGAGGCTCTGCAACGAGATAAAGAACGACTAAATAGGCAACAAGGAAGCCGATCGAGTAAAAGAAACCGTCGAATCCGGTTAAGGCAATCGAACCGGCAATCCCTAGAAAAGATGCAGCAGACATGTAATCACCGGCAATTGCCAATCCATTTTGCCAACCCGTCAATCCGCCATTTGCGGTATAAAATTCACTCGTCGTGTTAGTGCGTTTGGCGGCAAAATACGTAATGACTAATGTTAAAGCAACGATAATGAGAAACAGGATAAACGCAGTCGTGTTCATCTACCCCAACTCCTCTTCACGTTTAATTTCATCAACGATTGAATCAAACCTGGCAGCTTTTTTTGAATAAAAAATGCATAAAGCCCATGTCATCACAAATTGGGCAAAGGCGAAAATCCAGGCCCATGTAATGTCACCAAGCGCGTTTGTGTTTAATACCGTGGAGTAAGAAGTCATGACAGGCAAGGCAAAGTAGAATACGAAGAAGAAGATCGTCATTGGCAAAATGAAGTTTTTCTTTGAGCGAAGAAGTGTTTTAAATAAAGAAGATGAGGCAATTTTAGAATAATTTACTTCTTTGTCCGAGAAGTTCTTTTCGGATAACATCCAATTCCCCCCTGATTCAATCATGTATTGAAAGAAAAATGTCCATTCACCTCACATTCTGGTATTGTTAGAATCTTTCCACTATTATTATATTTCATTAGTTAAGCGTTAGTCTATCTTTTTTGTCCATCATCAGGTAGTGTATACTATTTAAAAATGACAAAATACCGATGGGGGAGAATACGAGTGAAAGCATTGGTTGTGATTGATTATACGAATGATTTTGTTGCAAATGACGGGAAACTGACGTGTGGTGCTGTCGGGCAATCGATAGAAAAAAGAATGGCCGAGATCACCCGTGAATTTATTCAAAATGGCGAGTTTGTTGTACTTGCGGTGGATGTTCACGAAGAAGGAGATCCTTATCATCCAGAAACCAATTTGTTTCCACCACATAATATCAGGGGAACGAAAGGGCGAGAGCTGTATGGCGATCTTGGTTGTTTACTCGAAGGATTGAATGAGTCTGAACGATCAAAGGTGTACTGGATGGATAAAACAAGATACAGTGCGTTTGCCGGCACGGATCTCGAACTGAAGCTTCGGGAACGAAATGTTTCAGAGCTCCATCTTATCGGTGTATGTACAGATATTTGTGTTTTGCATACTGCGGTAGATGCTTACAATAAAGGATTTAAACTATTTATTCACGAAGATGCCGTGCAAAGCTTCAATCCGATTGGCCATGAATGGGCGCTTCAACATTTTCAAACAGCGCTTGGCGCAACCATTCTTTTGAACAATTCGCCAAAACTTCAAAGTTTCAATGATGCTTGAAATTCGATATAATGAAATGAATCAAGGAATTCAGGAGGCTCTACAAAATGAACATGAATGCATATGAAGAATATATGAAGCAAATTACACAACCAATGAGAGATGAATTAACAAATGCCGGATTTAAACAGTTAACGACAGCGGAAGAAGTCGATGAATTTATGGAGCAGGTAAGCGGAACGACGCTTGTTTTTGTGAACTCGGTTTGCGGTTGCGCAGCCGGGCTGGCAAGACCGTCCGCCATCCATTCGCTCTCTCATTCTGTTAAACCGGATCACATTGTAACAGTATTCGCCGGCCAGGATAAAGAAGCGACAGCAAGAATGAGAGATTATTTTGAAGGCTATCCGCCATCCTCTCCTTCAATGGCCCTATTAAAAGGCACTGAAGTTGTCCACTTCATCCATCGCCATGAAATCGAAGACCATAGTGCGGAAGAAATTGTTGCGAACTTAATCAATGCGTATAACGAATATTGTAAGTAAGAAAAAGGCGGAGAAATCCGCCTTTTTCTTACTTAATTACAGCACACCTCCCCTTTACGTCCTCCAAAGCCACAACAGCTGCAGCCGATGATGATCAACAGGATGAAAAGGACGACAATTAAGGCAAATCCAGGTCCGAACCCACCGCCATAACCACCATATCCACCATATCCGTACATCGGCACACACGTCATAACCGGCGGGGCGCAACTAATGTGTTTAGCAATCGGTGCATTGATTGGCGCATTGATTGGAGCATTAAGCGGGGCATTGATTGGTTTATTGAGTGGCGCATTCATAGGAGCATTCATTGGAACGTTCATTGGTTTATTCATTGGCATATTTATATTAGGCGGCATGTTCATGTTCGGTGGCATGTTCATTGGGCGGTTTTGGTGGTTCGTGATTGGCATATGTTTTTTATTTTCCATTTCTGTCCCTCCAATATTGAAATAACTATAGGTAAACGTCTCCATATAACTTATGTACATCTATCACGATTGGAAACGGACAGATGCGGAAGTTTTTAGAAATGAAAAAAAGCACTCATGAGAATGCTTTTTTTATCACAGCCACTTCACTTTAGGTTCCGTTTTGTTATAAATCCTGACGATATTGCTTCGATGCTTGTAAATAAGGAAAATGGCAACTAAAAAGATGAAGATCCTTAATGTCCAATCATCGACAAAGATCGTATAAATGACGCCGCAAACACCCGTGACCATGGATGAAAGGGAGACATATTTCGAAATGTATAACGTAATGAAAAAGATAAGGATGACGATAATAAACATGATCGGGTCAGCACATAATAAAGTGCCCCCAGAAGTGGCAACCGATTTTCCTCCTTTAAATTTTGCGAAAATCGGGTAAGAATGTCCAATAATTGCCGGGATCCCCGCAAGCAAAGGATGAAATTGGTCAGAAACATGAAAAAAATAGGGCAGGGAAGCGGCCAGTGTCCCTTTTAATAAATCTGAAATTGTCACGATTAACCCGGCTTTGACGCCGAGTGTCCGAAAAGTGTTAGTTCCCCCTAAATTTCCGCTGCCATGTTCTCTGATGTCAACCCCATACCCCCATTTGCCAACGACTAAAGCAAACGGCACAGAACCTATAAGATAAGATAATATGATAATAAGTGCAATGAGCAAAAAGATAGCCTCCTTTATACATGTGTGCCTTATAACTTCATTATATAATTGATTTTTTGATTCGAATAGATGTAAAATCGGCTAATGGCATATAAGGTTTATCGGTAACTCATTTGAGTTATGGTATACGTAGATAGAATAGGAGATGAGGAAAATGATCGTAACTACTGCAGGAAAGTATGATGCCCCACTGGTTGAAAAAGCAAAAAAAATCGCAAATGAGCTTTCCTCTCCGTTTATTTCACGAAAAAATCAGTCGTTAGTTTCTTTGCAAAAAAATTATGAAGATCATGTATTAATGGTCGGAAAAGAAAAGCTAACACTTCATCCATTAGGAAATCAAGACCCGCTTTTTTTTCATCCAAATTCATCGATGTTTCGTGTTAAACGACTCTTAAGGGGGGAAGATGATCGGTTTGTACTGGCGGCCTCTTTAAAAAAAGGGAAATCCGTTTTAGACTGTACGTTAGGACTCGCTTCTGATGCCATTGTCGCAAGTTTAGCCGTCGGTAAAGAGGGGAAAGTAGTAGGTATAGAAGCGAATCTTGCGATAGGCTATATTGTTAAGGCCGGGCTCGAGACGTGGGAAAGTGGTAGTAAGGAAATGGATGCGGCGATGAGGAGAATTACCGTCGTATCGATGGATCACCTTCAGCTTTTAAAAGAATTGGACAAAAACAGCTATGATGTCGTGTACTTCGATCCAATGTTTGAAGAAACGATTGCCTCCCCGGGAATGGCCGGATTAAAAACGATGGCCGTTTATACACCGCTCTCATCTGAAGTCATTGAAGAAGCGAAAAGGGTAGCAAAAGAGCGCGTTGTATTAAAGGACCATTATAAAAGTAAAAGATTTGAGCAATTTGGTTTTACGCAAATCAAGCGACTCTCTGCCAAATTTCATTACGGGACAATTGAACTCACCTAACAAAAAGGAAGCCTTTCAGATTGAAAGATGCTTCCTTTTTTGAGAATTATCTCTTTACCACATCCGTGTTCATGGCCCATTCTTTAATTTCATAGTCCCGTGCACCGTTTAAGACGTATGGATCATTTTTCGCTAAATTGGTGGCGGTTTCTAAATCGTCGGCTTGATAAATAACAAGACCACCCGAACCGTCGACAAAGCGGCCGTATGTAAATATATGCCCTTTTTCCGTCAATTCTTCAAGGTAACGCAAATGGCTTTCCCTATAATCGGCGCTTTTTTTCTCGTCTAACATTGGTAATTGTACGGCAAAATATTTCATCTGAAATCTCCTCCTGTTCATGTTTATTATCATCTGAAATGTAAAAAAAGAAAAGAGGCGGCAAAGTTTTTTGAAAAATAGAAATATTCCCTAATGTCATGGTATAATATATATAAAGTAAATAAATATTGGAGTGTTGTTGCATCTGCCTCGTACCAAAATCTTTTTCTATTAAGTTCATTTAATAGAAAAGATAGATTATTTTTTCAGGACAAGTATAATTCCAAAAAAACTGAATAATAATGGTACAAAAGCGGAAAAATAAAGGAGAGTGTTCTCTATGAAAAACATGATTAGCATCAATTTGTATAAAAGAAAAGATCAACAATTCAGCAAGGATGATAGACTTATGCTTTTCATGACCAAATTCCATTTGAAATCAAAGCATGAAAAATGGCACACTCTTCGAATATTACTGCGCCGTCATTCCTGTCATTTGGTCGAACAAATATTGATCAGTTCTGAATATAGACGCGATTTTCCTGAACTGCTTGAAGATGAAGTGATACGTAATTTTTATCTAGATTTAAAGCAGCCGAAAAAAGAAATGATGAGAGCACAAGGGTAAAACAAGTTCTTTTGGAGACGTAAGAACTTGTTTTTTCTTTTTCAATTTCAATTCAAAATTGGTATAATAAAATAAAACATGTATTTACTTACATCAAAGGAGGGTACATCTCAGGTTGTTTATGAAATACTTTGCCCTTGAAGAAGCGAATCAACTCTTACCTGTAATCACAAAGGAGTTAGAAGCACTTCAAAAATTACAAAAAGCGTTTAATTCGTTTGTGGATGAGCTTGAACGGATGCAAAATTCCACCAATCCTCCGACTGAAGAATTTTTTATGATTGAAAGCAAGTTGGAATTATTGGAAATGGAAGCGCAATCTTACATACATAAAATTCAATCGTTCGGTGTGCAATTAAGGGATATTCAATTTGGGCTCGTAGATTTTCCAGCCATTATCAATAATGAAGAGGTTCTGTTGCGATGGAGACAAGGGGATCCGTCGATTACTAAGTACCACCGAATACATAATGGCTTGATTAGTGAAAAATCCTTGAAAAATTAAAGGATAATAAAAAATCCTTGCAATTAATTTGAAAATCCGTTATGATATTATTCGTGACGGTAAGTGCGCCTATAGTGAAATGGATATCACACGAGATTTCGGCTCTCGTATTCTGGGTTCGAATCCTGGTGGGCGCGCCATCAAATTCATTCAATTGGATATTGAATATTACAAGATGCCACAGGGTATACTACCGGTGGTTTTTTCTATGGTTTAAGAAGTTGTTCAAAAAGCCCGGGGAATTTCATCCTCCTTTTTGAACCGTATGTCATGTGAGGATAAGGTTTATTTAACCCTCAAAAAATTCAACGTTGCAGGTTGGTGATTAAGATGAAAAAAGAAATGCCTTATCGAATTTTATTGTACTATAAGTATGTTCCAATTGATGATCCGGAAAACTTTGCAAAAGAACATTTGAAGTATTGCAAGGAGCTTGGGGTTCTTGGAAGGATTCTCGTCTCGGAAGAAGGATTAAATGGAACAATTTCAGGAACAGTTGAACAAACAAACAAATATATGGAAGATTTGCGAAAAGATCCGCGCTTTTCGGACATTGAATTTAAAATAGACGAGTCTGAAAAGCATGCCTTTAAAAAGATATTTGTTCGCCCGAAAAAAGAAATCGTAACCTGGCGTTTGGAAGAAGACGTCAAGCCATATGAATTAACGGGAAAACGATTAAGTCCAAAAGAATTTTATGAAGCTTTGCAAGATGAAGATACAGTCGTTGTCGATGTAAGAAATGATTATGAATATGAAATCGGACATTTCCGCGGTGCCCTACGCCCTGACGTAAAAGCGTCAAGGGAATTCCCGGAATGGGTTCGGAAAAACTTAGATCAATATAAAGACAAAAAAATCATCACCTATTGTACGGGCGGGGTGCGCTGTGAAAAATTCACGGGATTTTTACTGAAAGAAGGATTTAAAGATGTTGGCCAGCTTCACGGCGGCATTGTTTCGTACGGTAAAGATCCGGAAGTAAAAGGCCAGCTCTGGGAAGGAAAATGTTACGTTTTTGATGAACGAATTTCAGTTCCGATTAACCAGGTAGAAGATGTTGTTATTGCGAAATGTTATTATTGCGGTAAACCGGAAGATCGTTATGTAAACTGTGCGAATCCGGAATGCAACCGCCAGCATGTTTGCTGCGTTGAGTGCGAAGAGAAATATAAACGGTCATGTTCAGATGAATGTCGGGAACATCCGAGAAACCGTTACGAGTTGGAAAAGAAAATGGAAAGTGCACAAAAGTAAATAGTTGAGACAGCCAGCAGCTTTATTGCTGGCTTTTTTTCATTTTGGGAATAAGTCTGCCGGCATCGAGATAAAAGGCCGGGAAATAACGAATAAACCTCGATTATAACAGACCGGCCGATTGATTAGTACAGATTCTCGAGTATAACAGCCGGTGTTACACACTATAACAGATGAGGTGTGTGGATAACTGCCGCCTTCAGGGGATAACTTAATCGTATTTTGCGGTGCATAAATATACATGGGTGTATCGTTTATACCGTACCCCGGTATTTGAGTTTTGTCACATCCATTGAAGAGAAAAAATTTCACGTTCATCCCTTTAACGATTCGTCAAAAGTGGTATGATGTATACTGGAAAGGGTTTTAAAATGGTGTGTAAAGAAAGGATAAAAGTAAAATGGCTTTAGAAATCGGGCAGTATGTAACAGCGATGTATAAGACGGGTAAATATATTGGCGAAATCGTACAGATTAGAGAAAATAAAGCGTTAATCAACATTTTAGCTGTTTTAAAACATCCGATGCAGGGTGATCTTCACCACCCTAAACAGGCGGACGTCCCTTTTTTCCAGCAGCGGAAAGCGCTGGCCTTTACGGAAAAAACATGGGCGACGATACATACGGTAAAACCATATTCGGGGGAAGTTCCCGATTATACATCTTCATTAAAAGCTGCGCTTGAAACAGAGCTCAAGAAGTTAAGTGAAGAGAATAGCGAATGGGCAAAACGGAGTATCCATGAGCTTGAACAATTAAAAAAAGATTACCATATTTAATGAAAGAATGAAGTGAAAGGATGATCAAAATGAACGACTTACAACAAAAAATCATTGATGCCCTTCATGTGAAACCCGAAATCGATCCGAAAAATGAAATAAAAAATCGCATTCAGTTTATGAAAGATTATTTAAAAAAGACGGGTATGAAAGGCTTTGTTCTTGGTATAAGCGGCGGACAGGATTCAAGCCTGGCAGGCAGGCTTGCCCAGCTTGCTGTTGAAAGCTTGCGTAAAGAAACGGGTGAGGACTATCAGTTTATCGCTGTCAGGTTGCCTTATGGCGTTCAAAAAGATGAAGAAGATGCAAAGCGGGCACTTCGTTTTATCCGTCCGGATCGTACGATTACCGTTAATATTAAAAAGGCTGTTGATGCGTCCGTTTACTCTTTTGAAGAAGCGACTGGCATGAAGCTGTCAGATTTTCTTAAGGGAAATGAAAAAGCAAGAGAGAGAATGAAAGTTCAATATGACATTGCTGGCGCTTATCAGTTGCTTGTGATCGGGACGGATCATGCGGCAGAGGCAGTTACCGGATTTTATACGAAACATGGTGACGGCGCATGCGATCTTGTACCGTTATTTGGACTTACTAAACGGCAGGGTAAAGCGTTATTAAAGGAACTTGGCGCAGATGAAAAAATTTATATGAAAATTCCTACGGCTGATTTGGAAGACGAAAAACCGCTTTTGCCTGATGAACATGCGCTCGGCGTAACATATGAAGAAATTGATGATTATTTAGAAGGAAAAGAAATCAATGACGATGCGCGAAAAAAACTAGAGAAGCGCTACATAATGACCGAACATAAACGCCAGCTGCCGACCTCCATTTTCGATGATTGGTGGAAACAGTAATTTTAAACTTTGTTGCCATATAATAAAAGAGGAGCCGGTTAACCTTGAGTAAAACTGCAAAAATTGTCATTATCGGAACGTTTCTATTTCTCGTTTATTTTGTTTCTTCGACCATTACGCGAGAAAATGCAAGAAAAGCTGATATTAGCGGGATTCATGATTACTTTAAAAAAGACTTTAAAATTGAAGATGAGTTAAAAGACCAATATGATCATAATTTTATTGTGAAGGTCGGGAACGAGACGTATGAAGTCGTTCTTAAAAAGAATAAAGTAGTCTCGGCGAAAAAAGTTGCCGATGAAAATAGGAAGGAATAAAGCCTTTCTTTTTTCATCGAATCATTTTCCAGGGGGGAGAAACATGCAAGAATATGTTTTATATAATGATGCAGTGATCAATCGGGAAAATGCCGCGATCGATATGGAGGATCGAGGGTATTTATTCGGAGATGGCATTTACGAAGTGATGTTTGTATACAATGGCCGTCCTTTTGCTGTACAGGAACACTTTACCCGTTTTCAAAACAGCGCCCGTAAGCTTGAAATGAATCAGCCATTTACGAATGGTCAATTTGCCGAACTAACAAACGAATTAATTGAGAAGAATAATATAATAAATGGAATTGTTTATATTCAAATGACAAGGGGAAAAGGTCCGAGAAATCATCTATATGAACGGGATGCAGAGGCGATCGTGACAGGTTTCGCAAGAGAAATGAACCCGCCAAAAGAAGCGCAGGTAAAGGGGATTCGCGCCCTTTTAACGGAAGATATTCGCTGGCTTCGATGTGATATCAAAAGTTTAAATTTGCTCGGCAATACGATGGCTAAACGAAAAGCTGCCGATTACAGCTGCGCGGAAGCTTTAATGCACCGTGACGGGATTTGTACGGAGGGATCTTCATCCAACCTTTTTATTGTCAAAAATAATGTCTTGCAAACACACCCGGCAAATCACTATATTTTAAACGGAATTACAAGACAATTTGTATTGGACATCGTAAAAGAACTAAAACTCAACGTGCGTGAAGAAGCGTTCACAATAGAGGAATTAGCCGGAGCTGATGAAGTATTCATTACGAGCACAACGATGGAAATTACACCTGTCGTCTCCATTGAGGGGGACATAGCTAGTGAATATAAAATTGGTAAAGTCACCAGGCTATTGCAAGAAAAATTGAAAGAAAAAATCGGCGCACTTTGTCACATGAAGTAGAAATAAAAGAGAACCTCATAAAATAAAAGAGGTTCTCTTTTAAAAGATTTTAAAAAGGGAAGCGATGGAGCCGATTTGCTTGGCCACTCCAATCGCAGTATTCAAATTATTGAATGTTTTTCCGAAATCAAATTGCCCGTTTGGCGTATAAAAGAGTTGTTTGAATGGACCCGGGTTTTGCCCGCCTCCCATCGGATAATAGGGGGGTGCTCCGAGTGGGAATTGATTCGGATATTGAGGATGTCCCTGGCTGGCGTTCGCATATGGATTGAAATAAGGCATTTGTGTTTGATTCATGTTTGGGTAGGAAGGATTCATTTGACCTAAGCCATTCATTCCATTTTTCTGAAAAGGATCATAACCGCCAAACGGAAAAAAAAGATCAGACGATTGAACATGATTTGAATGCATAGAGCGTGTTCACCTCGATTTTCTGCATAGTTATTTATATGCATTAACCACTTGAAGCGTATAGACAAGATAATTAAAAAACCCTTGAAGATTTCTTCAAGGGTTACTTCTATAAAAATAAATTAAGTACCTGATAGATTCCTGCGGCGATTAATGCAGAAATAGGAAGGGTGATAATCCAGGTCATAACAATTTTTCTAGCTACTCCCCATTTAACCCCTTTAACCCGCTTCGCCGAGCCTACGCCCATAATCGCAGTAGAAATAACATGTGTCGTACTGACGGGCAAGTGCAAAGCAGTGAACGTGAAAATGATAAGGGCAGACGAAAGGTCAGCTGCTGCTCCATTTACTGGCTGCAATTTTGTTATTTTTCCGCCAACGGTTTTAATGATTTTCCATCCACCGATTGATGTTCCGATCCCCATTGCGGTTGCGGCACCTAAACGAACCCAGTCAGGTACATCACTGCCGGCTTCTAAGAATTTGCCAGAAATAAGGGCCAGCGTAATGATCCCCATCGCTTTTTGCGCATCATTCGTCCCATGAGAGAATGATTGTAAAGCAGCAGTGAAAATTTGGAACGTGCGAAATCCTCGATTCGTCTTTGAAAGATTTGCGTTTTTAAAAATCAATGCAAAGATGGTCATCATAATAAAGCCGACGGCCAGGGCGATAAAAGGTGAAAGAATTAACGCCTCTATAATTTTAATAAATCCGCTGTATTGAATGGCGTGAAAACCGGCGGCTGAAATGGCTGCCCCGGCAATCGCGCCGATAATCGCATGGGAAGAACTGCTTGGGATCCCATAATACCATGTAATCAAGTTCCAGGCGATCGCCGCAATAAGCGCGGAAAGCACGACAACGAGCCCGTTATGAATCGTGAAAGGGTCAACGATGTCTTTGCTGACGGTCTTGGCAACCCCCGTAAACGTCAGGGCACCAATAAAGTTCATGCTGGCAGCTAATACGATAGCAACTTTCGGCGAAAGTGCTTTAGTGGAAACAGACGTGGCTATTGCATTAGCCGTATCATGAAACCCGTTGATGAAATCAAATGCAAAGGCGAAAATAACGATCAATACGATAATGAAAAGCGTCATATCCATAGCTGAATACTCCTTTAGGCATTGCGCATGATGATGGTTTCGAGAGTGTCAGCAACGTCTTCCGTGCTATCGGATATTGCTTCTAACGTTTCGTAAATTTCCTTAAATTGCATGATTTTAATCGGATCTTTTTCGTTCGTGAACAAGCTCTTAATGCATTCGCGCAATAATTCGTCACAGACAGATTCTAAATAATTGATTTTAATCGCATGCGGGCGAATGTCCATCAATTTCTTTTTGTTTAACAATTTCGTTGATTGAGCGACTTCGACCGAAGCTTCTAGTATATAGTTTGCAAATTTCACCATATAGTCATCAGGTTTCGTAATGGAATACATTTCAAAACGGGAAGCACATGATTCCATTCCATCCAAAATGTCATCCATTTTATTTGCCAGTTCCAATATATCTTCTCTTTCAAGTGGGGTAATAAACGTTTTATTTAGATTTACTATTAATTCGTGGATGTACTTGTCTCCTTTTGATTCATATTCCTTCATTTTCTTCGCAAATTCGGTTAAATCGGATTCGCAGCTTATTTTACAATCGACAAAATACTGCGCGGATTCCTGGACATTATCGGCAATATTCGACAGTAAGTCCAAAAATAAATCTTTTTTTGAAGAAAAAATCATGTACAAAACCCTCCAATTATCAAGAAAAAGATTAGAAAAATTTGACTTCCGGCAAACCATGTTTGCGAAAGCCGTCAGTTTTTGCAAACCAATGGTATTATACCGTTAATGAGAAAAAAGATAAACAAGTTTTGAAAATAAACTATAAAGTATTCATTTTTCAGTATATCCAAACCCATAAAAAGTAAAAAAAGCAGCTGATTAAGCCGCCTTAAAAATGGTCGGGATGACAGGATTTGAACCTGCGACCTCATGCACCCCATGCATGCGCGCTACCAAGCTACGCCACATCCCGATTCAATTTTTTATTCCATTTTTAATATAAATGAAAAAAGCGAAAAAGACAAATATCGTGATTCAACTTTAATCAACATTTTTATATTTCCGATAATAATGGCTTAACGTGAGCAATGGAAAAATGTAACTGTAACTATGATAGATCATATAAAATATGCCTGGAAGGCCTTCGCCTGTTGGATAATGGGTTTTTTCATACGTATAGTTCTCTTTATTTAACAGGAAATCAATTCCGCTTTCGATCGCTTCTGTCGGGTATGGATGGACGGAAATTAAAGCATCAAGCGCCCATGCGGTTTGCACGACGGTGCTATACGATAAGGGAATGTATTTTTTATAGATGTCACTTTCGCATGATTCCCCCCATCCGCCATCAAGTCTTTGGATAGCTGTCAGCCATTTGATCCCTTTTTGGATGGATGGATCCTGAATGGGTGTGCCCGCTGCTCTGAGGCCGGTAATGGCCCCCCATGTTCCGTAAATAAAGCAAATTCCCCAACGGCCATACCAGGAGCCGTCTTTTTTTTGCATTTTCTTTAACCATTGAACAGCCGATTTTATAATCGGGTGATCGAGCTTCATATCTTCATAATTCCCTAAAAACTCCAGCGTTCTCCCGGTTAAATCAGGCATGGACGGATCGGTAAGCGTATCTTCAGCATTTTCGATCGGGAGGCGGGAGAGCCATTTTTTGTCTGTATTTTTTTCGAACGCCGCCCATCCTCCATCCCGATTTTGCATCGATAATAACCAATGCAACCCTTTTTTATAGGAACGTTTCACTTTGCTGCTATAGGGTGAATATCTTTTTAACGTCCTAAGTGCCGCCTGCGTATCATCAATATCCGGATGCATCGAATTACTTTCGGAAAATCCCCATCCACCTGGAAGCGCATGGCGGTTATGAATGATCCAATCGCCCGGTTTTGTCTGTTGTTTTTTTAATAAATAGAGCAACGTCTTTTTCATTTGCGGGTGAGAAGGTGATATGCCGCTTGAGAGCAACGCATAATTGACGAGAGAGGTGTCCCAGATCGTTGACGGGGAATTTTGAATATGAATATGGCCATTTATCTTGCATTGTAATGAAATCAATCCTTCAATGGCACGAACGATGGTTGGTGAATCTTTTTCATATCCGATGGCGGCAAGTCCGTAAACCATGAGGAAGGTGGAAGTGGCATAACTTAACAGCGTCCCATCGCTTTCAATGCGATCCAATATATAATCTTCCGCAAGACGATCAGTAGATGTTAATGGCCGGTTGGCTTTCATTTGCCATTTAGGGCCAGGATAATGATCTTGTAAATCTTCCCATAATGTACTTGGTTTGTGATTAACGTTTAAATGAGACAGGTCTGGCGTCCACCGGTTAATCATTGTAAATTTGCGATGAATCCCGAGCATGACCGGTGCAAAGTGAGCCCGGGCATAACTGGTGAAATCATAGAAATTCAGCGGGCTGCCTTTGGGCAAGCTGAAAAGAATAGTCGGATTGATTGGAACGTCCGGCCATGGATAAAGGCCGTTGAAGCAAAAGAAAACACGAGTCAAGAGACCCGATTTTTTTATGCCGCCATTTTCTCTAATAAATCTCTCCGCTTTCTTTAACATGGGGGAATGAGGTTGTACATAACCGGAGTAAAGAAGGGCTGTATAAGCTTCAAGTGTTGCAGATAAATTGCCTGTTTTTTCATCCGGATACGCTTTCCACGTCCCATCGCGTTCTTGTTTGGATAAAATGCGAGATACAAGTCGTTTCATTAAGGTTTCATCTTTCCATTCAAACATGCGCATTACAATAATCATGTACGCATCTGTTAATATGACATTTTCAAAACAAAATCTCCATGACCCGTCTTCAGATTGTAAGCGAAGAAGCTCCGTACATCGGCGCTCTATTTCTTTTTTTACCTTATTTAACCGATTCATACACGTCGCCCTTTCACTGCGATTTCCCGAACGATTCTCTCCTTTTATGAAATATGCAGGTACTTGCGGAAAGGTTCATTGAAAAGAAAACACCCGGCAATATTTTGCCGGGGATGGGGAGCACTAATAGGAAGATGATGTTGTTTACAGTATGAAATGAAAGTGGGAATAATATGCAAAAGACGCCCCCCCTCCATTCAAAGGAGGGGGGTTCGTTAAATAACTTGCTGAAGCTCGATGTCCTTCCTTTGTACGCGGGCAAGGCGGACGGAAAGGCAGACCGCACCAAAGGCGAGACCGGAAATTAAGCCGATCCAATAGCCGAATGCGCCAAATGAAGTGAATTTAGCAAGGACAATACCGCTTGGAAGGCCGATGATCCAATAAGAAACGAAAGCTAAAATAAATGTAATGTTCACATCTTTATAGCCTCTCAGCGCTCCCTGGATCGGGGCGGCAACCGCATCTGAGAGTTGGAAGAAAATCGCATAAATTAAAAAGTGTTTGGTCAATTGAAGAACGTGGCTGTCATTCGTATAGATGGACGCCACTTGCTCGTTGAAGATGAATAAACCAATTGCACACAGCATCCCCATTATGACCGCTATCGAGATTCCTAAATAACTGTACGTTTTTGCGTCTTTCAATCGCTTTGCCCCGACCTCAAAGCCGACCGCAATGGTGAGGGCCATGGCGATACTAAGCGGAACCATGTACAAGAACGAGGCAAAGTTAAGCGCTGATTGGTGTGCCGCAATCGTGGCTGTATCGAACTCGCTCATAAGCAATGTAACGGCTGCAAATATGCTCGTTTCGAAAAAAATCGAAAATCCGATCGGAACACCGATTTTTAATTGCTCTTTCCATGCAGCAAAAGAAACGCCATACAACCGTTTGAATATGTGATAATCCGCAAATGGCTTCATGCGGTGAATCACAAAGACCGCAATGAAAACGATACACCAATATGTGATCGCAGATGCGTAACCGGCACCGACCCCTCCGAGGCGGGGAAAGCCGAATTTACCGAAAATCAACAAATAATTTAGTCCGACATTGATTGGCAGGGCACAAAGTGTAATCATCATCGATACGCGGGTTTGCCCTAATGCATCAATGAAGCAGCGCAAAACATTGTACACAAAAAGCGGTATTATGCCGATGAAAATGGCGATTAAAAAACGGCGGGCGACATCGCGCACGTGACTTTCCAAATCCATATGATCAAGGATCGGGTCCAATAAAAAAATGCCACAAACAATAATAACGATGGAAAGAAAGACAGCGAGCAATATGCCCTGGATAACTTTAAACGGCACTTTGTCTTTCTCTTTTGCGCCGGCAAGCTGCGAAATGATCGGTGTTAAAGCAAGCAATATGCCGCTTAATCCGGTGTTGACAGGAGTCCATATACTGACGCCGATCGCCACACCCGCCAAATCATCCGGACTGACATGCCCGGCCATCGTTGTATCAAAGAAACTCATCGCATACAACGCTAATTGCGTGACTAGAATTGGAAGTAAAATAATTAGCAATTGCCTTAGTTTTTGCCGAACAGAAGATGTTTGATTCATTGCTTTCAATCCTCATTTGTGTGTAATATAAAAGCTCAATAAAAGGATAGTAACATACATTTATGACAAAATATAAGATTTTTGCTTCAATTTAGTATAAAATTCAGATTTATAAATCCAGCTAAACGAGCATTTTCACTAAAATAAAGTTTTTCTATTTTAAAATTTATTAGAATGTTATATCATAGAAACTGTTCGATTCTATCAATACAGTGAAAACCGAATAATTGCATTTAAGAGTGCCCGGGATGAACTTCCAGGGATAATAGGGAAATCGGTGAGAATCCGATGCAGCCCCCGCTACTGTAAGCGCTGATGAAATTGTCGATGCCACTGGCTCTAATCGCCGGGAAGGGACAAAAGTAAGATGATGCGCAAAGCCAGGAGACCTGCTTTTAAATGTTGTTTCATTTGCTTTTCGGAGGGAGGAGTAAAATGGCGGTAGACTACTAGTTTAGTCATTTTTTCTGCTATGCATGTTAGCACCTCCAGCTTCCAAAAGCTTGAGGTGCTTTTTATTTTTAAAAGACTAGCTGCAGTTGAAGGTGAAAAATAGTAAAGAGGTGGCCCTATGACGACCTGGAATTTAACAGGAACTGAGCATCATGTTTTGATTTGTAATGGATCGAGCTGTATGAGGAAAGGGGGAGAAGAGGTGACACAAGCGGTGCGCGATGAGATCGCATCGCTTGGCATCGACTCGAAAATCCATACGACAAGAACGCGTTGCAATGGGAGATGCAAAGATGCGTGCGTCGTTATCGTTTACCCGCAAGGCGCATGGTTAAACGGTATGACACCGGAGAGAGGGAGAGAAATGGTCCGAAAGCTGGCGGAAGATGAACTTAAGTGTTTGCAGCCATTTACAACTTACGAATTTAGACGCGGGGCAATGGCGCCAGTCGACAACAACGTAACGTTCGCTGGCATTTCAAAAACGTAAAAAAGATGGTGAACAACAAAGGAGGGATGCAAATGGAACAAAAAGGAAAACTGTTCATCGTCGGATTCGGTCCCGGCCATTTTGAACATATTACAGCACGGGCAAAAGAGGCGCTACAAGAAAGCGATATGATTATCGGTTACAAAACGTACGTGGAATTAATTCAAGGGCTGATTGACGATCAAGAAATTGTAAGCACTGGAATGACGGAAGAAGTATCAAGAGCCCAGGAAGCGGTCAAACAGGCCGAAAGAGGGAAGAAAGTAGCCGTCATTTCAAGCGGGGATGCAGGCGTATACGGCATGGCCGGACTCGTTTTTGAAGTGTTGATCGAAAAAGGGTGGAAAGAGGAGACGGGTGTAGCGGTTGAAATCATTCCGGGAATATCGGCCATCAACTCATGCGCTTCATTGCTCGGGGCTCCCGTTATGCATGACGCCTGCACGATTAGCTTAAGTGACCATTTAACCCCGTGGAGTCTGATCGAAAAACGGGTCGAGGCAGCAGCCCAGGCCGATTTTGTCATCGCTTTATACAATCCGAAAAGCGGGCGCAGAACGCGGCAAATTGTTGAAACGCAAAAAATTTTATTAAAATACCGTGATCCAAAGACGCCGGTAGGGCTTGTGAAAAGCGCCTATCGCGAGCGGCAGCAAGTCGTTATCACGAACCTGGAAGAAATGCTTGATCATGACATCGGCATGTTGACGACGGTCATTATCGGCAATTCTTCGACGTTTCTTTACGATGGAAAAATGATCACGCCAAGGGGTTATCAAAGAAAATATACGCTAAATAGCGAGAAGCAACGGCTGAAGCCGCACCAGCGTTTATCTAGGGAAGCAGAGCCATGGGCACTATCACAGGAAGACGAAACTGGCGAGTCGCAAACAGGCAATGAACGAAAAGAAAGCACGATGGCTGCCCTTTTGCCCCCGAAATCAAAAACGGATGCAAATGACTCTTTGGAATTGGCTCTTGAAGCGTTAGGCATGGTTGATAAAGAAGAACGAAGCGCTGAAAAATCCTTCATAACGGCCGGGCAGCCAATCGAGTCCATTTTTGAATTGGCGGTGAGCCCGGGGGTCGCGAATAAGCGGTTTACACCGGAGCAAATGATCACTCTTGCGGAAGTTGTTGGATCAAACGGAAGCATGGAATATACGCCAAATCACCAGATCGTCTTGCGCATTCCGACAACAGATCCAGATATGGTAACAGAGAAGTTGCATTCTGCCGGCTTTCTTCTAATGCCGATCGGCGATGTGCTTACGGTGAAGGCTTGCGATTTTTGCGATGGGGAAAAGGCGGAATCGATTCCATATGCCGAGGAGCTTCAAGAACGGCTTGGAGGAATGGCGCTTCCGAAAGAAATGAACATCGGTTTTAACGGGTGCGGCATGGCATGCTATAAAGCGGTTATGGAAGATATCGGGATCGTCTATCGGAAAGGAAAGTTTGATTTGTTTTTAGGCGCCAAACCTGCAGGCAGGACGGCTCATCCGGCCCAGCCTGTCGCAGAAGGAATTGAGCCTGATCAATTAGTAGATTTAGTGGCTGACATTATCGAATTCTATCAAGAAAAAGGACATCCGAATGAAAGATTTTACAAGTTTTTCAAACGAGTAAAAGAAATTAAAGGATTCAAGCATCAAGAGATCGCACCAAAAATCAAACTTGAGCCGGCTCCATGCGGAGAGTAGGCTTTTTAGGAGGATGGCTAAATGAAGGCTATATTGTTTGTAGGGCATGGGAGCCAGTTGGAAGAAGGAAATGAAGAAGTAAGAACGTTTATCAAATTGCTTACGCCAAAACTGGGCAAAGATCTCATTATTGAAACATGTTTTCTCGAATTTGGCTCGCCATCGATCATGGAAGGAATCGACCAATGCGCAAAAAAAGGGGCAAGCCATGTATATGTCATACCGATAATTTTGCTCCAGGCGGGACATTCAAAAATACATATTCCAGCCACGATTGATGAGGCCAGGGACAAGTATCCATTCATCGGATTCACTTATGGCCGCCCGATCGGCATTCACGAAGAAACAGCGGACATTTTGTACAGCCGTCTTAAGACAATCGGTTTTGATGCAAAGGAACCAGATGAAGAAACCGCAGTCCTTCTCATCGGCAGGGGAGGAAGCGATCCTGATGCCAACAGCGATCTTTACAAGATTTCTAGATTGCTATGGGAGAGGTGGAACGTTAAGTGGGTCGAGCCGGCTTTTATGGGCGTGACTTCACCGCTAGTCAATGAAGGGGTTGAGCGCTGCCTGAAGCTCGGGGCGAAAAAAGTGATTTTGCTGCCGTACTTTTTATTTACAGGCATATTGATGAACCGGATGGCCGAGATGCTCGAGGGGTTCAAGAACGAATACCCGAACAACGAATTTCTTTTGGCTGATTATTTCGGCTTCCACCCAAAGCTACAGAAGATCATCAAAGATCGAGTGGAAGAAGCGCTAGAGGGCGAAGTGAAAATGAACTGCGATACATGCCAGTACCGTATTAACGCGATGGAGCATATTGATCACCACCATCATCACGATCACGGCCATGATCATGGACATCATCACCATCATGGGCATCATCATGTTCACGAAAGTAGGTGAAACGAAATGATTTTAGTGCTGGCAGGGACGAGTGACGCAAGAGAACTCGCATTAAAAATAAAAGAAAACGGGTTTAACGTTTTAACGACCGTTGTAACGGAAAATGCAGGAAAAAGTTTGAGCGATGTTGGATTGGACGTGCGTGTCGGCAGATTGACAGATTCCGAAATGGCAGCCCTCATTCAGGAGAGGAAAGCGCAGGCGGTCGTCGATGCGAGCCATCCGTTTGCCGAAGAGGCGTCAAAAAATGCCGTAAACGGCGCGAAATGTGCGAACGTCCCATACATCCGTTATGAGCGGGAAACGCAAAACTTCCGCCATGAGAAGATAACGTTCGCAAGCTCGTATGAGGAAGCGGCAGACCTTGCAGCAACGAAAAAAGGCGTCATTATGCTTACGACCGGGAGCAAAACCCTTCACATTTTTGCCAATCGGTTGAGAGAAGTGGAGGGCACAAGGCTCATTGCCCGCATGCTTCCACGCAAAGACAATATGGAAAAATGCGAGGCGCTCGGAATTGAACAAAAAAACATCGTGGCGATGCAAGGGCCATTTTCAAAGGAACTGAATAGAGCGCTATTCGACCACTATAACGTGACGCTTATGATTACTAAAGAAAGCGGAAAACGAGGAGCGGTCGATGAAAAGCTGGAAGCAGCACTTGAAGCGGGGATTGAAACGATTATGATCAAGCGTCCAAAAATCAACTATGGAACCGTTTATTCCGATTTTCAAAGCGTGATTGATCACTTGAAAAGTCTCGTAAACATGGGATAAGGAGCGAAATAACGATGGATTTTAAAACAGAATTTAAGCCGATTACGGTGCAGCCTCAATTAATTGAAGGGAAAAGCTTTGAAATGATCACTGAAGAACTTGGCGACCATCCTTTTACGGAGGAGCAGTATCCGGTGGTCCAGCGCATTATCCATGCTTCTGCCGACTTTGAACTTGGAAGAAGCATCTTGTTTCACCCCGATAGCATCCGAGCGGGAGTAAGCGCCATTAAGAAAGGGAGAAATGTCATTTGTGACGTGCAAATGGTGCAAGTCGGAATCACCAAACAACGGATTGAAAAACATGGCGGATCGATCAATGTGTACATATCCGATCCTGATGTAATGGAAGAGGCAAAACAATTGGATACAACAAGGGCGATCATCTCGATGAGAAAAGCGATAAAAGAAAATGAAGGCGGCATATATGCGATCGGAAATGCGCCGACGGCCTTACTTGAGCTTATTCGGTTAGTTAAAGAAGGCATCGCGAAACCAGACCTCATCATCGGTCTCCCGGTCGGATTTGTCTCTGCGGCCGAGTCGAAAGAAGAGCTGGCTAAATTGGATGTGCCGTTTATCACGAACGTCGGTCGGAAAGGCGGAAGTACAATTACAGTTGCTGCACTAAATGCACTTTCTCTCATCGCAGAACAGGTGTAAAGATGAATAAAAAGCAAGAAAAAGATCCATCTAACATGCGGCACGGCTATACGACGGGGGCTTGCGCAACAGCTGTAGCAAAAGCCGCATTGATAGGTTTGATCACTCATGAACCTCAGAAGGAAGCGACCATTCGTTTGCCGATTGGCAAGGAAGCGACCTTTAAAATCGAAAAATGTGAAGTGAATGGGGACATGTCCGTCGCTGAAACAATTAAAGACGCCGGAGATGACCCTGATGCCACTCATCAGGCGCGAATTGTTGCTACCGTGACATGGAGCGGCGAGCGGGGCATCATTCTTGATGGAGGCGAAGGTGTCGGAAGAGTGACAAAACCAGGCTTACCCGTCGCTGTCGGCGAGGCGGCCATCAATCCCGTTCCGCGGAAAATGATTATCACGACTGCAGAGAACGTACTTAATGAATTTGACGTGGAAAAAGGGATTAAAATCGTCATTTCCGTTCCGGACGGAGAGGAAATCGCCAAGAAAACGTTAAATGCGAGGCTTGGAATCATTGGCGGCATTTCTATATTGGGGACGCGGGGCATCGTTGTTCCGTTTTCGACAGCCGCATATAAAGCTAGTATCGTTCAGGCGATCAGCGTCGCACGTGCTAGCGGATGCGATCATGTCGTCCTTACAACGGGGGGAAGGAGCGAAAAATTCGCGATGGAGCTCCTTACCCACCTGCCGGAAGAAGCCTTTATTGAAATGGGCGATTTCGTCGGCTTTTCTCTTAAACAATGCAAGCGGCAAAACATCAAGAAAGTATCCCTTGTCGGCATGATGGGCAAGTTTTCTAAAATTGCGCAAGGGGTCATGATGGTCCATTCGAAAAGCGCCCCGGTCGATTTTGGTTTTCTTGCTGAAACAGCGAAAGCGGCAGGTGCAAAGGAGGAGCTTATTGCGGAAATTCAAGAGGCGAACACCGCTTCACAGGTAGGCGACTTAATGCGTGAGGCGGGGTGCCAGACGTTTTTTGAAAAGCTATGTGAGGCCTGCTGCATAAGTGGTTTAAACGAGGTGAATGGCGGCATGGAAATCGAAACGGCCATTTACACGATGAAAGGACAATTATTAGGGAGGGCTGTTCGAATTGACGCAAACGGTTAAAATTATCGGCATCGGAAATAACGGCAAAGAAAGTCTTCCTCAAACGCTTATAAGATGGATTGAGGAAAGCGAAGTATTGCTTGGAGGAGAGCGGCAATTATCTTATTTTCCAGCTTACAATGGTGAAAAAGTCGCAATTAGAGGGGGACTGAAAAGCATTGTCGAACGACTTCAACATGAATCAAGAGATGCGGTTGTATTGGCTTCAGGCGACCCGCTCTTTTACGGAATAGGCAGCTACTTATCAAAGAAAGTGAAAGTCGAAGTCTACCCTTATTTAAGCTCTGTCCAGCTTGCCTTTGCAAAAATGGGCGAAAGCTGGCAAGATGCCTATTTCACCAGCGTTCACGGGAGGAGCTTGAATGGCCTCGTACAGCGGATCGACGGCAAGCCGAAAATCGCTATTTTAACGGATAAAGAAAATACGCCGGGGAAAATCGCAAGCTACTTGCTTTCATTCGGGGTCACTGAATATAAGGCATTCGTTGCGGAAAATTTGGAAGGCGAAGATGAAAAATGCGGCTGGTTTGAACTTTCTGAATTAACGGACCGTGAATTTTCGCCATTGAATGTTGTCATTTTAAAGAAAAGATCCCCGGGGCCTGTATGGCCGTTGGGCATTGATGACGAAGAGTTTTTTCAGCGCAAGCCGGACAAAGGATTGATCACGAAAAAGGAAATTCGTATTTTGAGCATTTCGGCCTTACGCTTGAAAAAAGACAGCGTCGTTTGGGATATTGGCACGTGCACGGGCTCCGTTGCCATTGAAGCGGCAAAAATCGCAACGGATGGGGAAGTATATGCGATTGAAAAAAATGAAGCCGACATTGAAAACTGCCTGAAAAACCAGAGGAAATTCCGGACAGACTTTACGGTCATCAACCAAAAGGCGCCAGAAGGATTGGAGCAATTCCCCGATCCCGATGCGGTATTTATCGGCGGAACAGGCGGGGAAATAAAAGAGTTGATTCATACGTGCTGTTCGCGCCTGAAAAAAGGGGGACGGATCGTTTTAAACGCAGCGACGATCGAGAATCTTTACATCGCCAAAGAAACGTTTCATGAGGCGGGATATGAGACGGAAATTAGCCTCGTTCAAGTTTCGAGAAGCAAGCCGATTTTGCAAATGACGCGTTTTGTTCCGTTAAACCCGGTTTACATTATTACGGCCTACAGAAAGGAAGGGGAAGAAGAATGACAGCATATGGCACGTTATACGGATTAGGGGTTGGGCCGGGCGATCCTGAGCTTATTACTGTCAAAGCATTTCGGGTGATCAAGGATTCACCGGTCATCGCTTATCCGAAAAAAAGAAAAGGAAGCAAAAGCTATGCCCATCGAATCGTTGATGTGTATATCAAGCCCGGTGAGAAAGAAATGCTCGGATTAGTGTTTCCGATGACAAAAGATGAAACAACCCTGGAGAGGGAATGGACAAAGACGGTACAACTCGTCTGGGACAAATTGCAAGAGGGGAAGGATGTCGCGTTTGTGACGGAAGGCGATCCGCTTCTTTACAGCACGTTCATCCATATGATGAAGCTGATGAAAAAGCGCCACCCTGAAGTCAATATAAAGACGGTCCCGGGCATCTCGTCCATTAATGGAGCGGCATCACGCCTTTCGCTCCCTCTTGCAGACGGGGATGAAAAAGTCGCCATCGTTCCTGCAAGAGATGACTATGAAACCATGAAAAACTTGATTGAAGAAAATGATTGCGTCATCTTTTTAAAAGTGGCGAAAGTGATCGACTTGATGCTCCGGGTATTGAAAGATTTAGATCTTATAGACAAGGCTCAAGTCGTTACAAAAGTGACGTCGGAAGAAGAGGTCATTTGGAACGTGGAAGAATTGGAAGGCACGGAGCTTGAATATTTAACGCTAATGGTGGTGAGAAAATAGTGAGAGTTTACTTGATTGGTGCAGGACCCGGTGACCCGGATTTAATTACGGTAAAAGGATTGAAGATTTTGCAGGAGGCGGATGTGATTCTTTATACTGACTCTTTAGTCAATGATACTTTAATAGAAAGGGCAAAGCCGGGGGCTGAAATTTTGAAGACGGCGGGAATGCATTTAAAGGAAATGGTAGAGATTATGGCCGAACGGGTGAAACAAGGAAAATGCGTTGCCCGTGTACATACAGGCGATCCGTCCGTATATGGCGCCATTATGGAACAGATCTCGCTTTTGAAAAAGGAAGGTATTGAGGTTGAAATCATACCGGGTGTTAGTTCTGTATTTGCTTCTGCAGCCGCAATTGGAGCAGAGTTGACCATCCCGGAATTGACCCAGACGGTAATTTTGACAAGAGCAGAAGGGCGGACGCCCGTGCCGGAGCTGGAAAAGCTGAAGGATCTGGCGAAACACCATTGCACGATCGCCCTTTTCTTAAGTGCAACCCTGACGAAAAAGATTGTGAAAGAGCTTGTCGATGCCGGTTGGAAAAAGGAAACCCCGGTTGCCGTCGTCCAGAGGGCGACATGGCCCGATCAATTGGTTGTCAGGACGACCTTGGAACATTTAGATGAAGACATGAGAAAGAATGGAATCCGCAAACATGCGATGATTCTGGCAGGTTGGGCGCTTGATCCAAACATCCATGAAAAGGAAGAATTTCGCTCGAAACTATACGATGCTTCATTTACCCACGGGTATCGAAAAGGTGTGACAACTTCATGATTGAATTATGTGAAGACAGGTTAGCCAACATACAAAAGACGAACAGTTATGCTATCGTTGCGATTACAAAACACGGAGTAACCCTTGCAAGAAAACTCGCTGCAACATTTTCCAACTCCGATCTGTATTATATGGCCAAGTTTGAAAAAGGGGATGAAAAGGAGCGGAACATCCAGATGTTTACCGGCAGCGTCCGTCTTCTTTTTCCAGCTCTTTTTCAATCATATAAAGGAATCATCGTCATTATTTCATTAGGTGCCGTCGTCCGGATGATTGCGCCTTTATTAAAAGATAAAAAAACAGATCCCGCTGTCGTTGTCATCGATGATAAAGGAGAGCATGTGATCAGCGTACTCTCAGGACACTTAGGGGGAGCAAACGAACTGACGCGCGAAGTTGCTGCGGCGATTAATGCGAGGCCAATTATTACAACCGCATCAGATGTGCAAAAGACGATCCCTGTCGATTTATTCGGTTCCCGGTTCGGCTGGCAATGGGAGTCAGCTGAAAAATTAACGCCGGTTAGCGCATCCGTCGTCAATGAAGAAAGGGTCGCAGTCATCCAGGAATCGGGCGAAACGGATTGGTGGCATATAGACACGCCGCTACCCAAAAACATCCGTGTTTTTTCATCAATACAAGAGGCGCTCCCATATGACCCGGAGGCAGCCCTGGTCGTGACACACCGCTTGTTGACGGAGGAAGAAAAATCAATTTTACATAATGGCGTTCTTTATCGCCCGAAAGTAATCGGACTTGGGATCGGCTGCAACCGCGGTACGTCCGCCGCTGAAATTGAACAAGTTGTTGAAGAAACGCTTTTTGAATTGCAATTTTCCATTAAGAGCGTTAAAGCGATATGCACGATTGATTTAAAGAAAGATGAAGAAGGATTGCTCGAAATCGTCGGGAAACATGGCTGGGAGTTCGTTTATTATTCCCCGGACCAATTGAATGGGGCGAAAATTGAAGCGCCATCCGATACCGTTTATAAATATACGGGCGCTTATGGCGTGAGCGAACCTGCTGTTCGGTTATACACTGGCGCCGAACAGCTCGCTCTCGTGAAGAAAAAGTCGGGAAATGTGACGATTTCTGTAGGCATTATTTCATTTGAATGATAAAAGGCGGGAAAGTAATGACAGATAGAAGATTGGTCATCGCAGGAACGGGAAGCGGGGTCGGCAAGACGACGCTTACGATCGGACTGATGGCAGCATTCAGAAAAAAAGGATATGTCGTTCAGGGATTTAAATGCGGGCCGGATTATATCGATCCAACATACCATACGGCTGTGACGAAAAGAACGTCCCGCAATTTAGACAGCTGGATGCTTGAAAAAAATGTTGTGAAAGAAATATTAAATAGAGGTTCTAAGGATGCTGACATTTCCATCATTGAAGGGGTCATGGGCTTTTTCGATGGAAAAACCCCCGAGACAAACGAAGGTACGACGGCCGAGATTAGCGTCTTGACCGACAGCCCCGTCGTTCTTGTCGTCAATTGTGCGAGCATGGCAAGAAGCGCAGCGGCGATCGTTAAAGGTTTTCAAAGTTTTGCAGATGGTCCGAGAATCATCGGGGTGATCGCGAATAACGTCGGAAGCGTTGGGCATTATCGGATTGTAAAAACGGCGATTGAAAAGGAATGCCAGATCCCTGTTTTCGGTTACTTAAAGAGGGAATCCGGCATCGAAATTCCGGAGCGGCATTTAGGACTGGTCCCTTCGATAGAGCGCGGAGAGCTTGATCCGTTTTTTGAACGACTGGCAACATGCGTTTTGGAAACGGTCGATGTCGACGGGCTGTTTGAGGCAGCCAAAACGACGTCAATTGAATCAGAAGGCCCTTCTTTATTCCAGCCTCGTGGAAATAAAGATGTCCGCATTGCTGTTGCGAAAGATGCCGCTTTCAATTTTTATTATGAAGAAAACCTTGAGTTGTTGGAAAGTTTTGGAGCTGAATGTGTATATTTTTCTCCGTTAAACGGCGAGCCCGTTCCTCCGAATGTTCACGGATTGTACATCGGCGGCGGCTTTCCGGAAGAGTTCGCCCAGAGGCTGTCGAAAAATGAACGTGTGAAGGAATCGATCAGAGGGGCAGTAGAAAGCGGAATGCCGACGTTAGCCGAATGCGGCGGTTTTATGTACTTGAACCAATCGATTGAGACAACGGATGGATCCATCTTTCCAATGGTGGGCCTCATTCCCGGGACGATAAACATGCAAACTAAATTAGCAGCGCTCGGATACCGGGAGATCACGGGTACGGAAGGAAATTTTTTATTGGAGAACGGCCAAAAAGCGAAAGGGCACGAGTTTCATTATTCGACGTTCCATAGCGACGAAAAATTCAGTCCCGCCTATGAAACGAAAGGGATGCGCGGGATCAAGAAAGAAGGATATATGAACGGCAATCTGATCGCAGGTTATACCCATTTTCATTTTGCTTCTTGTCCGCAAATGGTAAAGCGGTGGATTCGCGCCTCCACAAAGTGGAAAAATGATCGGAAGGAGCAAGCCTTTGATGTCCATTGATTGTTTCATACAACCGGTAGATAAAGAAAAAGGGAAAGAGGTTCGTTCCTATATCGATACATTGACAAAGCCACCTGGAAGTCTCGGGCGGCTTGAGGAGCTGGCAATTCAGCTTGCTGAAATCACATCGCAATCGCATCCGGTAGTCACGCCTCCCGGGGTTATCGTATTTGCCGCTGACCATGGCATAGTAGAAGAAGGAGTATCCGCATTTCCTCAGGAAGTAACTGCACAAATGGTCGGAAATTTTGCGAATGGCGGGGCGGCGATTAACGTCTTCTCAAGGCAAATCGGCGCACGGTTAAAAATTGTTGACATTGGCGTGGCCAATGACGTGAACTTCAAAGCCGTTGTCGACCGGAAAATCAAATACGGCACTGCGAACTTTTGCACGGAAGATGCAATGGCTAGAGAGGAGGCCATTCGCGCGATTGATGTCGGGTTTACTGAAGCGGAAATGATGATTCGCGAAGGGATCAAATGCCTTATCCCCGGCGAAATGGGGATTGGCAATACAACAGCAAGTTCCGCGATATTAGCGTCTCTGACAGGCACAGATATCGCGCTTCTTGTTGGGAGTGGTACTGGAATTGAAGACGGGAAACTCGCACATAAACAGGACGTAATCAAGCGAGCATTACAAGCTAGAAAACCGGATTCGAAAGACCCGCTTGACATTCTCAGTAAAGTGGGCGGGCTTGAAATTTGTGGTATGGCCGGAGCGATGTTAGCTGCAGCCGAAAACAAAATTCCGATTTTAGTCGATGGATTTATTTGCACGGTTGCTGCTTTACTCGCAGTCGAAATGGCTACAGAAGCGAAAGACTATATGATTATCGGGCACGAGTCGGTGGAACCGGGCCACCAGATCGCAATCGAACGATTAGGGAAGAAGCCGCTATTGCATTTAGAAATGCGTCTCGGTGAAGGAACTGGCGCTGCTGTCGCCTTTCCAATTTTGCTTTCTGCTGTTAATATGTTAAAAATGGCTACATTTTCATCAGCCGGCATTTCTACCAATTAACAGGGGATGTTCAACATATGACATATTATCCAGCAATGTTGGATTTAAAAGGAAAAAAAGTTGTTATCGTCGGAGGCGGTGTGATCGCTGAAAGAAAAATAAAAGGATTGCTTCACTCTGGCGCGGAAATTACCGTCATCAGTCCATCAATTACAGAACAAGTAAAAGAGTGGGTTTCCAGCGGGAAATTAAGCTGGGAAAATAAACGGTTTGATCAAAAAGACTGCCGCGAAGCTTTTCTCATTATCGCAGCGACAAACAATGCGGGTGTCAATCTGAGAGTTTATGAATCGGCGCAAAATCATCAATTAATCAATCTTGTCGACCGCCCGGATTTAAGCAATTTTATCGTGCCTTCGACGTTAAGACGCGGAAAATTGAGCATTTCCGTATCGACATCCGGGGCAAGCCCGGGTTTGGCAAAGCAAATGATCGAGACCCTTTCCTGCATTTTTGATGAAAGTTATGAAGAGTATATGGAATTTTTAGACGAATGCCGAAAGTATGTTAAACGAGAGATTAAGGATCAACATGTAAGAAAGAAACTATTAAAAGAATTATTGCATCCACGTTTTTTAGAAATGACACGTCAAGGACTATACGAGGAGAGAGAAGAACAATTTACTAAGTTAATAGAGAAAGGGCGAGCGGGATGAATAAAGGGAAAGTATATTTAGTCGGTGCAGGTCCTGGCGATCCGAAGCTCATAACCGTCTATGGGTTAGAATGTATCCAGAAGGCAGACTGTATCGCTTACGATCGGCTTGTCAATAAAGAGCTGCTTAATCATGCGAAAAAGGATGCGGAACTCGTCTACTGCGGGAAACTTCCAGGTAAGCATGCCCTCATCCAGGAGCAAATAAATCATTTGCTTGTTGAGAAAGCACTTGAAGGAAAAATCGTTACCCGCTTAAAAGGAGGAGACCCGTGCGTTTTTGGACGGGTGGGGGAAGAGGCGGAAGTGCTTGCCGAACACGGTATCGAATTTGAAATTGTACCGGGGGTAACAGCGGGCATTGCTGCACCCGCATATGCCGGAATTCCGGTCACTCACCGGGAGCATGCCTCATCATTTGCGATAGTCACAGGCCATGGCCGAAAAGCAAAAGGACAGGACAGCTTGAATTGGAAGGCGCTTGCAACTGGAATCGATACGGTTGCATTTTACATGGGTGTCGGCAACTTAAGCTACATTACTGGTAGTCTTATGAAACATGGAAGAGATCCAAAAACGCAAGTGGCTATCATCGAATGGGGAACGACGGATAAACAGAGAACCGTAACAGGCATGTTAGATTCAATTTGCCAACTGGCAGAGAGGGAGAAAATTAATCATCCAGCCATTTTATTAGTGGGAGATGTCGTCCAATTAAGAGAAAAAATCAAATGGTTTGAGAAAAAAATAGAACCGGATAAAGTGGGATCGGAGGGATAAAATGTCGCTATTAGAAGCATTAAAAAATAGACGCGCGATTCGAAACTATGAAAATAAAGAAGTGGAAGAAGAAAAAATCAAGCAACTGCTTGAAGCGGCGACATGGGCGCCTAATGACCGACTGCGGGAGCCGTGGACCTTTTTCGTCATAAGAGGAGAAGCGAAAAAGAAGTATGAGGCGATTGCGGCCGGCTATTTAAATGAGCGTTTTCCGACGAAACCGCATTTAGTCGAAAGCTCGTTAGCTGTCGTCAAAAACACTCCAGTCATCATTGTTGTTACTTCAGACATCATTCCGGGAGATGAAGCAAGCTCTATCGATAATGAATATGCGACTTGTTGTGCGATCCATTCGATGTGGCTCGCTTCCTGCGATCTTGGACTCGGGTTTGTCTGGCGAACAAGAGGCGTCGGGCTCGTCCACGACGAGAGGCTCCACCGTTTTATCGGTTCGCCAGAAGACAAGAAAGTGGTAGGAACCGTTTTTCTAGGATATCCGAAAGAAGGAGAAGAAGTGAAAGCGACCCGCCGAACGCCTTTCGAAGAAAAGACAGTTTGGCTATAATTTATTTAGAGGGGGCCGCCTAAAAGATGGATTTTAGGTGACGCCCTTTTTCTCGTTTTAACCTGTTGGACTATTCAAATTATGGAGAAAAGTGTATAATGATAAAAAAGCTTTTTGACAGAAAGAGGATTTTTTGTGAAAAGAATACTGGCCATAAGCGATATTCATGGAGAACTGAAGAAGTTTGAACAATTGCTAGAGAAAGTTAATTATAATTCTTCCGTAGACCAATTGATTTTATTGGGAGATTATGTCGACAGAGGCGAAGATTCTAGTGGTGTCGTTGAAAAGGTCATTCAGTTAAAAGAAAACGGGGCTGTCGTTTTAAAAGGGAATCATGATGATATGCTCGTAAGAGCGATGAATGGAGACAAAAAGGTTTGGGATAATTGGACGATAAGAAACGGTGGACAGAGTACATTGAAAAGCTATCAATATTCGCTTAGCATTGAACAGGGGGAAATTATAGCAACAGTCAATGAGCATACGAAGTCCGAGCTGATGGAGGAGCATAAAACTTTTTTAGAAAATCTTGATTATTTTTATGAAACGGATGACTATATTTTTGTTCATGGCGGCGTTCACCCGACCACTCCGATCCAGGAAACGGACCCTTACGTTTTAATTTGGATCCGCGAAGAGTTTCATAATGGCTACAACGGTGACAAAACAGTCATTTTCGGGCATACGCCAACGAATTCGTTCCATGATTGTTCAGACGTGTATTTTGCTGATAACAAAATTATCGGAATTGACGGAGGAGCTGTTTTTGGCGGACGCCTGAACTGCCTCGAATTGCCGAGCAAAAAGGTTTATTTCGTTGAGTAATCATCGTATTTGACAAATTCAGAATAGTGTTGTATTTTAATAAATAATTTAACATCGTTGCTCTTATCAAGAGAGGTGGAGGGACTGGCCCGATGAAACCCGGCAACCGCCAGTATGTTCTGGAAAGGTGCCAATTCCTGCAAAGCGGATGAGCTTTGAAAGATAAGGGAGAGCGTGCCGTTTACGGATCGAACATCTCTCTTTCTTTCAAGAGCGGTGTTTTTTTATTGTATAAAAAATAAAAAAGGAGACGGTTGAAATATGGGGTATCGATTTGAAACCATTAGCATTCACGGAGGATTAAAAGTGGACGATACGGGTGCGCGTTCCATTCCTCTTCATCAGTCGAATGCGTATTTGTTTGAAAACACGGATCATGCAGCTGATTTGTTCGCATTAAAAGAAGAAGGCTATATTTATACGAGGATTGGAAACCCTACCGTTGCCGTACTCGAAGAACGTGTCGCCCAACTTGAAGGAGGAGTCGGGGCGCTCGCGGTTTCAAGCGGGATGGCGGCAATTACAACCGCGATTATGAACATCGCCAATTCGGGGGATGAAATTGTTTCTGCCTCGAAACTTTATGGCGGGACGTACAATTTATTTTCTACAACTTTGCCAAAATACGGAATAACGACAAAGTTTGTTGAACCTGGCGACCTTGAAGGGTTAAGGGAGGCGATTACGCCAAAAACAAAAGCCGTTTTCGCCGAAACGATCGGCAACCCGAGCTTAGAAGTGCTTGACATTCAAGCGTTTGCGGACATCGCCCATGCGCATGGAATCCCGCTTATTGTCGATAACACATTTGCAACTCCATATTTATGCAGGCCAATTGAACACGGGGCAGACATCGTCGTCCATTCCGCGACAAAATGGCTCGGAGGCAACGGCACGACACTCGGTGGGATTATAATTGACGCCGGAAAATTTAATTGGGATTCGCCGAATTTCCCGGGGTTCACCCAGCCTGATCCGAGCTATCACCATCTTGTATATGCAAAAGACATTGGCAAGGCGGCTTTCATCATTAAAGCAAGAGTGCAATTTTTGCGCGATATTGGTGTAGCGCTTAGTCCGTTCAACGCGTTCCAAATTAGTTTAGGAATTGAGACATTGCACGTCCGGATGAAAGAACATATCGCGAATACGCGAAAAATCGTTCGCTACCTTGAAAATCACCCCGGCATCGAGTGGGTACTCTATCCCGAGCAAGAGACGCATCCATCCAAATCCCTTGCCCAAAAATATCTACCAGATGGTGCAGGTAGCGTCGTTGTCTTTGGAATTAAAGGAGGGAGAGAGGCCGGGAAAAAAGTGATCGATTCTGTTCAATTATGGTCGCACGTAGCAAATGTAGGCGATGCAAAAAGCTTAATTATTCATCCGGCAAGCACTACCCATCAGCAGCTAAGTCCTGAGGAGATTAAGGAAGCTGGGGTAACGGAAGATTTAATTCGCCTTTCGGTTGGAATTGAGCATATCGACGATTTAATCGAAGATCTAGAACAGGCGATCGTCAAAGCAAATGGCATTTCATCGAAAACACATGTTTAAAAAAAGCGCCTTAAGAGGCGCTTTTTTTAGATCCTCGTATTTTTCTTCTTCGCTCGATTTTCAAGCTCGGTTTTCGGCTCCATGCCGAATTCAGCGTCAGGGCTTTTTCCCTGCGGGTTCACGCTAGAAGCTGCCTTGCCTTTTCCAGTGCTTTTCTTAGACACGATGACTCACCTCCCTTCTCATTGCGTGTTCAAAAAGGAGGACAAAAAGAGCCGTCGCCAGCAAATACCGTCCCGTCCTGTGACAACGCTGGCACTAGCACGTCCTGTGCGTCGGAAGATCGAGGCGGCGAAGCTTTGAGCAAGGCTACTACACGAACCGCTTCTATGCGGCCTTGTACCGAGGAAGCCTACTTCCAAGCATAAGCTAATAGACGCAGGTACAACGCGTATGGCGTTTTTTATACGTGAGTAGCGCAAAAGCAAGCCAACGAAGAGATTCGACGGTAATTTTTCCCGGACTTTTTGAACAACCTTTATTAGGTTGACCAATCTGGAGGATGATATTTACAACATCCACCCCCTTTGCTACAATAACGATGACAATAAAAGCATAAAGGGGAGCCGGGAGAGGCCTGGCTGAGAGGGTGCCCGCAAATAGGCACCGACCCTATAACCTGATCTGGGTAATGCCAGCGGAGGGATTTTAGCTATAACTCTATATCTTTCTGCTCGTATGCTGCCCGTTTGGCGGCTTTTTTTATTGCGAAAAAAAGTATATAAAGGAGAAATCAAAATGGCTGATGTTCTTGTAAGCTTTAAAGTGATTCCAAAAGTAAAAGATGGCAATACGTATGAAGTGGTCGATAAGGCAATAGAGGTCGTGCAGGCTTCGGGAGTGAAATATGAAGTTGGCGCTATGGAGACAGTGATGGAAGGGGAAATGGACCATCTTCTTAACATTGTAAAAGAGGCACAGGAAGCTTGCATTAAAGCCGGCGCGCTTGATGTATTGACAACCATTAATATTCATTACCGCCCAGAAGGGGTCACGATGGATGAGAAAATTAAGAAATACAGATCATAACTTGCTCTGGAAAAAAATCGTCTTTCCGGCATGGCTGTTGCTATTGCTGCTTGTCCTATGGGAAGCGGCCGTACGTATCTTCCAGATTGAAAAATGGATTTTGCCGGGCCCTTTATCGATTGTCAAGTCACTTATACAAAGCAAGGATTTGTTAATTGATCATTCTATTCAAACGATTTATGAAACGTTAATCGGACTCGGAGCAGCGATCATAATCGGCGTTATTATTGCTGTCGTTATTGAAAGTTCTGAAATGATTCGTTTAGCGGTTTATCCGCTTCTTGTCATTTCCCAAACGGTACCGATCATTGCGGTCGCACCGCTTTTTTTAATGTGGTTCGGGTATGGACTCTTGCCGAAAGTCATTGTCGTCGCGCTCGTTTGCTTCTTCCCGATAGCCGTAAATCTGGCGGATGGATTTCGTCTTGTTGATCGGGATAAAATACGATTATTAAAGTCGATGGGCGCGAACCGTTTGCAAATATTCAGAATGGTTCAATTTCCTGAAAGCATGCCCCATTTTTTTTCGGGCCTCCGAATTGCTGGAACATATAGCATTATGGGCGCCGTCATTGGGGAATGGCTTGGAGCGAGCAAAGGTCTTGGCATTTTTTTAACCCGCTCTTCTCAGTCTTTTTTAACCGAACGCGTATTTGCCATAATTTTAGTTATTGTTATTTTAAGTTTAATCATATTTGGTTGGATTGAAATGATTGCCAGAATACTTATGCCCTGGCATTATAAGCATAAGAAATTGCAGGGCAAATAGGAGGTAACAATCAATGAAGAAATGGACCGTGCCCATTATTGCAGGCATTTTATTATTGTCCGGCTGCGCGAACGAGAAGCAATCGGAAACGGAAAAAGGAACGAAAAAATTACAGAAAGTATCGATCATGTTAGACTGGACGCCAAACACGAATCATACTGGCATTTATGTGGCGAAGGATAAAGGCTATTTTAAAAAAGAAGGTTTGGATGTTGAGATTCTCCCGCCTGGAGAAGGAACATCGGCCGAACAGCTTGTCGCCAGGGGAAAGGCAGACTTTGGCGTATCGTACCAGGAAAACGTAACGAACTCAAGAGCAAGCGGTATTCCGATCGTCTCGATTGCGACCGTCATCCAGCACAATACATCAGGTTTTGCTTCGCTAAAAAAAGACCACATTACTCGTCCAAAAGATTTCGAAGGAAAGCGCTATGGCGGATGGGGATCGCCGGCGGAAGAAGCGATGATCAAAGGGGTTATGGAGAAAGATGGCGCCGATTATAAAAAAGTGAAAAACGTAACGCTGGGCCAGACGAACTTTTTTACTTCGATCGGCAAAGACGCCGATTTTGAATGGATTTATTACGGCTGGGATGGAGTCGAGGCGAAACGAAAAGGAAAAGACATCAATATTTTAATGGTGAAAGATTTAGACCCTGCTCTTGATTACTATACTCCGGTCATTATCACCAACGAAAAAATGGCAAAGACGAATAAACCGCTTGTGAAAAAATTTATGAAAGGGTTATCAGAAGGCTATAGCTTTGCAATTAAACATCCGAAAGAAGCGGCAGGCATCCTTGTGAAAGATGTTCCTGAATTGGACCGTGGATTAGTGTTAAATAGCCAGCAATGGTTAAGCAAACAATATCAGGCCGATAGCAGCCGTTGGGGTGTGCAAAAACAAGAAGTGTGGTCACGTTATGCGGATTGGATGTATAAAAATAAACTCCTCTCGAAAAAGATCGATACGAGGAAGGCGTTTACGAATGAATTCCTCCCAAAATAAGTTATGCGTAAAAAATGTGACGAAAACTTTTTCGCATGACATTACCGCAATTCAAAACATATCCGTTCATATTAAGGAAGGCGAAATTGTCAGCATTATCGGTCCGAGCGGCTGCGGGAAAAGCACTATGCTCGATTTAATCGCGGGACTGAGTTTGCCAGATTCAGGCGACATATTTTTAAATGGCCAGTCGATTGTCGGCAAAACTGGAAAAGTCAGCTATATGCCGCAAAACGATGTTCTCTTGCCATGGCGGACAATTATCGAAAATGTCACGATCGGCCTAGAAGTACAGGGAATGAAGAAAAAAGAAGCAAAAATAGAAGCGAAGCAGTTGCTTCCCGCCTTTGGATTGGAACAATACGGTGACCATTATCCGTACATGCTGTCTGGAGGAATGAAACAACGCGCTTCTTTTTTGCGGAGCGTCTTATGTAAAAAAGAAGTTATGCTTTTGGACGAGCCTTTCGGCAAATTGGACGCACTTACAAAAAGAGGCCTGCATGAATGGCTCATTGAACGATGGCAGGAGTCTCATTTTACAATGATGCTTGTCACACATGATGTCGATGAAGCCATTTATTTATCCGACAGAATATACATCATGTCACACCGGCCAGGAAAAATTATTGCTGAAATTAAGATACGATTAGAAAAAGACCGTCTAAAACGAAGCATTACGTCGGTTGAATTTGCCAGCCAAAAAGAAGAAATATTGTCCATATTGGAAGGAAAAAGCGCTGCCGCATTCTTTTAAGGGCGGCGCTTTTTTTAAATGAGAATAAAATTTCACGTACCGTATTTTATGCCTTTATATAAAAATTAACAAAGAACATTTCATAAATCTACCAGCAGGAGCAAGGTCAAAAAGTCCTATTTTTTTGCGAAAAAATAGGTTATATGGACTAAAATCAGGGGGATGAGAGAAGCTGAACGTTTAAGTCCAGAATCGTCGGGCAACAGAAGGCGAAAACAACGATTCCAGGGGGAACGCAATAATGAAAAAAGGAACAATCATTTCAGCCATGTTGGCTTTATGCATCGTGTTCGCTTCAGGAAAGATGGCCGAAGCTTATACAGGGGAAGGTGACACACTCTGGGGCATTACTCCTACACACGGTGCACTTTATGATCAAATCATAAAAGAGCGAAAGCCTTCTAAACTTCATAAAAAAATAAAGAAAACAAAAATAGGTAAATCGGTTACGGTTTCAAAAAATAAATCGATTCATATTTCAAAAAAAGAGTTGCATTTACTGGCTTCACTCATTGAATCAGAAGCTTCCGGTGAAAGCTTCAAAGGAAAAGTTGGCGTTGGCGCCGTTGTTTTAAATCGTGTTAAAAATAAAAAATTTCCTGATTCAATCAGTGCAGTCATTTATGAGCCTGGCCAGTTTACGCCAGTTATGACGGGTTCGCTTAAAAAGCCTTCGAAAGAGTCGATAAAAGCGGCCAAAAAAGCCCTTGGTGGTTATGATGATACACACGACGCATTATTTTATTACAATAAGAGAACGGCAACCAATCATTGGCTAGACTCACGTCCGGTTACAGTCGTGATCGGAAATCATACTTTTACTAAATAACACATATTGAAAGCCTTAAAATCATTGCTGATTTTAAGGCTTTTTTCCGTGCTAGTACTTTTAGCCTGATAAATCCAGACTATTTACAATATTAATACTCTACTATAACGTATTTTAAAAAGGAGGGATTTCATGTATAAAAGGTTTCTTCAATTTTTTGTCATCCTCTTAACAACTATTTTGATAGTTAATTATTCGCCTACTAGCATTCAAGCGAAGGAAAAAAGAAACATCACTGACTCCCAGGTAGCCGTCGGCACGAAAGGAATGGTCGTAACCTCCCATCCACTCGCTTCCAAAGTTGGTGCTGAAGTATTGAAAAAAGGCGGAAATGCAGTCGATGCCGCCATCGCCATTCAGTTTGCTTTAAATGTAAACGAACCGATGATGTCCGGGATTGGTGGCGGCGGATTTATGATGGTTTATGAAGCCAAAAATCATAAAATAACGATTATTGACAGCCGCGAAAAAGCTCCGCTCGGGGCAAAGCCTGACATGTTTCTCGATAAAAATGGAAAGGTTATCCCATTTCCCGTCCGATCGACTGACGGAAAAGCTGTTGGCGTTCCTGGAACGCTGAAAGGATTAGTCAAAGCCCATGAAAAATGGGGCACTGTTCCATTTAAAAAACTTATAGACCCATCCATCCGAATGGCTGAAAAAGGAGTAAAAGTGAACTGGGTGTTGGCAGATGCGATCAAAGAAAATGAGGACAAGCTTTCCAAAACAGCTGCAAAAGAGATTTTTCTGCCAAACGGAAAGCCATTAAAAGAAGGGGATGTGCTCGTCCAAAAAGACCTTGCCAAAACCTTCAAGCTTATCCGAAAAAATGGCCAACACGCATTTTATAATGGTGAGATCGCAAAGGCCATTTCCTCTGTTGTCCAAAAAAATAATGGCAGCATGACAAAGAAAGACTTAAAAAATTATGATGTCACCATTGATCAACCGATTAAAGGAACATATCGCGGGTACGAAATCGCTTCGATGCCGCCGCCAAGTTCAGGAGGAGTTACGCTTCTTCAGATTCTTAGCATCCTTGAAGGATATGATTTGAATCAGTACGGTGTCCGATCTCCGGAAAAGTACCATTTATTGACTGAAGCAATGCACCTTGCATATGCCGATAGGGGGGCTTATGTCGGAGATCCGAAATTTGTCGATGTCCCGACAAAAGGAATGCTGAATCCAGACTATATTAATGAGCGAAGAAGCCAAATTCAATTCGAAAAAGCAAACAGCGACATTAAACCCGGCGATCCATGGAAGTTCCAGGAAGGAAACGGCGGCCAACCAATCGTCAAACAGCCGGATGACAAAAAAATTGGCCAAACTACTCATTTTACCGTAGCTGACAAATGGGGAAATCTAGTTTCTTATACGACGACGATTGAACAAGAGTTTGGAACGGGTATTATGGTTCCTGGCTATGGATTCCTTTTAAATAATGAACTGACGGACTTTGACGCGGTTCCAGGTGGGGCAAATGAAGTTCAACCGAATAAACGGCCGATGAGCAGCATGAGCCCGACGATCATTTTTAAGGATGGAAAACCGGTGATGACAGTTGGCTCACCGGGAGGAAGCACGATTATCGCATCGGTTGTCCAAACCATCATCAATTCTATTGATTATCATATGAACTTAAAAGATGCAATTGAGGAACCGAGAATTTTCAGCCCTTCCTATCCGACCATAAACTGGGAGGAAGGAATACCGCAAGCAGCCCGGAACCGGCTGGAAGAATGGGGACATAAATGGAACAGCAAGCCTCAGCCTATTGGAAATGTTCAAAGTATGCAAATTTTCCGCAAACCTGATTTTTATCTAGGGGCAGCCGACTCTACGAGACAAGGAAAGGCAATAGGATTATTCCGTTAAAGTATAAGAATGAAGGCTGCTAAGAAGCAGCCTTCATTCTTATCTGTAAGTTTTCTTCGTTTTAACAATGATGAAATAGATAATCGCGATGAACAAAATCAAGAGAATTCCGTCGATGGCAAAGCGATGGACGTATTCGTCGACAATCATCCATCTTTTTCCTAATTCTCTGCCAAGTGTCACAAAAGTAACGCACCATATCATAATTCCTGCATAGGCGAGAGTGACATATTTCTTAAATGACATCGATGAAATTCCCGCCAGATAAGCCGTAATATGCCGGATACCCGGAATAAAATAACCGAACACAATTAACAACGTTCCGTATTTTTGAAATAAGCCCTGGGTTTTTAATAGCTTGTCCTCGGTAATTCGCAGTTTTGGCCCGAATTTTGTAATTAAAGGCAATCCGAACCTCCTCCCGATCCAGTAGCTAATTGTAATCCCTGTTAATGCACCAATCGACGAAATAAAAATGGTTAAAAAATACGACATCATATTCTTATAAACGAGATAGCCAGCAAAAGTCATTAACGCTTCGTCAGGTATGGGAAGTCCAAGAATACCTAATGCAAGCGCAAGGAATATTCCGATATATTCGAATTGCTGGATAAAATGCAATATATTTTGTTCCATGAACACACCAACTTCTATAGTTGTCAAAAAAATGAGAGAACTTTCTCAAAAACCTATTGATTCTTAACGTACCTTTCTCTATCATAGTAATAAGATGCTGCTATTTCAATGAAAAATAAAATTAAAATCAATATCGATGAAAAAGAGAGTAGCTTTTTGGATTTGTTTTTAGCGAATCGGGGAAGGTGGAAGCCCGGTACAAGCCTTAAAGTGAAACGGACTTTTGAGATGCTTGCTTGAACATTATAGTAGTAGAGCATGCCGGGACATCCCGTTATCATATGTAAGCCGGTTTCAAATATTGGAACAACAAGAGTGGTACCGCGGGTAAATTCATCTCGTCTCTTTCTGAGGCGGGATTTTTTTAGGTTAAGGAGGAAAATATTAATGTATAAGGAAAAATTTGAAAACGCACTATCAACTGTTATTGGAGAGTCGATCAATGAAAAAGACATCCTAAATATGATAGAAAAACCGAAAAATCAAGAGCTCGGCGATTTTGCATTTCCTTGCTTTCCGTTGGCGAAAACTATGAAAAAGTCTCCGCAGGCCATTGCAAGTCACATTGCCGGTCAAATCAACGATCCGCTTTTTGAAAAAGTGGAAGCGGCAGGCGGGTATGTGAACGTATTTCTGAATAAACAATTGGTCATGACTGAGACGATCCAGGAGGTATTGCGCAAAGAAAACGCATTTGGAAACCAAACCTTCGGCGAAGGGCAAACGATTACAATCGATCTTTCCTCGCCGAACATCGCGAAGCCATTTTCAATGGGGCATTTACGTTCTACCGTCATCGGCAACGCCATCTCCAACATTTCTAAAAAATGCGGATATCAAGTAGTCGGCATTAACCATCTAGGAGACTGGGGAACGCAATTCGGGAAATTGATGGTCGCCTATAAAAAATGGGGAGACGAGGAAACGGTAAAAGCGAACCCGATTAAAGAATTAACGAAGCTCTATGTAAGGTTCCATGAAGAAATGGAATTAAATCCATCGTTAGTGGATGAAGGAAGAGAGTGGTTTAAAAAATTAGAAAACAAAGATGAAGAAGCAACTGCATTATGGAAGTGGTTCCGCGAAGAATCGTTGAAGGAATTCTCTAAAACGTATGATCTTCTTGGAATTTCATTTGATTCGTATAATGGCGAAGCTTTTTATAACGACAAAATGGAACCCGTCGTCGAAGAGCTAATGGCGAAAAATCTATTGGAGGAATCAGATGGAGCGTTAGTTGTTCGGTTAGAGGAGGAGAATTTGCCTCCGTGTTTAATTAAAAAATCGGATGGAACGACACTGTACGCGACACGTGATTTAGCGGCAGCCATTTACCGAAAGAACCATTATCAATTTGCAAAATCACTATATGTTGTCGGTAGAGAGCAGTCGCTCCACTTTGCGCAGCTGAAAGCCGTTTTGCAAAAAATGGGTTATGAATGGGCAAAAAATATTGAGCATATTCCTTTTGGCATGATTCTTAAAAACGGCAAGAAAATGTCAACGCGTAAAGGGAAGATTGTTTTATTGGATGAAGTGTTAAAAGAGGCGATCCGTTTAGCAGAAAAAAATATCGAAGAAAAGAATCCATCCCTTGCGAATAAGGAGGCGACTGCCCATCAAGTTGGTGTCGGAGCTGTCATTTTCCATGATTTGAAAAATGAACGAATCAATGATGTCGAGTTTTCGTTGGAACATATGTTGAAATTTGAAGGGGAAACAGGCCCTTATCTTCAATATACACATGCAAGGGCGTGCACGTTGCTGAAAAAAGGAGAGTTTTCAAAGCCGGAAACCGGATTAACCATCCAGGATGAGGCCGGATGGCCGATCGTGACTTTAATACGCGAATTTCCGGATGTAATTCAAAAAGCGTTCGAACAATTCAACCCTTCATTGATCGCCAAACATTTAATCAACCTTGCCCAGAGCTTTAACAAATATTATGGAACGGTAAGAATTTTGGAAAATAACTCATTAAAAGAAGAGCGACTGGCTCTCGTATATGCAACGACAGTCGTGCTCCAAGAAGGATTAAGGCTACTAGGCATCAACGCGCCTGAAGAAATGTAACTAAAAAGATTTCAATAATAAAATTATGTAAACTAAAATATAAATTTCCGAACAAAATTGCCATTGCAACTTTGTTCGGAAAAATATAAAAAACTTTCGTGTGAATGTTGAGAATTTTGCTAAAATACATTATAATAATTCCATCATGCTTCAGTATTGCATTTTAGTCAAAATAGTACGGATATTCATAATGGAATGTTTTTTTAAATAAATATTGAAACAACGTTTTGTAATAAGCAACGTTATGGGAAGGGGGAAACTTCTGTTGGATTAAAGTTTTTTTAATCAAGGCATCATTTTTATTTTATAAAAATTAGTTTCAGTTTTTTTAATTATTTTTAGAAACGGAGTTTTGTGATAAGCAACACTAAAAAAACGATTTAAAATTACACAGAAATATAAGGGCAAGATCTCATCTTAGTTTAAGTGCAATACTGGTGATAGGTTACGAATGTTGTTGCGACTTATGTTTTGGGTTCAATCAATTTTAGGAGGCTAATGATGAAAACAAATAATACGAACAATGTAACCGCTGTCTTTGATGAAAAACTGGCTCTACCAAAATTGCTGCCGCTGGGGCTTCAACACCTTCTGACAATGGTAGGATCATTTATGGTTCCAGTCATAGTAGGTAGTGCTATCGGACTTGATTCAAAAAGCCTTGCCTATTTAGTTTCTGCCATTTTTCTTACGAGTGGATTGGCTATCTTAATTCAAGTAATTGGAATCGGAAAAGGAGTTGGCTCAAAACTTCCGTTAGTGATGGGGTCATCTTTCATTACGCTTGGTCCGATGATCGTTATCGGAAAACAGTATGGTTTGCCTGCGCTTTTCGGTTCGGTAATCGGATCCGGAATATTTATTTTAATTTTATCATTTTTCCTTAATAAGATTCTCGTATTTTTTCCAAAAGTCGTCACAGGATCATTTATTACGATAATGGGTATAACACTTGCTCCTGTGGCGTTTAAAGACTTTGCAGACGGAGAGGGTTCTCCGAATTATGGTTCATCTACTAATCTGTTAATCGGAACAATTGTTTTAGCATTAGTTATCTTGCTTCATAAGTTCTGTAAGGGGTTTTTAAAAACAATGTCTATCCTTATTGGAGTAATGGTAGGAACAATTTTGTCATTCGTTACTGGAATGATCAACTTCAGTCCGGTTTTTGAAGCAAAATGGTTGCAGGTTGTCTCTCCGTTCCATTTTGGGATGCCAGAGTTTAATGTAAGCGCCATTATGACAATGTCGATATTCTGTTTAATTAATTTAATTCAATGTGTCGGTGCGTATTCGGTGTTAGATGAAGTATGCGGAACGGCCACATCAGACAAAACGGCCATTAATGGATTAAGGGGCCAGGCAGTCGGTCAAATCATATCGGGGATATTTAACTCTGTACCTCATGCATATTTAAATGAAAACATTGGTGTAATGTCACTAAGCGGAGTAAAAAGCCGGTTCGTTCCTATAACTACTGGATGTATACTTATCGTTTTGAGTTTTCTGCCGAAATTTTCGGCTATGATCACGATCATCCCTGCTTGTGTTCGCGGGGGAGCAATGCTTGCCATATTTGGAATGGTTATTTCTGCAGGAATATCCATTCTTTCAAAGGTGAACTATTCAGGAAACCATAACACTTTAATTGTAGGGACAAGCATCGCAGTAGGAGTAGGGTCTAATTTTCAACCAGAAGTATTTAAACAAATGCCGTGGATCGTAAAAATATTATTTGAAAATGGAATGTTCTCAGCATGTCTTGTTGCCGTACTGTTAAATATATGTTTGAATTTTCATACTTTTTCAGGAGCCTTCTTCAGTCAATCAAGGAAGAACCAACTAGAAACCGAAGCCTCCTAGGTTGGTGTCACCTATTAAAATGGTTTTAAAAAAAGAAAGCGATTTCGCATCACTGAAATCGCCTTCTTTTTTTATGTATTGAAATTTACAGAAAGCTATGATAAGATAACGGATAGTCATCGTTTTTTTAAAGATAAAAATCATATTTACCCAATTAATACTATAACACAAACTTTTGCCTGAGTCAACTGTTATAATCATTTTTTTTTAAAAGGGAGAGATGTTATGAGTAAGGCTGGACAGGAATGGAAAAAAGAACAACAAAGAGTCGATCTTGTAACTGATAAAATTGATAAAGAGATTCAACTATTAGACCGTGATGTTTCGGATGTGAAATCTACTATCGTAACCATTCGCAAAAATTTCTGGAACGATGTGACCGTCAATTTCGATAATCCAACGGAAACATTAGAAACTTACACAAGCATTAAACAACAAACGGAAATGCTTGCAGAACGGGAGCGCAGATTCGGCCATGCAAATGATCAACTTAAGCTATTGAAGCGGCTGAAGCAATCTCCGTATTTCGGGCGTATTGATTTTAAAGAGGAGAATGAGTCGCGCGAAGAACAAATCTATCTTGGCATCGGTTCGTTTTATGACGAAGCTACTGAACAGTTCCTTATCTACGATTGGCGTGCCCCGATCTCAAGCCTTTATTATGATTACTCCGTCGGGCAAGTAGAATATGAAACACCTGGCGGCCATGTTACAGGGACGATGAACCTAAAACGTCAATTTATCATTAAGAGCGGCCAAATTGAAAGCATGTTTGATACGAGTGTAACGATCGGTGATGAATTATTGCAAGAAGTTCTAGGAAAACATTCTGATTCAAGTATGAAAAACATTGTCGCCACTATTCAAAAAGAGCAAAACCAAATCATACGGAATGAAAAAAGCCGCCTTTTGATCGTTCAGGGCGCGGCGGGAAGCGGCAAAACTTCGGCGGCGCTGCAGCGGGTTGCCTACTTGTTATACCGGTATCGCGACACGATTACAGCTGATAATATTGTTCTATTTTCACCGAACGAAATGTTCAACAGTTATGTATCAACTGTTCTTCCTGAGCTTGGAGAGGAGAACATGCAGCAAACCACTTTTCAAGAGTATTTACGCTTTCGGGTTGGGAAAACCTTTCAACTGGAGGATCCTTTCACTCAAATGGAATATACGCTCACTCCTTTAAACGAACCTGACTATATGGTTCGGCTTGAAGGGATAAAATATAAAGCGTCACTTGACTTTATGCATGTTATTGACCGATATATCGAGGCTCTCCAAAAAGAAAAAATGATCTTTAAAGACATTACGTTTCGGGACCGGATTCTTATTCCGGCAGCATCGATTCAGGAAAAATTTTACGAACTCGATTTAAAGCTACCTATACCCAATCGGCTGGAAATCGTTACAAAACAGCTGTTGAAAGAGCTAACAGAACTCGCGCGGCATGAAAGGAAAATGCCCTGGGTAGAAGAGGAAATACAGCTTCTTGAAAGGGAAGATTACTTGGAAGCCTTTCAGAAACTGCAAAGCAAGAAACAGTATACGGAAAATTCGTTCGATGATTTTGAACGTGAACAAAACTTTCTTGCCAAAATGGTTGTCGGGCGGGCTTTTAAACGGTTGCGCTCGAGTGTGAAAAAACTCGGATTTGTTGATATTCCTTCCATCTATAAACAACTGTTCACGATGGGTAAAACCTTCCTTTGCGATTACATCCCTGAGTATTGGGAGGAAATTTGCTTACAAACGATCAGAAATTTAAATCGTAGCCAGCTAAGTTATGAGGATGCGACACCATATTTGTACTTAAAAGAGAAAATTGAAGGCTTTCATACGAACAACTCCGTTCGCCACGTTTTCATTGACGAAGCGCAGGACTACTCTCCATTCCAATTCGCATTTATTAAACATCTCTTTCCGAGAAGCAAGATGACTGTTCTTGGCGATGTCAATCAGTCTATACATGCCCATTCAAATGGCGGAGGGTTTGCTGCTTTAGTAGAATTGTTCGGAAAAGAGCAGACGGAAACAATTGTATTGAACCGGAGCTATCGCTCAACGAAGCCGATCGTGGAGTTCACGCGAAGAATGATCGATGGTGGGCAACGGATCGATCCATTTAATAGGGAAGGAAGCAAACCGACCGTAGCGAAAGCAGAAAATGCGAAAGACTTAACGGAAAAGATAAGAAAACGGATTGCTGAGTTGAAAGAAGCGGGACACCAAACAATTGCGATCATTTGCAAAACCGCCTCCGAAAGTAAGGAAGCCTTCGCTTCATTAAAGGGTGAGGCATCGTTGCGTTTAATTAGCAAAGAGACGACCTCTTTTGAAACCGGTACGGTTGTCGTTCCAGCTTATCTTGCAAAAGGCGTTGAATTCGATGCCGTCATCATTTACAATGCCACAAAAGGACAATATGGAAAAGAAAGTGAGAGAAAGCTATTTTATACAGCGTGTACGAGGGCCATGCATGAATTGCATATTTTTTTCACTGGTGAATTGACCCCGTTCATTTCCGGAATTTCTCCAGAAACGTATGTTTTTGAACGTTAATGAGGGTCGATCTGTCCGTCTCTTTGTCTTTCTATTTTTTTAATATAAAATAGAAGAGACTAACTTATATCAGGAGATTAAAATGACGGAAAAACTATTTTATAAAGATGCCTATTTGAAAACATTCACTTCATCTGTTATTGAACAAGATGTAGATGAAAACGGACATCGCTATGTTGTTTTAGAAAAGACCGCATTTTATCCGACCGGTGGCGGGCAACCGTGTGACATAGGAGCTATTAACGGCGTCCGGGTCAACAATGTTGAAGAAATCGATGGGGAAATCCGCCACTACGTAGAAAACAAGATCGAGCCACTAAATGAAATCATTGGCGAAATAGACTGGGAGAGAAGGTTTGACCATATGCAGCAACATGCCGGTCAACATCTACTTTCTGCCGCTTTTGATGAATTATTCGGGATGAAGACGATCGCGTTTCACCTCGGTAAGGAATTCGTCACCATTGATTTGGACGTTCATGAACTGTTGCCTGAGACGTCTTTCGAAGCCGAAATGCTCGCGAATAAAATCGTCTTTGAAAACCGTTCGATTAACACCCGCTGGATTGACAGGAAGGAGATTGCTAAATTCCCGTTAAGAAAGCCCCCTTCAGTTAATGATAACATCCGGCTTGTCATCATTGACGACTTCGACTATAACGCTTGCGGGGGAACGCATCCAAAACAAACGGGTGAGGTTGGTCCCGTCAAAATTATTAAATGGGAACGCCATAAACAGCATACCCGACTATATTTTGTTTGCGGGATGCGGGCAGTAAATGTCATGCATGAAAAGCAAATGATTTTGCATGAGGCGTGCAAGGTGCTTACGTGTGGTGAACAAGATGTAGTGTCCCAACTCCATCGGTTGCTAGGTACGAATAATGAACTAGAGAAATCGCTGAAAGAAGCGACGACGCAGCTTATGCGATTTGAAGCTGAAAAATTAATCGAACAAAGTCTTTCTCGAAATCATATAAAGTTCATAACCTCTTCTTTTGGTGGAAGGGAAATGAAGGAGCTTCAGACGCTAGCCAACCAAATTGTTGAATTAGACGATTCGGCACTCGTCCTTTTTGTTACAACAACCGGAGAGCGAATGCAATTGATTGGCGCCCGCGGGAAAAATGTTAAAATTAATATGAACGAAATCGTGAAGCAGGCCCTCAATAAAATTGAAGGCAAAGGCGGCGGAAGCATGAAAATTGCTCAAGGTGGCGGAAAAGCGTTACTCTCAAATAAGGAAATGCTTCAATACCTTTTGGAGTTAGCCGAGGGAAAAATAATTTCAATTTCGAAGTAAAATTTAAAAAATAGCGTACATTTACCAGCCATTTTTGGTATGATAGATTACAAAAATAATTCGAGAGGAATGGAGAAACCAACGATGCAAACACTCGCCAAAAAGTTGAATGAAACAATTGAGCAAGAAAATCCCCATGTTTATGCAATGCTTTCGGATTTAGGGAAAAAAATCTATTTTCCGAAAGAAGGGATTTTAAGCCAGTCGGCTGAAGCGAAAGCGAAAGCGACAAAATATAACGCAACGATCGGCATCGCCCTTGAAAATAACGAGCCGATGCACTTAAAAGTGTTTCAAGATACGTTGTCTTCTTATTCGCCAAAAGACATTTATGAATATGCCCCGCCGGCAGGAAAGCCCGGGTTGAGAACGGCATGGCGCAAAAAAATGATCGAGGAAAATCCTTCGCTTGAAGGCAAGAAGTTTGGCACTCCAATTGCAACGAATGCCCTTACCCACGGGCTTAGCGTGGTCGCTGACCTTTTTGCGGATAGCGGTGATAGCCTCATCATCCCGGATAAAAACTGGGAAAACTATGAACTGACATTCGGCATTCGCAGAGGGGCCAACATTGTTGAATACCCTCTCTATAACGAAGAAAACAAATTTAATGCTGAAGGTCTCCGTCAGGCCATTTTAGCGCAAAAAGATAAAGGGAAAGCGATTGTTATATTGAATTTCCCGAACAATCCAACAGGGTATACGCCAGGTGTGGAGGAGGGAAGGCAAATCGTTTCCGCTATTAAAGATGGAGCCGAGGCAGGAATTAACATTGTCGCGGTAACAGATGATGCCTATTTTAGCCTTTTCTTTGAAGATACGCTTCACGAATCCCTTTTTGGCGCTTTAAGTGACTTGCACCCTCGCGTATTGGCCATAAAAGTGGACGGTGCAACAAAGGAAGAGTATATTTGGGGATTTCGCGTCGGCTTCATTACATTTGCCGGACAAAGCGATGCATTATTAAATGCATTGGAACAGAAAGCGACAGGGATGATCCGTGCGACGATCTCAAGCGGTCCGCATCCTTCACAAACGTTCGTCTTGCGTGCGCTGCAGTCGCCTGAATTCAATGATCAAAAACAAGAAAAGTTCAACATTATGAAGGGAAGGGCAAACGCCGTCAAGCGCTTGCTCGACAGCGGTAAATTTGATGATGCATGGGACTATTATCCTTTTAATTCAGGCTATTTCATGTGCCTCAAGTTAAAGACGGTCGATGCCGAGTCACTCAGGGTTCATTTGCTTGAAAAGTACGGAGTAGGAACGATTGCCCTTGGCGAAACGGATCTACGTGTCGCCTTCTCCTGCATCGAAGAAGAAGACATTGAGGAATTGTTTAACACCATTTACCTTGGAGTTAAGGACATTGAAAAATAAACATAGAAAAAGATTGCCCGGGAGGCAATCTTTTTCTAATTATCCGGGATACTATTACGTGTGAGCATTCCTAACGATTTGTAAGTGACTTAAGTGGTATAATGAACAATGAAGTAAATAAAGAAGTACATAAGCGAATAAAGGGGGTTCTTACATGAAGCCAATTGTAAAACAAGAAGTGCAGGACGTACTTGACAAATTGGTCAATAAAAATCTTTATATACATCTTGAAACGACAAATGGTGCGTATGCGTCTTTCCACAATGAAAAGAATTTAACCGTCGGGGCATATATTCGAAACAGTGTCGTTCGGTTTTCAAGAGGCAGCATTGTCGGCAATGGTCCGTACCGCGTCGGGCTGAAAATGGAACATGGCTGGATTTACGCAGAAGGATTGACCGATTGGGAACTGGATGAACAGAATAGATTGCTGCTTGCTGGCCATGACGGAGAAGGAAGGCTAACAGTTGCCTTGCAATTAAGTGACCAACCATTTTAAGCGAATGAAGGAGGAAATGAATATGGAACGCCACGTATTAGTCGTATTGCCGCACCCGGATGACGAAGCGTTTGGTTCAGCTGGAACGATTGCTCAATTCACCCAAAAAGGGGTTCCTGTCACCTATGCGTGCGCAACCCTGGGTGAAATGGGCAGAAATATGGGGAAGCCGTTTTTTGCTAACCGTGAAACGCTGCCTGCGATCCGAAAAAAAGAATTAGAAGAAGCATGCAAAATATTAGGAATAAAAGATTTACGCCGTTTAGGCTTTCGCGATAAAACGTTAGAATTTGAAGATGTGGAAGTCGTTGCTGACAGCATTTTTGAAATTATACAGGAGCTTAACCCTTCATTGATTATTACTCATTACCCCGGCCACGGTGTGCATCCTGATCATGATGCTTGTGGGCTCGCAACAATCACGGCGGTCGGACGTCTGCCGGAGAATGAAAGACCGACATTATATTGCCATGCGATTACGAAAAACCGGCTGACAGCGCTCGGTAATCCGGACGTCGTCAATGATGTCAGTGATGTTGTTGATATCAAAATCGCAGCGATTAAAGCCCATCGTTCGCAAACAGAAGGAATGATTTCAAGCTGGGAGAATGGAACACCTCAGGAACCCGATATTATGAAATGGGTTTCTCAAGAAATGTTTTGGCATTATAAATGGTAATCCGTTTATCAACTTTGAGAAAAAGCAAGGTCATTCCGCTTTTTCTCTTTTCAAAATTGAGAATGAAGTAGATGTTATCCCCCGAAATCAACTGTTTTTCCGTTGGCATGTTTTTTGCAATTGGTATGAAACTAGAAATTTCATGCGAATTGCAGAGATGAATAGGGGGATTTTTTTTATGAATACAACTGTAAAACGGAAATGGAATATGGACACAACGATCATCCATGCAGCTCAAGAGCCTTGCCGGAATACAAGGGCCGTCGCCTCGCCGATCGTGCCGGCTGTCGCTTATGCTTTTGGAAGCACGGACGAAGCGTGCGCTGTTGTTTCCGGTGAAGATCAAGGTGTATATTACGGCCGCTATGGAAATCCGACAACGAAAACGGTTGAGGAGAAAGTAGCGCTACTGGAAAATGGCGAAGCAGCGCTTGGGGTATCGAGCGGTATGGCGGCTATTTCAACGGCTTTGCTTGCCTTTTTAAAAAACGGTGATCATGCTCTCGTTACAAAAGATGTATATGGCGGAACGCATAAATTCACAACATCACTTGCGCCCCGGTTCGGTATTTCGATTGATTTTGTCGATTGTACGGATCTTGCGAAAGTGGAAAGAGCGATTCAGCCGAACACAAAAGTATTATATATTGAAACGCCGTCCAATCCGTGCCTGACGGTGTTGGACATTCAAGCCTTGTCTGATCTGGCCCATCGCTATCAGTTAACGGTAATTGTAGACAATACGTTCATGTCGCCGTACTTGCAAAAGCCGCTGGATTTCGGCGCCGATGTTGTCGTTCATAGCGCGACAAAATATTTAAACGGCCATGGAGACGTCCTTGCAGGCTTTATCGTCGGTAAATTTGATGATATTGAATTCATGAGAAAACATGTCATGGGAGATTTAGGCCAGCATTTAAATGCGTGGGATTCGTTTCTAATCCTTCGCGGTTTGAAAACGCTGGGGCTTCGTGTCCGCCAGCATTGCCGGAGCGCTTTAAAAGTCGCACAGTTCCTTGAAAACCATCCGGCGATTGAACACGTTTATTATCCGGGCTTACCATCTCATCCGCAACATGATCTCGCGAAACGGCAAATGAAAGATTTTGGTGGAATTGTATCGTTTATCGTTAAAGGCGGATATGAAGCGGCATGTACAGTTATTAATTCATTGCAGCTTGCGATGATCTCTTTTAGCCTTGGTGACCCGGAAACGCTTGTGCAGCATCCTGCATCTATGACCCATTCGTCTATCCCTGAAGAAGAGCGCGTGCATTTTGGAATTTGCGGCGGATTGATTCGCCTGTCTACCGGATTGGAAGATACGGAGGATATTATTGACGATTTACGAATGTCTTTATCTGCGTTAGACTTTTAATAATGAGTCATTTTTAAAAGGGTAACGGCAGGTGATAAGATGTCAAGCATTGCTAAAATACAGGATTTCGCCCAGGAATGTGCGGATAATATAGCGAAAATCGCAGGACTTGATGTTTCAATCATTGATGAAAACAATATTCGCATTAGTGGGACTGGTTTCCATCGCCAGCTTATTGGAAAGCGTGTGCCCAGCGGCTCTTTTTTTGAAACGATTTTAAAAACCGGAAAGCCGGGCATGATTTTTGACAGGAGAGAAAATGGAGATAAGTGCAGCAACTGCATATTCAATGAACAGTGCACAGAGCTTGCGACGATCGGCTTTCCAATTTATAAAAACGGAAGATCAATAGGGGTAATCGGGTTTATTGGTTTTACACCGACACAACGAAAAATGATCGTGGAACATTCAAGCAGCTTGTCCAACTTTTTGCAAAACATTAGTTCGTTGTTGGAAAATAAATTAATGCTGCAAGAGATCAACGAGCCTGAAGATTGCCTCGTGCATGAAGCGGAAAATTATAAAAAGCCGTATACTTTCGATTCCATTATAGGCACGAATGAAAAATTGCTCGCGATAATCAAAAAAGCTAAGAAAATAGCGGATAGTCCTTCAACCGTTCTTATACGCGGAGAAAATGGAACGGGAAAAGAAATGCTTGCACAGGCGATCCATTATAATGGCAAGCGGGCGAAACAGCCGTTCATTTCAGTTAACTGTGGAGCGATTCCTGAACAATTAATTGAAAGTGAATTGTTCGGCTATGAAGGGGGAGCCTTTACCGGGGCGAACCGCAACGGGAAACCGGGGAAATTCGAATTGGCGGGTAGCGGAACGATTTTCCTCGATGAAATCGGTGATCTTCCTCTATCGGTCCAGCCGAAGCTTTTGCGGGTCTTGCAAGAGAAATGTTTCGAGAAGGTTGGAGGAAATCAATTGCTCCCGGTTCATGCAAGAGTGATGGCCGCGACTAATAAAAATCTGGAGAAAATGGTAAAAGAAGGGCGTTTTCGCGAAGATTTATACTATCGGATTAACGTTCTTCCGTTTACAATGATTCCGCTTCGGGAACGATTGAACGACATTCCGATGCTTCTTTCACATTTTATCAATAAATATAGCATCCTTTTAAATCGACAAGTACCGGAAATCAACGTTTGGCTAGAACAATGGCTAATGAATTATGACTGGCCAGGAAATATCAGGCAGTTAGAAAATGTAGTTGAATATATGATCAATATGAATGAGTCCGGATTGCTTGATTTTGACGATTTGCCGGATGATATGCAGTTAGAGGCAGAAAAATATTGCAACAGGGAAAGGGGCACAACGAGTTTAACAGAACTCCTTTCTCAATATGAACGAAACATACTGGTTAAGTTCGTGCCGAAAAACGCTGCAAGTATTGAGAAGGCCGAAGCCGCCAAAAAGCTAAATATAAGTTTAGCAACGCTTTACCGCAAATTGGAAAAATATGAACTTCAATAAAATAACGGTTAGCCTATAAAAAATTGGCTAACCGTTATTTTATATTCAGAATAATAAAAATACAACCAAAACTATAAAGATACTATATAATACAAATGTAAGCACTTTCGATAATTTGTCACAAATTTCAACAAGAATTGCAAAAGGGGGAGTACGAATGGAGATCGGAGTATTTATATCCATTGGAATCTATATGGCTGGTATGCTCTTAATTGGCTATTTTGCATACCGCAGAACGAGTAACTTGACGGATTATATGCTCGGCGGACGGGGGCTCGGGCCGGCAGTTACTGCATTAAGTGCAGGAGCTTCGGACATGAGCGGCTGGCTGTTGATGGGATTGCCTGGCGCGATGTATGCCCAGGGGTTAAGTGCAGGCTGGATCGTTGTCGGACTTTGTACGGGTGCTTACTTAAACTGGCTCTTTGTCGCGCCAAGATTACGTACGTATTCAGAAGTGGCAAACAACTCCATAACAATACCTGATTATTTTGACAATCGTTTTAAAGACGGGTCGAAGATTTTACGGGTGACTTCAGCATTAGTCATTTTTGTATTTTTTACATTTTACACGTCATCCGGAATGGTATCCGGCGGGGAACTATTCAAAACCGCATTTGGACTAGATTACAGATGGGGCATTTGGATTACAGCAAGTGTCGTCATTTTATACACGTTATTTGGCGGCTTCCTTGCCGTTAGTTGGACAGACTTCGTTCAAGGAACGATCATGTTTATCGCCTTAATATTAGTGCCGGTCGTTACGATCCTGCATGTTGGCGGTATTTCGACAACGTTCCATGAAATTCACTCCATTGATCCGAAACTGCTAGATGCCTTTAGAGGGACAAGCGTTATTGGCATTATTTCGTTGCTTGCATGGGGGCTCGGCTATTTCGGCCAGCCGCATATTATCGTCCGCTTTATGGCGATTAAATCAACGAAAGAAATTAAAAGCGCACGCCGGATCGGGATGGGCTGGATGATCTTCTCGATCGTAGGAGCGATGTTTACCGGCCTTATCGGCATTGCCTATTTTAATATGAAACACGGAAAGTTGAATAATCCGGAAACCGTATTTATTCAATTATCGGATATTTTGTTCCATCCGCTCATTACGGGATTTTTACTTGCGGCGATTTTAGCGGCGGTTATGAGTACGATTTCTTCACAATTGTTAGTGACTTCAAGCGCGTTGACGGAAGACTTTTACAAAGCGTTTATCCGTAAATCTGCATCCGATAAAGAGCTTGTCCTTGTTGGAAGATTGGCTGTTTTAGGCGTCTCGCTTATCGCGCTTCTCCTTGCTTTAAATCCAAATAAAACGATCCTTAGCCTTGTAGGGTATGCGTGGGCAGGATTTGGAGGAGCGTTTGGACCGGTTGTGCTTCTAAGCCTTTACTGGAGGCGCATGACAAAATGGGGAGCCCTTGCCGGAATGGTTGTCGGTGCCGTTACTGTTATCGTCTGGGATCAATTTAAAGCGCTTGATGCGATTTATGAAATTATCCCGGGATTCATCGCTTGTGCTATTGCGATTTTTATCGTGAGCTTATTGACTGCAAAACCATCGGATGAGATTGAAAAAGAATTCGATGATACTGTTCAAAAAACTGCATAAAAATACACGAAGCCTTTTTGCCCTTGCAAAGAGGCTTCTTTTTTGAGTAAGCACTCTTTTTTTGTCATTAGACCTGCCATTTAGTAAAATAGTGAGGAACGTTTATTCGTTAACAAACTCGGATTGTAGAAAGGGACGAAAATGGATTTCGAACACATTCAATTACCAGAAAAATTAAAAGAACAACTGAAGATCGAACGTAATGAACGTATCGATCATATTTCTTCTGATTATAAAGATTTTATTGGAAAACGGGGTTACTACCCGCCAGAACAAACGATTGTAACCGATGCATTAATCGCTTTATTAATGGGGAAAAATGTTTTATTAAAAGGACCAACGGGGTCAGGAAAAACGAAGCTCGCTGAATATTTGTCTTATTTGTTTTATCAACCTCTTCATTCCATTAATTGTTCCGTCGATTTAGATGCGGAAGCTTTATTAGGACATAAGACGTTAACGTATGAAAGCGGAGAAGCGGAAATCCGGTTCATTCCCGGACCTGTCACAAAGGCTGCGCAATTAGGCCATTTTTTGTATATCGATGAAATTAACATATCGAAACCGGAAACGTTGCCAATTTTAAATGGAATTTTAGATTACCGAAGAACGATTAGCAATCCGTTTACGGGTGAAGTGCTGAAAGCGAAAGAAGGGTTTAACGTGATTGCTGCGATCAATGAAGGCTATATTGGAACGGTTCCATTAAATGAAGCGTTGAAAAACCGGTTTGTCGTTATTGAAGTGCCGTATATTCAAGGAAGCATGTTAAAAGAAATGTTGAAGATGCACTCGAGACAAACGAATGAAGAGATGATCAATTCATTTGTCCGATTTTCAGCGGATTTAATCCAGCAAACAAAAGCGGGCCAATTATCCGAAGACGCCGCTTCGATCCGGGCGCTGCTCGATGCGTGTGATTTATCCGCCTTTATGCCCCCAAAGCGGGCGATCCAGCGGGCGATTGCCGATAAATTGGAGGATGACCGGGAAAAGGCGCTGATTCAAAATGTGGCGGATACATTGTTTGTGTAGAACTCTTGAGAGGGGAGGGGGGCTAATTGAAATTTCTTTCTTTCGCCGAAACGCATATTGATTCGTTTCTTCATATGCAATTAATTGACCTTGCCCGGACATTGTCGAAAGAGCCGTTAATGGATGTTGAATTTTCCTATCATTCCTATTTGGATAAAGAAACACCAACCATTCATGTCAGTCATTTTTGGAATCTTTATCCGAAGGACGTTCAATTCCACGGATTAAAAAGTGATGTCTACTTGCGAAGTTACGGTAACTATCATTTTACAGATTTAGAGCGGTTGCAAAGCGCCGCTTCAAAACTGTCAAAACGAATGAATGGTAAATTTTTGATCCATGTTCTATTGTTTGCTGAAGATCATCGGATAGAGAAGCTTTGTTTAAAACAGAGGCCGGGGACAGTTCATTCTTTTGACATACGAAAACAAATTTATCAAACGCATTATCACCGGCAATTTAAGAAGCATGTCGAAAGGAAGAAATGGCTAGATGCCTTTTTTTGCTTTATGGTATTGCTGGCGAATCAACGTTTTGCGCATTTGCCGGATTTTCTAAAACCATTTTATTTACAAATGAAAAAACCGTTATTTTTGCTTGAGCAAGCAGATAAGACGGAACAACTTATTCCGATTGTTGAACAAATTGAGGAAATCGTTAAAAAACATGGCTTTCAAGATATGGACTCTTCCTACCTATATTATGATAAATCATCCGCTTCAATTTCCGAGACGTTTGATGAGTTGACACGGAATAACGAGGCAGAGACGAATCAATCCATCGAGTTAAACGAAAAGAAAGAGGAGAGTGAGGAGACAAAAGAAAGGCTGCCAGGCTGGCATGAGGAAACATCTTCACCTCGTGAATCCTTTCTTCAATATGATATAGACCGGGGAACTTCGACAGATTTGCATGGCGAAGCAGCGAGGAAAGCGGAAACAGGAGACCAGGTATTTGGCTCTGTTCAGACAGGTTCACAGAAATCAAGACGTAACGAGTATTCAATCGAGCAACATCTTTCAAATCTCGACCAGCCCCAACCATCTGGAGAGGACTCTTGTTTTCCATATGGAGAAATTAATCGAAGCGTTGAAGAAAAGTGGGTAAAACCACGATCTTCTACGGAGCAAGAGCATGAACTTTATGATGAAATAAAGTCGCACGTTCAACCGTTTGTGAATCAATTGAAGCAAAGCTTTTTAAAAACGATCGAACATAAAAATAATGCGCCGCGGGGAGATTTGCATTTCGGTAGGTTAAGTAAAAAACTGACGCGAGTCATCACTGAGAAAAACCCGAGAATCTTTTATAAAAAACAAGAAAAAAGCCGGGAACTTGATGCTGTTTTTACACTATTAGTCGATTGTTCAGCGTCAATGTTTGACAAAATGGAAGAAACAAAGAAGGCCATTATCCTGTTTCATGAAACGTTAAAACACTTGCGTATTCCACATGGCATTACAGGATTTTGGGAAGACGCCGCAAGCGCCACTGAAAACAGGCAGCCGAATTACTTTCATGAAGTGATCTCGTTTCGGCATTCTTTATTGCCGCAAACCGGTCCGCAAATTCTTCAATTAGAGCCGGAAGAAGATAATCGCGACGGATACGCTATTAGAAGAATGGCGGAAGAGTTAATGAAATGTCCTGAAAAGCAAAAGTTTTTGATCGTTTTTTCCGATGGAGAACCCGCAGCATTCAATTACGAGGACCATGGTGTGCTAGATACGTATGAAGCGGTTTCCAATGCGAAAAAACAGGGAATAGAGACGCTCGGAATGTTTATTTCAGGCGGTGAAATTACCGAAAAAGACAGGGAATTAATGAAAAGCATCTACGGTCATCATCAAATGGTTGTTCCAAATGCTTCAGAGCTAGTAGACTATTTAATACCAGTACTCCGCAGGTTATTATATAAATTAACGTGAATTTTTAAGGAGGTTATGACGATGGATTTCGAAAAAGCAACATTTGCTGGCGGTTGTTTTTGGTGTATGGTAACCCCGTTTGAAGAAAGGCCGGGAATTCAGCAGGTCATATCAGGATATACTGGTGGCCATACGGAAAACCCAACGTATAAAGAAGTGTGCTCGAATGAAACCGGTCATTTTGAAGCGGTCCAAATTACGTTTGATCCCGCGGTCTTCCCTTATGAAAAACTGTTGGATATTTATTGGCAACAAATTGATCCAACGGATAGTGGCGGACAATTTTACGATCGCGGTTCTTCGTACCGGACAGCCATTTTTTATCACAACGAAGAACAAAAAAAGAAAGCTGAGGAATCGAAAAGGAAACTTGAAGAAAGCGGGCGCTTCGACCAGCCGATCGTAACCTTGATTTTGCCTGCTTCCACGTTTTATCCTGCCGAAGAATACCATCAGGATTATCATAAAAAAAATCCATTTCACTATAAACGATACCGGCAAGGATCAGGCAGGGATGCTTTTATTGAAAAGCATTGGGGCGAAAAAAGGAATCGCCAGGAGTTGAAGAAGCGGCTTTCGAAAATGCAATATGAAGTAACGCAAAACAATGCGACTGAACCGCCGTTTGAAAATGAGTATTGGGACAATAAACGAGAAGGGATTTATGTTGATATCGTTTCAGGAAAGCCATTGTTTAGTTCGCTTGATAAATTTGATTCAGGATGTGGCTGGCCGAGCTTTACGAAACCGCTTCATGAAACGGAGATTAAAGAGAAAACCGACTTTAGCCATGGGATGATTCGCACAGAAGTACGAAGCAAAAGTGCGGATTCCCACCTCGGGCACGTCTTCCACGACGGACCAAGAGATAAAGGCGGCCTGCGCTATTGCATTAACTCAGCGGCTCTTAAATTTATCCCAAAAGAGGATCTTGAAAAAGAAGGGTATAAAGAGTATTTAAGCTTATTTAAATAAGTAGAAAAGGTGTCATCTGCTGCGATGACACCTTTTTTGCGAAGTTTATTGTGAGGATGGAAAATCATAGGGACTATCGATTTTGAACAGAATGGTAGTGATAAAAAAATGGACGACTAAGGAGAGGGTACGGTGCAATATTATTATGGGACACAAATGCCCTTAAGAGTTCTAGATGAAGCGGAATTTTGGAAACGTCAGGAAGAGGAACATACCGTCGTCATTCGGGAACTCGTGCATGGACTCGAGGCGGAATATGTGAACGGATTAAAAGAATGGGAAAAAGTATTTGTATTAACCTATCAAAGAGTGGTGAGCATGATGGAAACCGTGATCCGCTCCGGCAACAACCTTACGCCAGCTCTTTATCAGGATGTGATGAACCTTGTATCCTATTGCATGCAGCAAAGCGGGCAGTTTATCGACTTTTGCAACCGGTTAATGAATGAAAGCAGGCCAATTCAAGCCAACTCAACAGCAAAAGTCGTTCTTAAGCATATTATTGATGAATCCGAATACTTTATCGGAATTGCGCGAACCATTTTATACCAGCAACATTAAACATATTGTGAACAAAACGAGATATTTTATAAAATATCTCGTTTTCCTATTGAAAGTTAGGCAACGTATGATACAATAAATTTTAAAATTCTAACAATAAGGGATGACAGACATGACGAAAGTATTAAGCAAGGTTCGGATCGAAGACATAGTAATCGCAAATCAAGTATTAAAGGATGTGGTAGATCAGACACCATTGCAAAAAAATGAAATTTTATCCAATCGGTATAACTGTAATGTATTTATAAAAAGAGAGGACCTTCAAATCATAAGGTCATTTAAAATAAGAGGTGCCTATAATTTTATCCATAGCTTAACTGAAGAAGAGCGGCAAAATGGAGTCGTTTGCGCCAGTGCAGGCAATCATGCGCAGGGTGTTGCGTACTCTTGTAAAACGCTTGGCATTAAAGGGAAAATTTTTATGCCGTCCACAACACCAAGGCAAAAAGTTTCACAAGTGAATTTATTTGGGGGTTCATTTGTTGAAGTAATATTAACAGGGGATACATTTGATGACTCTTATAATAAAGCGATAGAATACTGTGTGCTAGAAAACATGACCTTTATTCATCCCTTTGATGATTACCGTACGATCATTGGACAGGGAACCGTAGGCCTTGAAATCATGAACGATATGGATGAACATTTAGACTTTCTTTTTGTGGGGATAGGAGGCGGAGGCCTTGCGTCCGGCGTCGGTTCCTATATTAAAAGCATAAGCCCTGATACGAAAGTCATCGGAGTTGAACCCGAGGGAGCACCGGGAATGAAGCGGTCGGTTGAGGAAGATACCGTCGTTTCCCTTGATAAAATTGATAAATTTGTTGACGGGGCCGCTGTCAAACAGGTCGGCGAGTTAACGTTTGATATTTGCAAAGAAGTGCTTGATGATATTATAGAAGTTCCTGAAGGCAAAATTTGCACGACCATCCTCGATCTTTATAATGAAAACGCAATTGTAGCAGAACCTGCAGGCGCACTTTCTATTGCGGCATTGGAATTTTTCAAGGATCAAATCAGGGGTAAAAATGTTGTGTGTGTGCTGAGCGGAGGCAATAATGACATCGATAGGATGCAGGAAATTAAAGAACGTTCGCTCATCTATGAAGGCTTGAAACACTATTTTATCGTTAACTTCCCGCAGCGTGCAGGTGCCTTACGAGAATTTATGCATGAAGTGCTTGGAGAAGAGGACGATATTACACGGTTCGAATACACGAAGAGAAACAACCGCGATAAAGGGCCAGTATTAGTCGGAATTGAATTAAAGCATAAGGAAGACTACTTTCCATTAATTGAACGAATGGACAAAAAAGGCTTCTCCTATATTGAAATCAATAAGGATCCATATTTATTTAATCTATTAATTTGACAGTAATGAACCTCAGGTGAGAACAATCCGCCTGAGGTTCATTGTTTCTATTCGCTAATTGCTGCTTCTAAAGCCATTTCGATCATATCGTTAAACGTTGTTTGGCGCTCTTCAGCCGTCGTTTCTTCCCCTGTGAAAATATGGTCGCTCACCGTTAAGATCGATAATGCATGAACGCCGTATTTTGCCGCCAATGTATAAAGGGCGGTCGTTTCCATTTCTACCGCAAGGACGCCATACTCGGCTAATTTTTTCATAATATCTATATTGTCTCGATAAAATACATCCGAAGAAAACACATTGCCGACCCGGATATGCAAACCTTTTTCGACGCCTGCTTCATATGCTTTTTTCAATAAATCGAAATTGGCGCATGGGGCAAAGTCAAATCCGGGAAATGTTTGGCGATTAATATTCGAGTCGGTCGTGGACGTCATCGCAATAATGACATCACGAACTTTTACATCTTTTTGAATTGCTCCGCATGTGCCGACACGGAATAATTTTTTTACTCCGTATTCACGGATCAACTCATTGACGTATATCGAAATAGAAGGAAGTCCCATACCCGTTCCTTGAACGGAAACCCGTTTTCCTTTATATGTACCTGTAAACCCTAACATGCCGCGAACGTTATTATAACAATCGGCATCTTTTAAAAACGTTTCGGCAATATATTTTGCGCGAAGAGGATCTCCCGGCAGCAATATGCTTTCTGCAATTTCACCTTGCTTGGCACCAATATGTACACTCATCATAAACCGCTATCTACTGGTCAGACAGCGGCATTCACCTCCTAGAAATCATTTCATCCTTTTTATTTTAATCGAACAAAAAAGACATGACAATTTTTATCATGCGGATCAAACGTACAACTCATTCGTTGAGTTGTAAAATTCGTGCCACGCCTTTAAGTGAACCTATGTTTGGTACTAGAAAAAGATAGTACTTACTTTCATGAACTTTCCATTGTATCATTTACGTAAATCATAGGGGGGCAATGAAAGGTGGGAGGCTTCATGAAGATTCTTTCGCGAGAAGAACGCCAGCTTGTTTTTAAAGAAGAGCTGCAATTGTTAAAAATTCAAGGCTTTATAACAATAGAAGTATATAAACAGGTGCTAGAAGCACAAAAGCGGCTTTACGAAAAAGCGTATGAAGAAGAACAGGCCGCCAGAAAGGCTTTGCCTGATCTAATGGTTCAAGCTCCGGCAGCAAAAGAAACTGTGCCTGTAAAAGAAAAGCGACGAGTGACTCCGGAGCAAATTCGTGAACGAAATATTATATGGGCGCTAAACATCGGTGTTCTTTTATTATTAATCGGCGGGCTTTTTGTCGCTACAAGCAATTGGTCTTCGATGTCGGGCATGATGAAAAGCGGATCGATTTTGTCAGTCGCTCTTTTGTTTTTCGGCATTGCCTTTTTAGCCGAGCGTATTTTGCATATTAAGAAAACATCGTTTGCATTTTTAGTTCTTGGCAGTTTGTTTTTGCCGATTTTTATTGTATCGATTGGCTGGTTTAAGGTTTTAGGACCATATTTATCGTTTTTCGGAGAAGGCCGTTACCTTTTAGGCTTTATTGGTTCGGCCGCTATTTTGCCTGTATATGTTTCATTTGCCACGTTTATAAAATCGCGTTTATTTGTCTGGTTCTCGTTCGTTTCATTAAGTTTCTCACTTGCATTTTTCGTCGCTTCATTTCAAATGCCGGTCGATGGATTTTATTTAGGTTTGATGATCGGCAACGGGTTGTTGATGATCGGCTACCATTGGTTCAAAAAACGCCCGCAATATGCGCTATTTACAAAAGAATTTATTTATTTTGTCCAGGGAAATTTAATTCTCTCGACACTTTTCATGTTATTCATATACAAAAACGGGCTTTTTCAAGGATTCAATATCTGGTTAACGGCGATCCTCTACTTATCGATGATCTACGTTTTAAGACAAAAAGAATATCATTTTGTCTTTAGTGCCATGGTTGTTTATGGGGCCTACCAGGTTATTGAAAATATCGGCTTAAATGAATGGGGAGCGATTTTCTATGCACTGATCGGCATTGTATTTCTCATCGTTCCGAATGTCATCAATGATGAGTTTAAATTAAAGAAAGCTTTTCGCTATACAAGTTCAATCGTTTCGGCATGTGCTTTTATATATATCAGTTTAAAAGGGATTTTAATAAACGGAAGCGAACCATCATTGCCGCTCCTTCTGGCTTATTTCATCATTGCCATTCATTTTACGTATTTGGCAAATCACATTCCTTTTCCATTGTTTCGTTACTTGAGCCCTGTTTTTATAACAGCGGGGTTGTTCGAAGGAGTCTCGCTCGCCAGCTCACTAATTGATGTTGAAACTGTTATATGGCCGCTCTTTATCAGCGGGGTGCTCCTGTTTCTATTGGTCGGTTATCAACTGAAATTTTCGCAGCTTAAGCCCATTCAGCAAAGCTCTCGAGATGTTTCGGCAGGTGTCATGATCTTTTCTCTCATGCTTTCAGGCCTGCTATTAAAGCAATGGGAAGTTGGCGTTATGCTTCTATTGTTTGGCGCTTGCTCGCTTTTAATATACAAGGTTGATCAAAGAAGGATTTATCAAATGGGGTTGCCGTGGGTGATTCCGTTATCCTGGGGAGTTGCGTTTATTTCAATAATGGAAGAGTTCAGCCAAAGATCTTCCTTTTATCGGGAACATTTTGGTGTAACGTTTCATCTCGTTACTGGAAGCTTCGTTTTATTTATTTGTCATTTTGGATGGGATAAATGGAAGCAAACGAAAGTGGCACAATCCTCATTTTATCTTGCGGTTGGCTTTTACACGATGGCAATATTGGCTGCACTAACATTTCCGATCAATGCGATGTGGGCTCGTCCACTAGTGATGGCTTTAGGGATCGGGATGTACAGCTATTGTTATCGGAAATTAAAGTTTGATTTCATTGCTTATGCCACCAGCATTACAACGTTAGCAACCTATTTGGCGATTCTTTATGCCGTCGGGCGAAATGACCATCTTATTGGTGTTGCGGAGTCTTGTCAGTTAGAAGTTGGAGCGCTTCTATTATTCGCTATCGGCTGGAAGTTAAAACAAAAACCGGTACTGCAAAGAAGCTTCTGGTTGACGGCACATGGCTATTTGCCGCTCGCCATTTTGTTAACTATTCTTTTCAATGGGGAAATAGCCGTATGGGGTCTGGGCCTTTCTGTATTGATCTATGCCTATTCGACCTATATCGCCCGTACGGAGTGGGTCATAAAAGTTTTATTATATAGCGCATTGACAACACTATTTTCAACCATTTTTACCGCTTTCATTTTCGGGGATCTATTTAACAGATTACATTATTCTTTTTGTTTAACAACCCTTTTCATTTTTATTTTTTGGCTCGTTTCATCAAAAGTGTGGAAAAAGAGAATCACCTATTATTTTGTTCCGTTTGCACTTATTAGTATTTTAGTCTCGACGGTCACACCGTTCTTCGATGAGGTGGTATATGTTGTCATTCTTGGCATGACAGCTTGTTTAGCAGTCCTTCTCCATCAAATGAAATGGGATGTCATTGTTGTAGTCCCTTGTGGGTTTCTTTTCATTGCTACAATACTCGGGTTGAATGACTTCGGATTCGATCCAGGGCTAAACTTTTTACTTGTTGCCTGTTTGGGTGCCGTTCTATTAGTGATTGGCCGGCTACTTTATAAAAAAATTGTTGAGTTTGAAAATGGGTTGCTAAAAATGCTTGACGGCTATACGATCATCGGATTTGTCCATTTCGTCTACTTGTATTTGATCCAACCGGATATGATTTGGGCGAAGGCTCTGCCTGGAATATTCATTTCCGTTGCCATATGGCTGCAAACCAACCGGCTGCCTCTGAAATGTTCAAGATGGATCACTGTTCTATCTGCAGCTTATTTATTGCAGCCGTATTATTCCATTATCAGGGCCATCAATATACCTGATCTTATCGCGAGAGAAGTCTATGTCCTGCCGTGGGTCATATTGACGATTTTCTTAAGAATGTATATCGGTAAAAGCGCTAAGCTTATTGTAAAACGTACTGAATGGTCGATTCTTCTTATCGTATCACTGTTGTTAATCCAGGACGGTTTAGAAAGCTCAACGATTTATGATGCGTTGATCATCGGAACTTTATCGCTTTTGGCGTTACTTGCGGGGATGTTTTTCAGAATGAAATCTTACTTTTTCATCGGTTCAGGGGTGCTGTTGTTAAATGTATTTTTACAGACACGTCCGTATTGGGGAAACCTTCCATGGTGGGCGTATTTGCTCATTGCCGGTTCGATATTGATTCTTGTTGCCAGCCTTAATGAATGGCATAAGCAAAAAAGCAGCAAGGGAGAACGGACGGTGATCCATTGGTTGAAAAAGAACATCATTGAAAAGTTGAAGCGCTGGGATTAATAAGCCCTTATCAGAAGAGGAATACGCGAATGTTTTTTGGAGGAAATAGATAGATGCGTTCGTCGAAAATTGGGCGATCCAGTGCGGCTATTGCACGCCAGGATTTATTATGAATGGGTTTGCGTTGTTGAATGAACACCCAAATCCGGACAGTGAGACGATTAACGACTGGCTGAGCGGGAATCTTTGCCGATGCATGGGCTATGCGGAAATAAAGGCAGCCATAAAGTCCGTTATGACGTCCGATCATGCTGAAAAATCTTCATGACTGGCTTGTTGATGCTGACCTAAAAAGCACTTTTTGGGTCAGCCTTTTTTAAAGGTTATACTCATGTACGTTGACAATTATGCCGTCCAACAGTTACAGTTAAATTAAAGAAAAATAAGGATATTAAGGTGGATGGAACTTGAGGATTTGCACACAATTTTCAATTAATGGTGAAATTTCAGAAGCTGCCTTTCGCAAAGAGGGGGCATGCTAATGCATAAACAGACCAATAAGTACAACTTTATCCAAAGATTATATAGAGCTTTTCGATTAAACATCATTAAATTGCTTCGATCACCGGGTGGAGCAAGGAAAGTTTCATTGGGATTTGCAATTGGCTTCGGTTTAGAAATGGTTGTCATTTCAAGCGCCGCACTTGTTTATCTTCTCTTTTACCCCATTGTACGTCTTTCCGGAGGTTCATTTCCTGCAGCCATCATTGGCAACGTGATTGGCAAGTTATCATTTCTTCCTGTTATTTTATTACCGTTTGCAAAAAAACTAGGAGGGTGGATCTATCCTTCAAGAAATCGAGGTTCTGGCATTCATAAACACTCGATTTTAGAAATTTTCTCCGGCAATTTTGATGTGTTAAAAGATTTGTTGCACGGTGGTCTCCATGTCTTAATCGGTATGACAATCTTTGGAATTGTTCTCGGATTTGCTTCTTATTTTCCCGTTTATTATTTATACGAGAAACAGAGACAGCGCCGGATGAACAAAAAAAATTCAATCCCATTATAAAAACAGTTAATTTTGGCATTCAACGTTTAAAAGGTGTACCATTATGTGGTATACCTTTTTTCGATTGGCACTATCATAGTAAAAGAACATCCTATAACGAGGTGTTTACCATTCGCCGTTTAGAGATATTGTTTATTTTGCTGCTTATGATGACGGAATGTAGTTTGTTTTTTTCTGTTCATTCAGTAGGGACCAGCATCCTTTCTATCATTACAGTTACTGTCATGATTTTGCAGTTCATACTGGAAGGATACCGCTGGCAAATGCTGCCTTCAAATTTGACGGCATGCCTGTTTTTGATCGTAACGATCGGTAAAATCAATTGGCCACATCCATTGTTTGTTGTTGGATGGCTTCTAGGTGGTCTATCGATTGGTTTTACTCTTATAACTGCTTTAGGACTCCCGGTAATTCGGTGGCCAAAAGCGAGCGGACCTTATTCGGTCGGAACGACAACGATTGAATTAACTGATGGCAGCAGAAACGAAACGTTTGCTAATGGGAAGGGACCGCGAAGGCTAACAATCGAAGCCTGGTATCCGGCACTTCGCGATTTAAATGTAAATCGGGCATCTTATTTAGACCCGCATGATGGCATCGCTCGAGCTTTGGCAAAATTTCTGAACCTTCCTTCGTTTGTTTTTACCCATCTTTCTTTAATCAAAACTAATTCTTTTATAGATGCTAAAATTTTAAGGAAAGAGGGCCCGTTCCCCGTTTTGATTTATTCGCACGGATTCTACGGATATACAAAACAAAATACGGTGTTAATAGAGGAGTTGGTCAGTCATGGTTATATTGTATTGAGCATTTCACATCCATACGAATCGCTTGCGGTTAAATTTCCTTCAGGAAGGGTCGTTACATATGATGAAGAATGGTTTATCCAATCAATTGAGGAAGATCAGCGAACAAAATCACTTGTCAATCACTATTTAAAGTGCCATGAGATGAAAGAAAAGGAGAAACTATTAAAGCAAATCGTGGAAAACTCGCCGCTAGCAGGGAAAAGCTTAACCATTTGGACGGAAGACACACGTTTTGTCATCGGCCAATTGCAAGTTCTTAATGATGATCCTCATTGCAGATTGTATCAATCGATCGATTATACAAAAATCGGACTATTCGGCTTTTCGTTTGGCGGGACGACGGCAACACAGGTAAGTATGATAGATGACCGAATTCGTGCGGGAATTGATATGGACGGGCTTCAATACGGCAAGCTATTCGGTCACTCCCTTTCCGTCCCTTTTATGTTTATGGAAAGCAGTTCATTTAAAGGACAAAATGACCCGTATTATTGCAAAACAAAAAACAATGCTTATCGTGTGAATGTTAAAAAAACAGGGCATTTTAACTTTACCGATTTCTCGCTGCTTATGCCTATTTTAAAACTATTTCGATTTTTTGAAGCGAAAGAGAATAGGAGATTAGGTCCGATTGATGGAAAAAGAATGATTTGCCTTACAAATGATTATATTCTTTCCTTTTTTAATGTTTATTTAAAAGGAGAAGATAAAACGAAATTAATGAGGCTCTCTAATCAATATCCGGAAGCCAAAATGGACATGAGAAGCGATTTGTATTCTTCTTCAAAAAATGAATCATATTAAGAGTAATGAAAAGGGGGTGTCATGTAATGGTGAAGGATCCGCGGCAGGGAAGGGAAGAAGAGATGGTACAAAATGTTCAAGAGTTCTCGAAAAATTCACTGCATTCAGCAAAAAAGAAAGCATCAGCAAATGATCCCGAATACATAAACATCTATTGGGACGAATGGCATGAATAGATATTCCTATTTTAAGAAGCACAGCAATATTTAAATTATTGATGCGCTTCTTTTATATTTACAGGTAAAAAATGATAAACTAGAGGATGGATTGTTGTCAAAAATTGTAGGAAGTTGTCCAAAAATCGAATAAAAATATAAAAAATACGATTATATCTCTTGATTACTCACCGTAATGGGTCTATATTTCTATATGGATAAGAAGTTTTTAGTAGTACGCGTTTATAATGAAAACATTTGTATTATGTTTTAACTTCTTAGAACTTCCTCAAAAACACTAGCTAAATAAACGCAGTTGGAGGTATCAAAAATGAACACTAATCGGCCAAATACTCCGAACCAGTGGGAGGAGTTTTACGGTCCTAACCTCGGATACGTCATTGAACTGTATGAGCAGTACAAGGACGATCCAGATTCCGTTGACCCCACATTCAAAGAATTATTTGAACAATGGGGAGCGCCAGCGCTAACAAGGGAAAATGACAATGCCGGAGTGATTCAAGCCGCAGGAATCACTGAAGCGGATATGATGAAAGTTGCTTCTGCTTTGAAATTAATGGAAAATATTCGTGCATATGGTCATTTGAGTGCGGAAATTTATCCGTTTGATGTGAAACGCCAAAAGAAAACGGAATTTCTTAATCCTGCTACATATGGATTAACGGAAAATGATCTACAATCCATTTCAGCAAAAATTCTCTGGTCGGATGCACCGAGTGATGTAAAAACTGG
>NZ_JBBHZM010000009.1:0-105792 GCF_049843615.1 Fictibacillus sp. Mic-4 | reverse complement strand
CGGGATGGTTTATCCCTGACTTACCTGGCTTTTGTTTAGTTTTCAAAGAACATGTAAAGATGTTTTTGTCCCGTCGCTCGTTTTGGCGACTTTTATAGGATAACATCTTACAAAGAAGATGTCAACCACTTTTTTTAATTTGTTTTTCGCTGTTGTTTTAGCGACAAGTAGTAATATAACATGAATAAAATAGATGGTCAACATCTTTTTTGAAAAAATATGATTGGTTTTTTATCCTATTTCGTAAAACCCATTAAAAGTTAACTGTATAATGCCGATGATAAAGGTTTTTTCCTTTTGTCTCCCGGCGAATAACATGAACTATTCCTTTTTCAATTAAATGCTCTAATAGTACGGTCAGATCAATCGCATACTCAGCAATATCTTCGTGATCCATAAGTTCTGAAAACGTCCATTCTTCTCTCGTTTTTAAAACAGATAATAAATGACTTGCCCCAAGCTTCGTTTTAGAGGCAATGGAAAATTCGCTGGCGAGGAGAATTAATTCAATCCGTTTTTCAATCGATTCATTTCCTGTAATTAATTCTTCATATAACTTATATACTTGTGGTTCAATTAGTTTTACTTGATTCCAAACCGTTACCTCAGGATAATAACCATGTTCGATCACAGCTAACCGTGCCAGATGATGTAAGGCATGAAGAATATTATTAAAAGCATCAAGATATTGCTCAGTTGAAAAAAGCTCTTTCCCCTCGAAAAATCGGCGCAGTAACTTTCCATATTCGATACAAATTTTCTTCGTCCGTTCATGAACCGGGAATTCATTCAATCGTTCGCGCAAGTTTGTAATATATTCGTTACGATTAAATAGAACTTTTCCATTAATGACCCAATCTGCAGCCCTGCGGTTCGTCCCGAGCAACAGCCATTCGTTCAGTTGGAATTCCGTTACAATATGCAATGCTGCAATTTTATCAGCAAATTCATAATGCTTTATGGTCCACGGCTTTTCCTTGCTGTTTTTAACAATGACGAACAAGACACAATCAAAGTTGTCCGTTAAAGGGCTTACCGGTTTATGCTTTTCAATTAGAAGCACACCAAGGGTGTCTTCATTGCTCGCTCTTTCCTGATATAGTGAGCGTAATAAGTCTTCCATGACGTCATCTCCCGTTTTCAAAATCCACTGTCATACATTTCAACGCCAATACATAAAATCCTTTCTTTTTTTCGAAATCCTTTCTTATGATATACTGAAAAAAAATAGGAGGGACAGACAAATGATAAGGAATTCGAATAAAATAAATAAAATACGGACGTTTGCACTAAGTCTTGTATTTATCGGAATTATCATTATGTATGCAGGACTTTATTTTAGAACGCATTTTATTATTATGTCACTATTTATGATTATCGGGTTTCTAGCAACCCTTGCAAGTGCCGGCGTTTATCTTTGGATCGGAATGATTTCGATGAAAGCCGTTCAAGTGGTCTGTCCAAACTGCAATAAAGTCACAAAAGTACTTGGACGAGTGGACGCCTGCATGTCATGTAACCAGCCTCTTACATTGGATCAAAGTCTTGACGGGCTCGAATTTGACGAAAAATATAATAAAAAAAGAGCAAAAAAATAAGCTGATCCAGTTCCTACTGGCCCAGCTTATTTACTGTTTCTTGTTTTTTTGGCAATCGGGACACAGGCCGTAGATCTCCATCCGATGATGAGCAATATCAAACCCCGTTACCGATTCGGCCAGTGCCTCCACTTCGTCAAGACCGGGATAGTGGAAGTCAACAATCTTTCCGCAGTTGTCACAAATAATATGATAATGTTCCGTTGTGACACAATCAAACCGGCTTGAAGAATCACCATAAGTTAATTCCTTCACAAGACCTACTTCTTTAAACACACGTAAATTATTATATACGGTCGCAACACTCATATTAGGAAATTTCCCTTCAAGTGCTTTATATATTTCATCAGCCGTCGGATGTGACATTGATTGTATTAAATGTTCCAAAATCGCATGACGTTGTGGCGTTATGCGAACCCCGTACTGCTTTAATGTATCGATTGCTTCATTAATACGCGCGGTAGACATCGCCATGCACCTCTCTTCTAAAAAAAATTCTTACATTATAATATTTATAAATAGTGTACACGTTAAATGCTTATTTTGTCAATAATAGTATGTGATATGTCGCTTTTAATAACCTCTCTCAAGCGGAATAATGTTAATGAAATTTTGTTCTCCATTCCGATATTTTTTCAAATTTTCCTCGAACAATGTTATAGCTCTTTCTTGATACTGAGGAGAGATGCCTGATAGATGTGGTGTCACTGTTACATTTTCCATTTTCCAAAATGGATGATCGAAATGAAGTGGCTCTTTTTTGAACACATCCAGGACGGCGTGAGCAATCATTCCATCCTTTAAAGCTTTTAATAAATCTTCTTCATTTACCGTTGTCCCTCTTCCGATGTTAATAAAAACGGATGAAGCTTTCATTTGCCGGAAATGATCCATTGTTAAAAAGTTGTACGTTTCAGGTGTTGCTGGTAAAACCGAAATTAAAAAATCGCTTTCTTTCAAAAGCTCCGAAAGGGTTTCTTTGCCATAGATTTCATCGATAAAATCCGCTTGATGACCGCTTCTGTTAAATCCGAGAGTTCGCATATGAAACGCTTTAGCAAGCCTGGCGATTTCGCACCCAATCGCACCAGTACCCAATATTCCAATGGTTTTTCCCGAGATTTCTGTCATTTTCACACGCCGATCCCAGATTCTTTCTTGTTCATGCGCGATCAAGACTTTCGTTTGCCGGGCGACTTGAAGCATCATCGCAATCGTATATTCCGCCATCGGCGTTTTATGTATGCCTCTTGCATTTGTTACAAGAATACCTTTTTTACGAATAGCTTCAAAAGGCATTCGATCAAGTCCAGCAGAAATGACCATAATCCATTTTAAGTTGGCCGCTTTTTCAATTAATTCATCTGTTAAGTCTTCCCCATATGTAATTAAAATTTCGGCAGTTAGTAAATGTTCCTCCGCTTCATTCATGCCATTGCAAAATATAAATGTCTCATCAGGGAACTTTTCCGAAAGTTTGTGTCTGATGTCTCTCCTGATTTTTGCAGATGAAAGAATCATTATTTCACCCCATTACGAAATTGTTTTATTTGTATTGTACACCCTTTTGTCCATTTAAAGCATAAAAAAAGAGCAGGAGGAATATCCCGCTCAATTGATTGGAAGAGTTATTGGTACTTTTAAGTTATGCATTTTTTAACCATTCCGTATAGTCATGCGCCTTTGTCGTAAAAAATTTCGTTTAGATCAAAGTATAAGAATTTATGCATGTTTCATACTAAGACGGAATAAAAAAAGGAGCGAAAGAAATGAATACTGCTAGAGCACAACAGATTATTGAATCACCGAAAGAAATTGAAGTTTTATATAACGGAACTCCCGTTTGGCTGCAATCAGTAGATGAAGCAAAAGAAACAGCGAGAGTATATACAGCAGATCAACCCGATAATGAAATGGATGTACCTGTAAGAGAACTTGTTGAGCATTAAAAAGCCCGGCATAAGCCGGTTTTTTTATTGTAAATTTTCTTTAATGTATTCCAACGCATTGGCAACATGGTCTTTCACTCTTACTTTACGGTATTCCTTCACAAGGTTACCTTCTTTATCAATAATAAACGTAGAACGTTCAATCCCCATATATTCCTTGCCAAAGTTTTTCTTCAATTTCCAAACCCCATACATTTCAGCCAGATGATGGTCTTCATCCGCTAAAAGTAAAAACGGCAACCCATGTTTTGCAATGAATTTTTCATGTGAGCTTAGCGGATCCGGACTAACACCGAGAATAACCGTATCAAGATGTTCAAATTCTTCATGCCGATCTCTAAAATCACAGGCCTCTGTTGTACAACCCGGGGTCATATCTTTCGGGTAAAAATATAGGACAACATTTTTCCCTTTAAAATCAGATAAGGAAACTTCTTTCCCATTACTTGCCTTTGCCGTAAAGCCAGGTGCTTTTTTTCCGGTTTCAACACTCATTTGTATCCCTCCTGCTATTTTTATTGCCTATCATAAGGGTAACCAAACAAGCGGTTTCCTACAACTATTTCATCTTACGGTGGTCAATAACCGATGTAATGACGAAGGCAGCAGGAAGCAAATAGCCTATTAACGCTTCCGTAATGGAAATCCATCGACCAACCCCAAGCGGCGTAATATCTCCATAACCAACGGAAAGCATCGTGACCGCACTAAAATACATCGCCCCCTCCATCATTTTAATTAGCCCACCTTCGAGCATAAAGCCTTTTTCACTTAATACATGGTAATTCATAAACAATAATGAACAATACATTAAACCAAAACCAAGAATGATGTTAATATAAACTAACAGAAGTACAAAAAGATGGTTTAAAGACATCATTTGCTGTTTAATTCCCGGGTGCTGAAATAAGGCATGCAAGCTTTTTACGACAATAAAACCAGAAAAAATGAATAGCATGCTGTAAAAAAAATTGCCCACCGAACCACCTCATTAAAATGCTGTCCAATTGTCCTAACAGTAGTTTATGTTCGATTTCATTGAATTAAGACAGGTCTTGCTCTCACCAGTTCATCAAATAGTGCTACAATACTGATAAAGATAGGAGGAGTTTTATATGAATCGAAAACGGTCAGAAATCTTATATAAAGAAGCATTAGAGCATATTGTTGGCGGAGTGAACAGTCCTTCCCGCTCGTATAAAGCGGTTGGCGGAGGAGCTCCCACATTTATGGAACGGGCTGAAGGGGCTTACTTTTGGGATGTAGATGGGAACAAATACATAGATTATTTAGCGGCGTATGGGCCAATCATTACGGGCCATGCGCATCCTCACATCACAAAAGCAATCACTAAAGCCGCTGAGAATGGCACATTATACGGAACACCGACGGATCTTGAAATTAAATTTGCCAAAATGTTAAAAGAAGCCATTCCTTCGATGGATAAAGTGCGCTTTGTAAACTCAGGAACCGAAGCGGTCATGACGACCATTCGTGTGGCGCGTGCCTATACTGGGAGAGATAAAATCATTAAGTTTGCGGGATGTTATCACGGCCATTCCGATCTTGTTCTCGTTGCCGCAGGTTCTGGTCCTTCTACACTTGGAACACCGGATTCTGCAGGCGTTCCAAAAAGCATCGCCCAGGAGGTTATTACTGTTCCTTTTAACGATATTGATGCTTACCGCGCTGCAATGGAAAAATGGGGCGACCAAGTAGCAGCCGTGCTTGTTGAACCGATTGTCGGCAACTTCGGAATTGTGGAGCCGAAAGAAGGATTTTTAGAAGCCGTTAACGAAATTACCCACAACGCTGGCGCTCTCGTCATTTATGATGAAGTCATTACCGCGTTTCGTTTTATGTACGGCGGAGCCCAGGATCTGCTTGGCATAAAGCCTGATATGACGGCTCTTGGAAAAATTATCGGTGGTGGTCTCCCGATCGGGGCATACGGCGGTCGAAAAGAAATTATGGAAAAGGTTGCACCGCTAGGTCCTGCCTATCAAGCAGGGACAATGGCGGGAAACCCGGCGTCGATCTCTGCGGGAATTGCCTGTCTTGAAGTATTGCAAGAAAAAGGAGTGTATGACCGGCTCGATGCACTTGGCAAAATGTTAGAAGAAGGGATTTTAAATCACGCGAAAAACTATAACATACCGATTACGATCAATCGCCTAAAAGGAGCCTTAACCGTTTATTTTACAAATCAGCCAATTGAAAATTATGAGCAGGCAGAAAACACGGACGGCGAAATGTTCGGTAAATACTTTATGGCAATGCTTGAAGAGGGGATTAACCTTGCCCCTTCTAAGTATGAAGCAATGTTTTTAACGACTGCACATACGGAAAAAGATATCCAGGATACAATTGATGCTGTCGGACGAGCCTTTCAGAAACTTGTATAAACGATTCTTAAAAAGCCGCATGATATTGTGCGGTTTTTTTTCTATATATTACTTGATAATAAACGTAAATCATTGTATATTGTTTCGAGATTATTTAAAAAAGAGGGGAAATCGATTCCTTTATGAAACTTGGAGCTCGAATCATTAAAACGGGAGTAGCAATCGCATTATCGATTTATCTGGCTGTATTTTTCCACCTTCAGCCGCCGGTCTATGCCGCCATTTCGGCAACGTTTGCGATCCAACCTTCTATTTACCGTTCGTATCAAACGATTTTAGACCAGGCACAGGGGAATATCATCGGTGCGGTTTGTGCCATTCTTTTTGTATTGGTGCTTGGCAACCATCCGTTAGTTATCGCTTTAGTCGTCATTGTTGTCATTGTTGTCAACTTAAAGCTTAAACTTGAAAAAACAATTTCATTATCCGTTGTGACCGCGATTGTCATTATGGAAAGCCATACAGGCAGCTTTATATCATTTGCCATCGACCGATTTTTGTTGATTATGCTTGGAGTGGCGGCCGCGTTTTTAGTCAATTTAATTTTCATTCCGCCTAAATATGAAACAAAATTGTTCTACAGCATTTCTGATCAAACCGACGAAATTATCAAATGGATAAGGATCATGATGCGGCATGCGCCCGAACATAGCGTAATTAAGGATGAAATCGGGACTTTTAAAGAAAACAGCATTAAAATCGATCAATTTTATTTGCTGTATAAAGAAGACAGAACTTATTTCAGGAAAAATCAACATAAAAAAGGCCGTAAACTCGTCATTTACCGGCAAATGATTTATACAACAAGAAAAGCATTTGAACTGCTAAAAAGTTTGCATCGGCATGAAAATGAACTGTATCAGATGCCTGATGAACTTCAGCAATTCATCCAAAGCCAGTTGGATTGTTTAACAAATTACCATGAACAAACGTTATTAAAATACACAAATAAAATTCGGATCGATTCTGAACTCCATAAAACCGAGGACTTTTGTGAAAATAAGCATGAGTTGATGGAAGTCTTTATGAAACATTATCATATGCCAAAAAACGAATTGTGGATCCAGCTCTTCCCTGTCTTTGCTTTAATCATTGATTATAGTGACCAGATTGACCATTTAAATCGATTGATCGAAAGCTTTAAAACTTACCATACGTCAGAAAACAAAGTGAAATTAACAAACGCGGAATAATCCAAAAAGCAGCCTCTCCAGGCTGCTTTTTTTAATTTTTCATTCGCGGATCAAGTGCATCACGCAAGCCGTCACCTATTAAGTTAAAGCCAAGAACCGTAAGCATAATGGCTAAACCGGGAAAAAACAACGTCCACGGAGCGTCTGTAAGAAAATCTTTCGAATCAGCCAGCATTTTCCCCCATTCGGGAGTTGGCGCCTGTGCGCCGAGACCAAGAAACCCGAGGGCGGCTGCCTCAATAATCGCTGTCGCAATTGCAAGGGAACCCTGGACAATAATGGGCGCCATGCTGTTCGGCAGGACATGGTGAAATAAAATGCGCATATCACTCATCCCAATCGCTCTTGCCGCTGTAATATATTCTTCCTCCTTTACAGATAGGACTCTTGAGCGAATGAGCCGCCCGAAAGTCGGTACGTTAATAATCGCAATGGCAATGAGTGCGTTTTGCAAAGATGGACCGAGAATCGCCACAACGGCAATGGCTAATAAAATGCTCGGAAAGGCTAATAAAATATCAAATATTCGAGAGATGATGCCATCGATCCAACGTCCATAATATCCAGCTACAATTCCTAACAAAGATCCGATGATGATGGAACCTGAAACGGATACAAACCCAACCCATAATGAGATGCGGGCACCATAAATGACACGGGTCAAAATATCCCGGCCAAAGTCATCCGTACCAAACCAATGCTCGCTCGATGGGGCTAAATGTTTGTCCGCTAATTTTTGCCCGTTCATTTCATAAGGAGCGATGCTATCTGCAAATATCGCTAATAAAATAAAAAAAACAACAATGCCGAGGCCGAAAAGGGCGATTTTATTTTTCCTAAACGTTTTCCAGGCTTCTTTCCATGGCGAAATCACTTTTTCATTTTCCGGTGTCACTTCCGGGCTGCTAGGAGGGGTATTTGTCGCTAATTCTGCCATCTATCATCTCTCCTATCGATATTTAATACGTGGATCAATGGCTGCATATAACAGGTCCACCACGAGATTAATTAATACAAAAATAGATGCAATAACGAGTATCCCAGATTGAATAACAGGATAATCCCGATTTTGGATGGCCTCATAAATATAACTGCCGATACCGGGCCAACCGAAAATCGTTTCCGTTAAAATCGCGCCGCCAAGAAGCAATCCCGTTTGTAGGCCAATGACTGTAATGACAGGTATAAGGGCATTTTTCAACGAATGCTTGTACACCACCCAAAAGGAACCTAAACCTTTTGCCCGTGCTGTACGGATATAATCAGAACGCATTACCTCAAGCATACTGGAACGTGTAATCCGGGCAATAATCGCCATCGGTATTGTTCCGAGGGCAAAACCAGGCAAAATCAAATGTTTAATCACTTCAATAAATTGATCAAATCGACCTTGAAGTAACGTATCTAACAAATAGAGATGAGTGATCGCTTCAACCGGATCCCGTATATTATCCCTTCCGGTCGTCGGGAGCAGATCCCAATGAATCGCGAACGTATATTGTTCCATTAAGCCGAGCCAAAAAATTGGCATCGAAACGCCAATTAAAGCAAGAAGCATCGCAATATAGTCAAACCATGAATTTTGAAACCAGGCCGAAATAATGCCTGCATTTACACCAATAACTATTGCAATAATCATCGCAACGATTGACAGCTCAATCGTTGCCGCCAAATATGGCCATATTTCCTCACTAATCGGTGCTTTCGTCCGAATGGATTCACCTAAATCACCGTGAAGTAATTGCTTAATGTAATCAATAAATTGTATATGTATTGGTTTGTCCAGTCCTAAGTCCTTAGAGAGTGCCGCTACCGCTTCTTTTGTTGCTTGCTGTCCTAAAATGACTTTCGCCGGATTCCCAGGAATGGCATGAATTAAAGAAAAAACGATTAAAATCATGCCAAACAACACAGGAATGAGCGTGACCAGCCTCCGGATCGTGTATGTCAACATCTCCATCACCTCTTTCTTGGTGTAAGAACAATTATGATTTAAATTTACAAAGGGGAGTTTCAGAAACTCCCCTTTGTAACCTTATTCAATCGTGACGTCAGCAAAAGATTGTGTACCTGTAGGATGCGGGAAGAATCCTTTAATTGTGCTTTTGCCTGCCAACTGAGGTTTTGAGTGGGCAAGCGGAACCCACGGTGCGTCATTATGAATGATTTCTTGAACTTTTTTATAAATGTCATTTCGTTTTGCTTCATCCGTTTCCGTTTGTGCTTGAAGCAATAGCTTATGGACTTCTTCGTTTTTGTAACGGGAATAGTTATTTGAACCGATGCTGTCTTTATCTAGTAGTGCATATAAGAAGTTATCCGCATCCCCGTTATCACCTGTCCAGCCGAGCATAAACATTGGCGCTTGACCATCTTGAAGCTTATCTAAATAAGTCGCCCATTCCATTGTAACGATCTTTGCTTTTACGCCAATTTTGGCGAAATCGCTTTGAATCGCTTCAGCCACTTTTTGCCCGTTTGGCATATAGGGGCGCGGTACAGGCATCGCCCAGAGATCCATTTTAAATCCATTCGGGTAGCCAGCTTCTTTAAGTAGTTTTTTCGCTTTATCAAGATCAAGATCGTAATCCTGGATGCTGTCATTGTATCCGGCAATTGTTGGCGGCATTGGATTTTTTGCAGGCTCTGCCGTGCCTTCATAGAAGTTTTTAACGATTTCTTTCTTGTTTATTGCATAACTAAGCGCCTGGCGAACTTTTTTGTTATTAAACGGTTTCTTTTCCACATTAAAGCCGAGATAGCCAATGTTCATTGGCGGGCGCTCAAAAAGTTGAAGCTTGCTATTGGATTTTACCTTATCGACTTCGCTCGGGTTCACGCCATCAATTAAATCAACTTCTCCTTTAACTAAAGCGTTTAAGCGTGCAGAGTTATCTTTGATTACTTTAATGATCACTTTATCAAGTTTTGGAAGGCCTTTTTTCCAGTAATCTTTATTTTTCTCTAATGTAATCGTGTCGTTTCGCTTCCATTCTTTAAAAACGAATGGACCTGTGCCGACAGGATGTTCAATATACTTATCGCCGTATTTTTTAATAGCCGCTGGAGAGGATATAGCAAATGGCGACATCGCCAAATTTTTCAAGAATGGCGCTTGCGGACGATTTAACGTAAATTGAACGGTATTGTCATCGATTGCTTTAACTTCTTTAATAACAGCTTCTTTTTCTCCTTCAAAGCCGCTAAATTGAGATTTAAAATAAGCAAATGTTTTTGCATCTTTACTTTTAAACCAGCGGTTAAAATTATAGACAACCGCATCTGCATTAAATGGCGTTCCATCATGGAATTTTACGCCTTTTTCTAAATGGAACGTATACGTCTTTCCATCTTTCGACATTTCCCATGACTTCGCAAGGCCCGGGACAACTTTTGTACTCTCTTTGTCATAGTCAACAAGCGTCTCCGTTACTTGAGCAGTTGCGATAAACGACTCTCCATCGGTTACTGTCGCCGGATCCAGTTTCACAGAGTCACCGCCGCGGGCATAAATGAGTGTTCCACCACCGCCATCGTCATTGCCGCCGCTTGCTCCATTCTTTTTCGAAGAGCTGCAGCCGGTAAGCGCTAACGAAAGAGTGAGAATGATAACAAAAGCGATTGACCAGGTTTTCTTCATGCTTTTTCCCCCTTAGTACTGCTTTTTGAAAAAATAACATTTGCCATATGTATTGAACGTGCTGTCATTTATAAAGATGACAGGCTACGTAATGGCCTTTCTCCACTTCTTTAAATAAAGGTTGCTTATTTGCACATTCTTCCATTGCCTGAGGGCAACGGGTATGGAATGGACAGCCTTTTGGCGGATTCGAAGGACTTGGAACATCTCCTTGAAGAATGACACGCTCCGACTGATGTTCCACATCAGGAATTGGCACTGCAGATAGCAACGCTTTCGTGTACGGGTGTTTCGGATTTTCATACAATGGTTCACTATCAGAGAGTTCAACAATTCTTCCTAAATACATGACACCGACCCGATCACTGATATGGCGGACGACGCCAAGGTCATGGGCGATAAATAAATAGGTAAGGTCAAATTCTTCTTGCAAATCTTGTAGCAAATTTAAAACTTGTGATTGAATCGAAACGTCAAGTGCAGAGACCGGTTCATCAGCAATAATCAGCTTCGGATTGACAGCAAGCGCTCTTGCAATGCCGATCCGCTGGCGCTGTCCTCCACTAAATTGGTGTGGATAACGTTTCGCATGATAACTGTTTAATCCGACAATCTCTAGCAGTTCGCGAACCCTTTTCTTTCGTTCGGCTGAGCTTTTCATTCCATGAACAATAAGCGGCTCCTCAAGAATTTTCTCAACCGTATGCCGGGGATTAAGCGATGCAAACGGATCTTGAAACACCATTTGCATTTCGCGCCGGATTTTGCGCAGTTCCCCTTTTGACAGCTTCGTAATGTCTCTTCCTTCAAAGTAAATGCTTCCTTCACTCGGTTCTAAAAGCCGAAGCAACATCCGGCCGGTGGTTGATTTTCCGCAGCCACTTTCTCCAACAAGCCCCAGCGTTTCCCCTTTATTGATAAAAAATGAAACGCCGTCTACTGCTTTCACTTCCCCAATTTTTTTACCAAAAATCCCGCCGTTTACCGGGAAATGTTTTTTTAAATTTTCAACCTTTACCAACGGCTCTGCCAATGGCTTCGACCCCCTTTCCTTCCTGGTAAAGCCAGCATCGTACTTTCTGGCCGGTTTCCAACGTATCTAAAGGTGGCGTTTCGGCCAGACATCGCTCATTTCTATGTGGGCACCGGGGAGCAAACTGGCATCCTGTTTTGGTGGAACCCGGCTTTGGCACATTTCCCGGAATGGAATATAGCCGGTCCTTCTTCAAACGCATATCCGGAACCGATTGAATTAAGCCAACGGTATAAGGATGTTTCGGATGTTTGAAAATAGTTTTAACATCCGCTTCTTCGACCACTTCCCCCGCATACATGACGACAATCCGCTCGCACATCTGGGCAACTACACCGAGATCATGGGTGATCATCATAATAGCTGTATCAGTTTCCTTATTGAGCCGTTTCATAAGATCGAGGATTTGCGCTTGAATCGTCACATCAAGAGCTGTCGTCGGTTCATCTGCAATGAGCAATTTCGGCTCGCAAACCATGGCCATTGCGATCATGACCCGTTGTCTCATTCCGCCTGAAAGTTGATGCGGATATTCATTCATTAATTCTTCCGCCCTGGGCAGGCCGACTTGTTTTAATATTTCGATCGCGCGCATTTTCGCTTTATTTTTTGGCCATTTTTTATGTATTCGTATTGCTTCTATTAATTGATTTCCTATTGTGAAAACAGGGTTTAAGCTTGTCATTGGCTCTTGAAAGATCATCGCTATGTCATTGCCGCGAATTTGACGCATTCTTTTTTCTGAAGCACGTATGAGATTTTCGTTGTTATACAAAATTTCCCCTTGTATTTTGCCAGGAGGTGTTGGAACAAGTCCCATGATAGATAAAGAGGTAACGCTTTTTCCACAACCTGATTCACCGACAATGCCAAGCACTTCACCAGGGTTCACTTCAAAACTTATCCCATTGACAGCAGGGATTTCGCCGTCGTCTGTTAAAAAGGACGTTCGCAGGTCTTTCACCTTTAATACAGGATTCCTCACCCTCCTACTCACTCCTTTCCTCTCATGATGATAAAAATGACAACTCTATGGGAATTATGACATTATTTTTGTCGATTGACAATAAAAAATTTTGCAAATATTTTAATAATAGTTAAAAAGGCCTATTCAATTAGTCCTTGATTAAAAAAGACCGGAAAGAAATCATTCTTTCCGGTCTGCTTAAACTTGATCTAATTGCTGTACAGAGAATAAATTATAATAGGTTCCCTTTTTTTGCATTAATTGTTGATGTGTTCCCGTTTCGACGATTTTACCATGTTCAATGACGACAATCCGGTCAGCATGTGTAATGGTCGCCAGCCGATGCGCGACGATGAATGTCGTTCTATTTTTCGCTAATTTTTCAAGCGACTCTTGAATAAGATGTTCACTTTCTAAATCAAGTGCCGATGTTGCCTCATCCAATATAAGAATGGGAGGATTTTTTAAAAACACGCGGCTAATAGCAAGACGTTGCTTTTGCCCGCCGGAAAGCTTTACGCCGCGCTCTCCAATTTGCGTATCATACCCTTGCGGCAATCCCATTATAAAGTCATGCGCATTCGCCGCTTTGGCAGCCTCGATCATTTCTTCTTCACTCGCAGAAGGTTTCCCCATTAATATATTGGACCGTACTGATTCACTAAACAAAATATTATCCTGCAGCACCATCCCTATATGATTGCGCAGGCTTCTTGCTTTAAAGTTGCGAATATCTTTGCCATCAAGCAATATTCTTCCTTCGGTTACATCGTAAAAGCGAGGTATGAGTCCGACAAGTGACGATTTCCCCCCGCCGCTCATTCCGACAAGCGCGATCGTTTCGCCCTGCCTGGCCGTTAAATTGATATGTTCAAGAACGTTGGCTTCAGATTCGTTGTAACGAAACGAGACGTTTTCAAACGTAATTTCACCTTTCACCGATTCTAATGTTTCCGCATTCGGCTTATCGACAATGTCATATTTTTCATCCATAAATTCAAACACGCGATCCATTGATGCGATTGACTGGGTTAATGTCGTTGATGAAGTAGCTAGCCTTCTAAGCGGATTATAGAGCCGGTCTAAATAACCGACAAAAGCGACGAGCGACCCGAGCGTAATCGCACCTTCAATCGCTCGAAACCCGGCAAACCCGATTACGAGAAGCGGAGAAATGTCGGTGACCGTATTAATAACAGAAAATGTCTTTGCGTTCCAGGCGGTTTGCGTTAATGCCTTTTTTAAAAAATTCGAGTTCCGCTTATCAAATTGATGTTGCTCATGCTCCTCTAATGCGAAGCTGCGGATGACAGAAATTCCGTTCACTCTCTCATGCAGGTGCCCTTGAACTTCTGCAAGCGCCTGTGATCGTTCCCTCGTTAATTTCCGCAGGCCACCGTAAAAGACTTTAACACAAACCGCATAGACCGGAAGCATTAAAAGCGCAACAACCGTCAGCCAGAAATCCATTGACCACATAATGATGATGGTGATGGCGACCGTAAACATATCGAGCCAAATGTTCATTAATCCATCAATGACAAAACTCTTTGTTTGTTCAACGTCATTAATAACCCTTGAAATCACTTCACCTGATTTATGGTTAGCGTAATATTTTAAGCTTAATTTTTGAATATGATCAAATAGCTTATCCCGTATGTCATATAAAATTTTGTTTCCGACCCATTGGGCAAAATATTGGCGGAAATATTCGATTGGCGGCCTGAGCACAACAAAAATAAAAAATGCACCGGCCATGACATATAAAAGCCTATGAATTCGTTCACCCGTCGTTAAATCCGCCGGGGTCACAATATGATCGACGACATATTTTAAAATAAGCGGGATCAATAATGGGATCCCAAATTTTATAACTCCTATAATAACCGTTAAAATAATTTGCTTTATGTACGGTTTAACAAATGTAAGATATCTTCTTATGCTGCTCATAGTTGTTCACCTGTCTTTCTAAGACGCCATAGTAGAAGAGAGAAATAGTCAAACTGGCGAAATTGCCAATTTGACTATCCGGGCGTATAAGCAAAACCTGTTGAAGGCGCTTATCCAACAGGTTTACATTTTAAGTATTGTTCAAAAAGGAGGACAAACAGGGCCAAGAAGTTCAAGGAAGCGTAGCCTACGAGCAAGGCTACCACGAAGAAATTACTTCTATCCAGCCTTGTGCCGAGGAAGCCTACTACAGAGCAATGCTCGTAGACGCAGGCACAGCGGAACACACTCGCATAATACGTGAGGAGCTAGAGCCGCGCTGACGCAGAAATTCGTAGGCAATGTTTCCCGGACTTTTTGAACATCCTCTTTTCTATCTGTATTCTAAATAACGCTCGTACCACTGCTCAATAAAACCGGGTTCAAACGGCCCTTTCCTCTGGGTAATCATGGAGATTAACTCTTTTAAATTTTTGCGGATAATTGAATCCAGTTCCGGTGGATATTTCATCAATCGACTATGCAAATTATATTCATCTTCGTCTAATAAGATATAAGACATGTCAGGAAAAACTTTGACATCCAGGTCGTAATCAATGTATTTCAATGCTTCTTCATCCCACATAAAAGGGGAACCGAGATTGCAATAATAATATATGCCGTCTTCCCGAAGCATACCAAGTATATTAAACCACTGATGGGCATTAAAATAACAGATGGCAGGTTCCCTCGTTCGCCATTGTCGGCCGTCCGCTTCAGTGACAATGATTCGATCATTTCCGGCGATTACCACATTAGAGGTCCCTTTTAACACTACTGTATCTTCCCAGTTACGATGGATTAATCCGTTATGTTTATAACTTTGGATGTTAATGACACTTCCGGTTTTAGGAAAACTCATACGCCTCTCCTTTCTTTAGAATTCCGGAAGCCAGGCTTACCAATATTAACTGATCTCCTTTCATTAATTATTTTACTTATAGGTTCACCAGCTTCGTAGATCTAATTAAAATTTGTTGTGTCATTCCTGCCGACAATAACCCAACCTTCATCCAAATTTATTTTCTCTCCTATATTATATCGTTTTAAGAATTGTTTGGAAATGATAGTGTCCCTGTTTCTGAAAAAAGCTGCCGCCTATTTTTTATCCTTATGTAGTATGCCCGTCTGTGCTTAATGGGTAAAGCAATTTTGTTGAGGTGAGAATCACGAAGCTTGGGACCATTAAAATTGGCGAATTGCCAATTTTCTCGTTCTATACAAACCAAAATGCCCCCTGCCGCGTTTGGCAAGGGACATCGATAGATAGAGGTTATTGTTGTGTTTTCTTTTGTTGAGACTGTGCGTTTTGTTGACGAACTTTTTGAACGTTTGTTTCGCTCGCAAATTCAGTACCGAACGCACCAGCTCCAGCACCCGCTTGTTGAGATTGAGCATTTTGTTGGCGAACTTGTTGTGCGTTAGTTCCAGCAGCGTTTTTAGCTTGTTGCTTTTTGTCCATTAGAATCACCTCCACGACAATTAATGTAACCCGATTTAGGCGAAAGGATACATTTATTTTTCCGGAATAATATTAATAAAATTTGGAATAAGATTCTTCCTTTTGTTGAAAAATAGGACTCACGAGGAGGTTCTTTCGAATGAATAACAAAAGAGACATGACCGAATTAGGCATGATATCAATCAAAGATTGGACAGACGATGAGCTTCGCTTTTACCATCATTCGCTGCAACAAATGACTCCCTTTTTAAACGCTGAAGGAACAACCATCCGTAATGACATTATTGAAGAAATTAAATCCCGCGGAGGATTGAAGTCATTAGAGAAACGTTAAGGCGTTTCTTTAACGACTTCAATCGCGAGTTTTCTGATTTTTTGATGCGAGACAGGGAATGGATAAGCCTCCATTTCCTCAAGTGTCACAAGCTTTGTCCGTTCATTGCTCTCAAAAGAACTTAACAATTCCCCTTCAAAAATTTGAATGTTCCACTTCAAATGAGAAAAGACATGGTCGAGATTGCTAATATAATCCCCGATTTTCGCCTGTATTCCCCACTCTTTTTCAAGGAAACGGGCAATTTCCTCCTTCGATCCTTTCCCTCTTTTTAAAAGCGGGGTATTTGGAAATTCCCAGAGGTTAGCAAGCAAGCCTTCATTAGGCCGTTTATGAATTAAATATTGCCCTTGTTTGTTTCGCAATATAATTGCGCCAATATCTATTTCTTTTATTTTTAATTTCTTTTTCTTAATTGGCAGTTCATTTTGCAATCCTTCAGAAAAAGCTCTACAATAATGTTGAACAGGACATATGAGACAGGCAGGGGACTTCGGTGTACAAATTAAAGCCCCGAGCTCCATTAACGCCTGGTTAAATGACGAAGGATCACTTATAGAAATCATCTCACTTGCCGCTTCCTCAAAAATCGTTCTTGTTTTCGCTTTCGCAATATCCTCTTTAATGAATAAAATACGAGAGAGAACCCGCATAACATTTCCATCAACCGCAGGAGCCGGCACATTGTATGCGATACTTAATATGGCACCCGCCGTATAAGGTCCAACACCTTTTAATTTTGAAATTTCCTTAGATGTATTGGGTACCTGGCCATTATAGTTTTCACACACTTCTTTTACTGCCGTTTGTAAATTTCGAATACGGGAATAATAACCAAGACCCTCCCATGCTTTTAATACTTTTTCTTCATCTGCTTCGGCGAGAGAACGAAGAGTCGGAAATTGATCGATAAAGTGATTAAAATAAGGGATGACTGTATCTACACGGGTTTGTTGAAGCATTACTTCTGAAACCCAGATTTTATATGGATCACGCGTCTTACGCCATGGAAGCTTTCGATGATTTTCTTTATACCAATCAATTAAATTTGACTGAAAACGTTCGATTTCGAAATCGTTTAAATATGGTGAACGGACTTGTTGTTTCAATGTATTTCCTCCACATTTAATGGTTCGAATGCCCAGCAATGTAACTTTTTCAAACCGCCTTCAATGCATTCTTCAAGCATTCCGAAGATGGGGTGACTCGGATTCGTTCTTTTTTCTTTAATCGACTGATATAAAGATATAGAATGAACAGTAAAGCTTTCAACATATAAATTTTCTTGATCGGCTGCTTTTAGCCAGGACAGGTGAGTGGCACCTAGATTTTGTAATTCACGAATCACATCTTTCATATTTTTCTCATAAAGTTTTATAATGTCTTTATTTATTTTATACTCAATAAAAACAGTAACAGGTTGTTTCATATCGTCCTCCAATTAGTTGTTATCTTTTTTCATCCATTAGTAAGGAGGTTTTCCCACTTGGATACTGGAACTCACATCGTCATGGGCCTTGGATTAGGCGGTTTGGCCATGCTCGACCCGGTTGTTGCTTCAGACCCTGTAATGGTTCATAGTGTGCTCATTGGTACAATAATCGGTTCCCAGGCTCCTGATTTCGATACTATATTAAAATTAAAAAATAATGCCCTTTATTTGCGCCACCATCGTGGCATTACTCATTCTGTTCCAGCCTTGTTTTTTTGGCCCGCCATTATTTCATTAATTATTTATTTATTCGTTCCGGAAATTAACGGTTTTCATTTATGGCTGTGGACACAGATCGCCGTGTTCATCCATGTTTTTGTCGATATTTTTAATGCATACGGAACACAGGCGCTTTCCCCTTTTTCAAAAAAGTGGGTAGCATTAGGGGTAATTAATATATTCGACCCGTTCATTTTTCTTATGCACTGCATCGGGCTCGTTCTCTGGTACTTTAGGTTTAATCCTGGAGTAACATTTTTAGTCATTTATATTATTTTAGCGGGCTATTATATTTGGCGCATCTATCATCGCCATACCGTCAACTTATTGGTTAAAAAAGCAATACCGGAAGTTACTGAAATTATCGCTTCACCGACAATGAGCTGGGACCGGTACCATTTGGCTTTAAAAACCGATCATCAATTTATTGTAGGAAACATAAAAAAAGGACAGGTTCATATTCTTGATACGTTTGATCGCATTCCTGTTCCCGATTCGGAAATTATTGAGGCAGCCAAACGCGATAAAAACATATCAGCCTTTCTTTCCTTCTCTCCAATATACCGTTGGGAAATGAAAAAAAACCGGTATGGATACGAAGTGCGGTTTATCGATTTGCGTTACCGGAGTAAAGGACATTACCCATTTTCCGCGATTGTCCAATTGGATGAGGACCTCAATATTATAACATCCTTTACTGGCTGGGTTTATAATAAAGAACGGTTAAAGAAAAAAATGGATTTTAATCCCGGAAATATTTAAGCGATGAATAAGCTGCCGAGACGTCTCTGGCAGCTTAAAAATTGATTAGCAAATTTGTTCATGTACAGCCATTATTTTGCTCATTTCCCTTCACATAAAGGTATTTTTCCGAACTCATACTAAAAGAGAACCGATTTAAAGGAGGTTACTTATGCGCAATAAAGCAAAAAACTTTCCGAATCGGATCTCCTTCTCAGGTGAGCCGAGAGCAAAAGAAGAATTTTCTTCGAAACGGCCAGATGGAACAATTCGCGACCATCCAATGGAGCGAATGTTTATGTCCAATCAACACCGAGATGAACAGTAACTCTTACGGTTATCAATTTTCTACTGGGGGGTAATGAAATGAATAAAAAGGATTATTTTAAGCCGAACCTTTACAATGCACATTACCAGGACCCGTTTCACTCGCCGCGGGCGAATCCAAAGCATGCCTATAATCAAGTGTGCGGGGAAACCCAGCAAGCGCTAAACAACTATGTGCTTGAAATTGAAACACGTAAGCGTTCTTAGTGCCGGATAGAGAAGCGGGTTTCGCTTCTCTATTCAATTTACTCAGGCTTTAATAATGAAATCGGGAAAGCTTCTAGTTCGGTTGAATGATTGCGGTAGCCCCAGGCAAAAATGCCATTCATATAAAGAATTTCAAACGTTGAACCAGGGTCTCCTTCGATCGTATACGTTTGACCTGGTTTAAAATTTTTAGGATCGAGCAAATAGGATTTAGCAACCGCCATTTTCCTTTCATATACTGCAAATTCATTTACCATTCCCATTTGCTCGGCTTTTTGCATTTTTTGTTGCAATGCAGAAATTTCTATATTCAATTCGTAATTCGTCATTTCACTATAACGTTTTTCCACTCTATTCACCTTTTTCTATAATTGCACTTCCATTACAAGTATACAACAATGATGATAAGTTCACAGGCATTTCATTTTTTATTGCTCGAGATCTTCTGAATGCATAATTTCCTCAATTAATGAAAAAGAAAATCCTTTTGCATATAAATATTGTTTCATCCGTCTTTCATAATCAAAGCCGGCATATTTTTTATATTTCCGATGAGCTTTTCGCGCCTGGTGAATAAGCGCATCCCTTTCTTCCTCTTCACTACTGCTAAAAGATACTTCACGGAGTGCTTCCTCAATAACTTCTTTTGAAAACCCCTTTTGCATTAATTGGGTTGCTATCTTTTGTTTTTGTTCTTTTTGCGATGCGCGATTTTTATGCATTGCTTTTTTTTCTGCAAATTTCTTTGCTGCCTCAATTTGTTCCTGCAGCGGATATTCGTTAAGACCTTTTTGAATGTCACCAGAACTTACACCTTTTGCGTGCAGTTCCTGATGGATGACGAGCGGTCCCTTTGTTGTGGTATTTTTTCGGCTCCGTACAAACATTTTAGCGAATTCTGTATCATCAACATAGCCGTAACTGGATAATTTATCGATAACGCTATCAATTACCTCACTGGGATACTCATTTTTCTTTAAATAATCTTTTATTTCTTTAACTGCCCTCATTCGATAAGAGAGGTAGTTTAACGCTTTATTAAATGCCTGTTTTTTATGATCTTCAGAAAGAATGGCAGCTTGCTCATCCTCGGGTAGCTGACGTCCTTTTTTTAATTGAAATGCAATAAGTACATCGGCGTCCACACTGGCCCAAAACTCTTCCCCTGAACCCTTATCGATATATATATTAAAACGATCCTTATTCTTTTTTTGCGTTGTGATTTTCGTAATGACAGCCACCTGCATCACCTCATTTTAATCATAACAAAAAGAGAGATGGGCGTAAAAAGTACGCTCATCTCTGAATTAAAGTGCAACCTGCACTTTTTATCGTTAACAACATCGCTGTGCTGACGCACCATATTTCTTTTCCAAATACTCCTTGAAAAATTCCTTTTCCGAAGGTGGCGTGATTTCAGGATGATGTGTCTTCAAATGATTCACATACGCTTCATAATCAGGCAAGTTGGAGACCCCTTTTCCGATTTTTCGTAAAATCATGATCCCATTTACAATTTTTTCAAACCATTCATTCATGAATTTACACCTCGCCAAGGGTTGTCTGGACAAACGGCTCCTCAAACGTCGCTACTTGTTTTTTCTTCACAAGAGTTTTATGCCAGATTCTTAGAGCATCGATTAATACCCCGATAATAATTAGCATAAAAATAGCGGTCAAGGCAGCATCTAGCTGGTTGTTAAAAATGATTTGCTTTGCCGCTTCAGGCGAAGGAATCGTAGGCGGCAAATTCCCGCTTTCTAATGCCTGTTTGGTCACTTCCGCCTGCTTTAAAAATCCAATTTTCGGGACATTTGAAAAGATTTTTTGCCAGGCAGCTGAAAAGGTTACGATAAGCAGCCAGGCAAGAGGAATGAGCGTAACAAAGGAAAGTTTCGCTTTCCCCATTTTGATAATAACCGTTGTCGCCACTATTAAAGCGATTGCCGATAGCATCTGGTTAACGATCCCAAACAGCGGCCATAGCGTGTTAATGCCACCTAGCGGATCGGTAACACCGACGACAAGGAAATAACCCCAGCCAGCAACTACAAGTGCACTTGTAAAGACTCCGGCAGGTATTGATTCCGTTTTCCCGAGCGGTTTCCAAATATGGCCGAGCAAATCTTGCAGCATAAACCGCCCAACCCGTGTTCCCGCATCGATTGTTGTTAAAATGAACACAGCCTCAAAAAGAATAGCAAAATGATACCAGAAGGCCATTAACTCTGGACCGCCAATTATTTTTGAAAAAATATGAGCCATTCCAACAGCAAGCGATGGCGCTCCCCCCGTACGCGATAAAATCGTTTGTTCGTTAACATTTTGGGCAATCTGATTAATTTCGTTTGCTGAAACCGTAAAGCCCCATGAGCTGATCGTTTGTGCTGCCGCATGAACGTCCACGCCAATGGCAGCTGCCGGGGAATTAATGGCAAAATAAATGCCCGGTGAGAGCAATGTGGCGGCAACCATCGCCATGATTGCGACAAATGATTCCGTTAACATCCCTGCATAACCAATCATTGGCGCATGTGTTTCGTTGGCAATGAGTTTCGGTGTCGTTCCCGAAGAAATTAAGGCATGGAACCCGGAAACTGCCCCACAGGCGATCGTAATAAATAAAAACGGAAATAAGTTCCCCGAGAAAACCGGGCCTGTTCCATCCACAAATTTTGTTAAAGCGGGCATTTGAATTTGTGGCAATACGATTAAAATACCAATAGCTAAAAGACCGATGACACCGACTTTTAAAAACGTACTTAAATAATCGCGCGGCGCTAAAAGCAGCCAGACCGGCAATACCGATGCAAGAAAACCGTAAACGATCATCATAATCGCAATCGTTTTTGCTTCAAATGTAAAGAGCGGCGCAAGCGTCTCTGAATCCGCAACCCACTGCCCAGCAATCAATGAAATGACTAAAAGGGCGAATCCGATGATGGATGCTTCCCCTACTCGTCCCGGGCGAATAAAGCGCATATAAATCCCCATGAATAGGGCGATAGGAATCGTCATGGCAATCGTAAACGTTCCCCACGGGCTTCCTTTTAACGCATTGACGACAACCATTCCCAGTACGGCAATTAAAATAATCATAATGGCAAAAATGCCGACAAGCGCTAAAAAGCCGCCAACTGGCCCGATTTCTTCTTTCGCAATTTCTCCTAATGACTTTCCTTTCCGGCGCATGGATATAATAAGAATGACAAAATCTTGAACCGCCCCGGCAAGAACGGCACCGGCAATTAACCAGATCGTCCCCGGCAAATAACCCATTTGTGCAGCAAGTACCGGTCCTACAAGCGGACCTGCCCCTGCGATCGCCGCAAAATGGTGTCCGTATAATACCCATTTATTTGTCGGAACAAAATCTTTCCCATCATTGTACCGTTCTGCGGGAGTCGCCCGCATCTTGTCCAATTTAAAGATTTTATTGGCGATAAAACGGGAATAAAAGCGGTAACCTACTGCATATGTAGCTAAAGATGCTACAATGAACCAGACCGCATTAATTTGTTCATCCCTTTGTAAGGCGATGATTGACAGGCTGATTCCACCGGCTAAAGCTACAACAATCCAAATGAGTGTTTTTAAAATAGGATTGCGGCTTTTCACCGGAAGATTCGTCTTTGCCTCCATGTTACCCCCTCCTAAATGATGTATACTATATTTTGTTGGAACAATATCATTATATCAAATATTCTCAATTTTTAGGATAAGCATTTCTATTATAAAGGAGATCACTTGATGAATATTGCTATTGCAGGCGGTACAGGCTTTGTCGGGTCAGCGTTAACAAAATATTTACTTGCTCAAAATCATCACGTCTACATATTGACCCGGAATATACTAACTAAAGAAAATCGTTCAAACGTTACGTATGTCGAATGGCTGACGCCCAAAAGCCAGCCGGAACATCATTTAAAAGAAATTGATGCTTTAATTAATCTAGCCGGTGAAACGATTAACGGCCGCTGGACAAAAAAGAAGAAGACTGCCATTTTAAACAGCCGGTTATTAGCCACGCATGAGATTTTCCGACTTCTTACTCACTTAAATAAAAAGCCGTCCGTGTATATAAACGCCTCGGCGATCGGCATATATGGAACTTCCGGGATAGAACGGTTTACTGAGCGCTCTAAAACAAATGGTCACGATTTTTTAGCAACGGTCGTAAAACGATGGGAGAATGAGGCAGCCAAAATAAAAGAATTAGAAATTCGGACTGTTTTTGCCCGATTTGGTGTCATATTAGGAAGGGAAGAAGGAGCACTTCCGAGAATCGTTCTCCCGTATCGCTTTTATGCCGGCGGCCGGATTGGAAGCGGCAAGCAATGGGTATCCTGGATTCATATTGACGATGCTGTCCGAATGCTTGACTGGGCGCTTTCAAATAGCGAAATTGCAGGGCCAATAAACGTTACAGCGCCTGAACCTGTTCAAATGGACCAATTCGGACAAGAAATAAGTACGGTTATCCATCGGCCCCATTGGCTTATAGTCCCTTCTTTCCCTTTAAAAATGTTACTCGGGGAAATGAGCATGCTAATACTAAAAGGGCAGCATGTCTATCCTGAAAAAGCGATGCAGCTAGGATTTGACTTCTCCTATCCTCGCCTTCATCATGCGTTACAAGATTTATTAACAGGTGAGAAAAATGAAAACATTACTAACCGGAGCGAAAATCTATCCGATCACTTCACCGATTCTCAAAAAAGGTGACTTGCTGATAGTAAATGGGAAAATTGAAAAAGTGGAGGCTAAAATCGAGCCTCCTTCTGATGCGGAAATTATAAATGTGAATGGACTTCATCTTCTTCCGGGGTTCATCGATGTGCATACCCATCTCGGCCTTTATGATGAAGGAACCGGCTGGGCGGGCAATGACGCGAACGAAACACACGGAGTGCTGACGCCACACATCCGTGCGCTTGATGGCTGCAATCCGCTTGATATGGCATTTCGTGATGCTGTAAAGTACGGCATTACAACGGTTCATATTATGCCCGGAAGCTCCAATGTCATTGGGGGAACGACTTCCGTTATTAAAACGCACGGGAAAAACATCCAAAAAATGTTAGTAAAAGAAATGGCCGCATTGAAAATCGCCCTTGGCGAAAATCCGAAACGCATTCATAGCGCAAATTCAAATGATTCCATTACCCGGATGGGCATTATGGGAATGCTTAGAGAAGCTTTTTATCATGCAAAACAGTCGCCAATGGCGAACCTGCGAATCTATCCATTAAAGGCTGCTTTGGAACGGAAAATTCCGGTCCGAATTCATGCCCACCGTGCAGACGATATTTTATCGGCGATCAGGCTCGCGGATGAATTTAACCTTGACCTCCGCATTGAACATTGCACGGAAGGACATCTCATTGCAGACGAACTTTCCGGTCGAAATTTAAAAGTTTGTGTCGGGCCTACATTAACCCGGAAATCGAAAATAGAGCTTACGAATAAAACATGGGAAACGTATAAAATTCTTACTGAACACGGAGTTGAAGTTTCCATTACGACCGATCATCCTTATACGCCCATTCAATATTTAAATATATGCGCTGCACTGGCTGTAAGAGAAGGCTTGAGTGAGGAAAAAGCATTGGAAGGAATTACGATCAACCCCGCCAGGAGCCTCGGCATTGATCATCTTGTCGGTAGCCTTGAATCCGGGAAAGATGCGGATCTTACATTATGGAGCGACCATCCTTTTCACTTTACCTCCAGACCCGTAATGACTTTCATAAATGGCGACATCATCTACAAAAATTAGACAAAAAAATCCTGTTTTCAATTTAAAAAAAATGTCTTATTATATAACTATAAAGTATAAGCTATGCATTTTATTCGTTGATAAAAATCTTATAAAAACGCTAGGGAAGGCAACTGGTGCGCCACCGGAGTTAATCCGGTCTTAGTGGGTTCGATTCCCACCCCGAATTAATGTTTCTTTACTTAATTCGAGGGTGGGTGTTCCCCTGCCCTCAAGGAGGGATTAAATTGTTAAAAAAACGTGATTTGAACGATTGTCATGTTCTTTTCAATTTAATGGTGCACCCGGATGTCTTCCCTTTTGTGCGCCAAAAAGCATACTCTTTAGAAGAGTACATGTTTTTGACGAAGCAAACAATGGAAGAAGAAGAACGGGGCAATATTATTTCGAGAACGATACTTGATGAGTGGAATAACCCAATCGGAACGATCAATTTATACGATGTCCAGGATGGAAACGGCTTTCTTGGTACATGGCTTGGCCAGCCCTATTTTGGCAAAGGCTACAATAAATTAGCCAAAGAAGCATTTCTTTCTGAACTTTTTTTTGAAAAAGATATTCATACCGTCTTTATGCGCATTCGAAAGGAAAATATTCGATCGCAAAAAGCGGCGGAAAAGATTCCTTATGTCACCCTTGCCAATGAAACGAGAAAGGACGTCTTTGACCGTTTAAATAAAGACGGCCATATTTATAACCTTTATCATGTTGAAAAAGACAATTATATGCTTTATCATTTACGAGCCAAGCAAGAATTGCAAGAAGAAGATCAATTAAAAGAAGCATAATTGCGCAAAATAAAAACATCCGGCGAAACGGGTGTTTTTATTTTTGGTAAAATCCCTGGAGGTGTAAACGTGAAAAGCAAAAAGCAGCAGTCTAAAGAGCGGTTTGGTGGATTAACGAAAATGCAGGAATTTTTATATCAAAAAGAGTTTAATGCAGTTAACGATAAACAACATTCTAATCGGGAAAAATAATAAAACCTAAGGGAGGCATACATCAATGACAAAAAAACAAGACATGGACAAACTTTTGAAGCGTGCAATTAATTATAAAGGTCTTTCTGACGGACTTGATGTCGAATATTCAGAAGAGCTTGCCGACGAAGATGATTTAGAAGCAAAAGGACGTGCAGAAGCGGCTGATCAACGGCAAAAATCCTCTAAAAAACACTAGTATTTTTCACAAAATTATGACAAAAGACCTGTAGCCCGAGCTTCAGGTCTTTTACCGGAATAACGTTAATATCCTGTGGATAAAAATTTCCACACAGTGTGAGTAATGTGGATATTTTGTCGAAACGGCAGGTAATTTGTCATAGTTCACTTATTTTTATAGGACTTATTAATGGTATATTTACAAATATATTCACAAATTTGTGGATAACATTGTGGATAGTGTGAATATATCTGAATTTTTTCATTGAAAATTATTTTATTAACATTTCTTATTTCTCATTCACCAATGAACAAACCACTTCAACATGCGCCGTATGCGGGAACATATCCACAGGGGTAATCAATTCGAGCTTAAATCCTTTTGTTATCAACATGTGGACATCTTTTGCGAGGGTTGACGGGTTGCATGATACATAAACCATTCGTTTTGGTTTGATCTGTAAAACCGTTTTTAAAAAAGATTCCTCGCATCCGGTTCTTGGTGGATCGACAATGATACAGTCCGGGCGCCAGCCTTCCTTTACCCATTTTGGCAGCCATTTTTCTGCTTTTCCCGTTTCATAAACCGCGTTGTGGATGCCATGTTTTTTTGCATTTTCTCTCGCATCTATTATCGCCTCTTCAATAACGTCCATGCCACGGATTTCAGCCGCATCAGGGGCGAGCCAGAGGCCGATTGTGCCTACTCCGCAATAGGCATCAACAATTTTTTCTTTCCCTGTTAATCGGGCTGCTTTTTTCACTTCATCATATAGTTTCACCGTTTGCTTTGGATTCAATTGAAAAAAGGCTCTCGCCGAAAGCTCAAATGACAATTCCCCTAGCCTTTCCGTAATCGTTTCCCGTCCTTCAAGCGGAATTGTTTTATCCCCAAAAATTAATGATGTTTTTTTCTCATTGACGTTTTGCAAAATCGAAGTAACTTCCGGGAGGCGCTTTTTGATTTCAGAAATGACCAGCTCTTTACGCGGAATTTTTTCTTGAGTGGTAATCAGCACTAATTGGATGTCTCCCGTTTCAAAAGCGGTTCGAACGACGATCGTCCGTACGATTCCGCTTCGTTTTCGCTCATTATAAATCGGAATATTTAAATCCTGTAGAATTTGTTTTACAACATTGGTTACACGGATTGTCTCTGGATGCTGCACCTTACAGTTTGCCAGGTCAATTAATTGATGGGAACCAATTCCATATAGCCCGGCAATGACTTTTTCCTTTTGTTTGGCCACCTGAAGCTGGCTTTTGTTTCGGTACTCCCACGGATCATCCATTCCGATCGTGGGCTTTAACGGCAATTGATCGTGCTCCATATTTGTATACCGTTCAAATGCCTGCCGGACAATATCTTGTTTTTCTTTTAATTGGGCAGCGTAATTTAAATGCTGCAATTGGCAGCCGCCGCACTGTTCATAGATGGGGCACGGCGGAGCCACTCTATCTTTTGAGCGCTTGCGGATTTTTTTCACTTTTGCTTCCGCGCGGTTCGGATAAACTTTTTGAATTTCAGCGACAACTTCTTCTCCAGGAAGCGCACCCGGTATAAAAACAATTTTTCGTTTAAAAAACCCGACGCCTTCTCCATTAATGCCAAGCCGTTTGATCGTTACAGGAATGGTTTGACCTGTCTTTAGTTCAACCTCGTTTGCCATATAAACACTCATTTCTTCCTTTTTCTTCGTCACATTATAGCATGTGCAGCAACGAATCAGCTAATGACCTGTTTATAAAAAAAGAAAACGCCCAATGAAAAGACGCTTTCTTATGGATTGATCAGAACCGGCGGAATAGTTTGCCCCGCCCTTAAGTCGTCCAGGCTTTTAAACGTATACCCTTTTTTTCGCAAATCATCGATGATCTTGCCAAGCGCTTCACTATTGTCCCGGGAAACCGAATGAAGCAATAAAATGCAGCCCGGATGAATTTGTTTCATAACGTTTTTATAGGCATATTCCCAGCCACGCTGGCGGTCTCTTTCCCAGTCCAAAAACGCTAATGACCAAAAGACGTGCGTATATCCTAATTTCTTTGCCTCGGCGACCGTCCGTTCACTAAATACGCCTCTTGGCGGACGCAAATAGTGCATATCGGTCTTGCCTGTGATTTTCGTATAATCTTCCTTTACTTTCTCTAATTCTTCTTTCAATCGTTCATTGCTGACCGTCGTCATATCCGGGTGATGGTAAGAATGATTACCGACAATGTGGCCTTCCTTCACCATCCGCTTTATTAAATCCGGATTTGTTTTTAAATAATGTCCGGTAACGAAAAACGTAGCCGGCACTTTTTTTGCCTTTAATGTATTAAGAACGTCATCGGTATAGCCATTTTCATATCCGTTATCAAATGTAAGGTAAATGTCTTTTTTTGACGTATCGCCGATAAACAAACTGTCATATTTCTTGATCAAGCTCAAATATTTTTTATCCGTCGTCGGCGGCACTTCATTTCCTTTTCGTTCAAAATACCATTCGAATCGTTTATTGGAAACGCCATTAGCGGATGCAGTATTGATCGATAGCGGAAACGCAAGAATGAAAACAAATAAAAGAATGACCCATTTTTTCACGATTACTATCACTCCTCTTCTATTTAACCTGCATTCCTTATTTTTCTTTACCGGGTAAAAAGAATTCGAGGGAAAAACTAACATGAGCACCAGTTTATTTTTAAATAATATCAGTTTTTTCAGTACGGAAATCGGGCAATCATTAGCGTATATCGAGCAATTTAAGAAAGGTATCATTCATTTTTTTGTATCAATCCATTTTCTATGTGTATCAGTCAATTCGATCTGCATATCAGTCAATTTTTTCATAAAAAAACTCGGCGCCTCTCAAACGCCGAGTTTTTCACCATTATTTAAATACTGGTTCTTTAAATTGAGCAAGTTTTTCTAGTGAGGATTTTTCCACATCTTCATGCAAGCTGTTTCCGTGGGAATCCATCGTGACAACGGCAGTAAATCCTTTTACTTTAAGGTGCCACATCGCTTCTGGAATGCCGAATTCCATAAAGTCGACACCTTCTACTTTTTCAAGGCACTCTGCATAATATTGGGCGGCACCGCCAATCGCATTTAAATAAACGCCGCCGTGCTCTTTTAATGCTTGGAGTGTCTTCTTGCCCATTCCGCCTTTTCCGATGACAGCGCGAATGCCAAACTTTTTCATGATATCGCCTTGATAAGGCTCTTCACGAATACTTGTTGTCGGGCCCGCCGCTTTAACTACCCAGTTGCCTTCTTCGTCTTTCGCCATGACCGGACCGCAGTGGTAAATGATGTGGCCATTTAAGTCAACCGGTGCATCGTGGTCCATTAAATATTTATGAATCGCATCACGGCCTGTGTGCATAGCGCCATTAATTGTAACTACATCGCCAACGCGGAGTTCGCGGATTTGTTCTTCTGTAATCGGTGCTTCAAGCACAACAGTGCGCGTTTCTTCTTTTGCTTGTTGTTCTCCGGCTGTGTGATCCTCTTTTGAGAAATCAACATCTTCACCTTCTTGATAAAGCCATTCAGTAATGTCTCCCGTATTCGGATCGACTTTTACACCGAGACGGCGGAATGCCCAGCAGTTATAGGCTACGGATACGAAGAAGCTTGCCGGGATCCGGTTCATGACACCGATTTTACAGCCTAGAAGCGTTGTTTCGCCGCCGAATCCCATTGTTCCGATGCCAAGCTTGTTTGCGTTTTCCATTACATATTCTTCTAACTTGCGAAGATCTTCGTTCGGATTGACGTCATCAGCAGAACGGAATAACATATTTTTCGCAAGTTCATAGCCGGATGAACGGTCCCCGCCGATTCCGACACCGATAAAGCCTGCGCTGCAGCCCTGTCCCTGCGCCTGGTAAACAGAATGCATAATGCATTTGCGAATGCCGTCCAAATCACGACCGGCACGGCCAAGTCCTTCTAATTCACAAGGAAGACTGTATTGAATATTCTTGTTTTCACAGCCTCCACCTTTTAAAATAAGGCGTACATCAATGTAATCTTCTTCCCATTGTTCAAATTTGATGACAGGTGTTCCCTCCCCGAGGTTATCCCCGCTGTTTGCCCCTGTTAATGAGTCAACAGAGTTCGGGCGTAATTTCGCATTTTTCGTCGCTTCGGCAATCGCGGCAAAAATCGCCTTTTTCATTTGGATTTGATTCACATTCACAGGAACCTTAATTTTAAACGTCGGAAGCCCTGTATCCTGGCAAATTGGTGAAACGTTTTCATCCGCCATTTTAATATTGTTTGTGATCGTACTTAATGACATCGCCGCACGCGTTCCCGCATTCTCTTTCGCTTTAGCGCGAGCGATGGCTCGTCTGACGTCTTTTGGCAGCTTAGTAGACGTTTCAACGATTAACTTATACATGCTCTCTTGAAACTTGTCCATTTCTCCATAACTCCCTTGATTTCGTTATCTAAACCTTTTCTATTATAACAAAAAAATCCGACTTCTTGACAAAGAACGGATTTGGAAATGTATGTATAAACTTCTGGCATCTGGTTTAGCAAGAAATGCGTGTTTTAACGCATTTCTTGCTGAGCTGCCTCTCCCCAATTAATTCGGAATTGCTTGCATTTTGTTTCAAGTTCATCCAGCATCCCGATAATTCTGTCGATTTCCTCGACTCCGGCAGTTTCCGCATCAATCGAATCAAGTACTTTAAGAAGCATATCGACCCGATTTTTAATATATTCCTTTTGCATTACTTTATCTTCAATCGATTTACCCAAACTGTTCTCTCCTTTCATTGTACCTGTTATAGCGTAACAAACCATGTTACCCTTGCCAACCGTAACTTTTCTCTTGCCAACGGCCACTTTTTCTTTTGTCTAACTTGTATTATGATAAGCTATGGTCTTTAAAAACTGCCAGCAAGAATAAAATAAAACACGTCAATCTTTTTAAAGGAGTTCTTAACATGCAAGTAAAAACACCGATTTCGCCTGCGTATGACCCGTGGGAAGCATATATGGATGTTGAGCAATTCGGATCGATGCAATTAACGAATATTGAAGTGACGACGACAACTTTGTGCAATATGCGATGCGCCCATTGTGCCGTAGGCTATACATTGCAAGTAAAAGATCCTGAACCGCTTCCACTTGAATTATTGATCAAAAGGCTTGATGAAATTCCTTTGCTTCGCGCTTTTAGTATTACCGGAGGAGAGCCGATGTTGTCAAAAAAATCGGTTGAATCTTACGTTTTGCCTCTTTTGAAATATGCACGGGAGCGCGGGGCACGCACACAGATCAATTCAAATTTAACATTAGAATTGTCACGCTATGAGCAAATTATTCCTTACCTTGATGTATTACATATTTCCCATAATTGGGGAACGGTCGAAGAATTTGCGAATGTTGGGTTTGCTGTTATGGAGAAGAAGCCTTCTTTTGAGCAGCGTGCGGCTCTTTTTGAGCGGATGACAACAAACGCCCGTGAGCTTTCTAAGCGGGGCGTGGCCATTTCGGCTGAAACGATGCTTAATAAAAGCACCGTTCCGTATTTGGAAAAAATACATCAGCACATCATTGAAATGGGCTGTATAAGACATGAAGTTCATCCGATGTACCCGAGCGATTTCGCAAGCGGCTTAGAAGTTTTAACGTTAGAGGAAATGAGGGAGGCCATTCACCGTCTTCTTGATGTTCGCAACAAAGATGTATGGATGCTTTTTGGAACATTGCCGTTTTACGCATGCTCGTCGAATCAAGAAGATTTAAAGCTTTTACAACGATTGTTTAAAGAACCCAATATTACGGTTCGCAACGATCCTGATGGGCGTTCAAGACTGAATATCAATATATTTGACGGTGAAATTATCGTAACCGACTTTGGCGATACCCCTTCACTTGGCAATATTCGAGATACCTCTTTGATGGATGCGTATGCGAAATGGTCAGAAAGCAAGACCGCCAAAAGCTTAAACTGCCATTGTCCAAACGTAAAATGTCTTGGCCCGAATTTACTAGTGAAAGATACGTACTATAAAGATGTTGATTTTTCCAAATTGTCATCCCATCTTTAAATGATTTTAATATCACTTTACAAAAGTAAGTTTAAAGAGTATCATCATAGGAAAGACTACCTATAATTAAAAACGTTCATGCAATAAAGTTTTTATCGTAGCAATTTGAGGTGATCATGATGGATTACAATTGCATGTGTCCCAAATATGAAGCAACCGTTGAAATTCTCGGAAAAAAATGGACAGGATTAATCATCCGTGTATTGCTTGGCGGAGCGAAACGATTTAAAGATATAAAAAAACAAATTCCAGAGATGAGTGACCGAATGTTAACGGAGCGAATGAAGGAATTAGAAGCTGAAGGAATTGTAGCACGCAACGTCTATCCGGAAACTCCCGTCCGTATTGAGTACGTGTTGACGGAAAAAGGAAGTTCCCTTAAACCGGTCATCGATGCCATTCAGCAATGGGGCGAAAATTGGATAGAATGCAAAGAATAAACCAGAGTCGGACTTGTCCACTCTGGTTTATTTTTCACATGCTCGAAGGATGGTATTTAAATGAAATATGTTCCTGGATCGGAATATAAGCTCCGATTCCCTGTTGCGTTACGTTCTGAACTTCAATTTTTCGCTTGCTTCCTTTTAAAACGATGTAAACTTCTCCATACGTTACCCGCCCTCTTTCATTTACAGCAGGGACGTACGCATATAGATATCCGACTTGTTTTGGCGAAACATGATAACTATTATTTTTTTTCGTTCCTCCCCCGACCGTTGTTTGGAAGGAAAGAGGCAGTTTCGTTTTTTCTGCGGCAGCAATCATCATCATCTTTTTCACCGCATCACTGTTTGGAATGTTAGCCGTTAGGCCTCCTGATATACGCTTATGGGCTTGCTGAACATAGTGCAGTTTTCCAGCCGTTTTTCCGCCGCGGTTGTCCAGACGATTCACATTGATTTGTTGATATTCCCAATTCGCACTCGTTTCCGTCGATTGATAAGATAGCGGCCATTGCCCAAGATAAATTTTCGCACGATATCCGATAGCAATCTTTGAAGGAGAGATGCTTGACTCGTTTAAAATTCGGATTAAGTCCGGGTTGGTGATCGGAACATTCGATGTTTTCAACATTTCCTTTGCCAATTTGCTCGGCTCGAGATACGGCAAATCTTGAGCGGAATTAGGATACGTATTTTCCTTTGAAATGCTTACAACCGAATTCGGAATTTTTATTACAGTATTTGTCTTTACAGCATCTTTCTTTGCAAAAGCTTCCATAGGAAAAATGATAAACAAAATCAAACATAAACTTACGCTTAACTTTTTCATGTGCTCCTCCTTTCATATTCCTATTTTTTTCACTGTGAAAAAATTTATCCATTCTAAAATCTTGTAAGTCATAAATGTCACCGATAAACTGGTTAGTAGATATCTTTCGCCTGAGGAGAAAAAAATGATCAATTCTCAATTACAACATCAACCTTCCGTTAAAAAAGAATATTTTCGGTTTTGGATTTTAATTAGTATTGTGGCAATTTCCGGTTTTTCACAAGGAATGCTTCTTCCGCTTATTGCCGTAATTTTTGAAAAAAGCGGCATCTCTTCGTCTTTGAATGGTTTAAATGCAACTGGACTGTACGTCGGCATCCTGCTGATTTCCCCATTTATGGAACAGCCATTAAGGAAATATGGGTATAAGCCTGTCATTATAGCTGGAGGATTCCTTGTTTTTTTAGCTCTTGCTCTTTTTCCATTTTGGAAATCATTTTTATTCTGGTTTGTCTTGCGCCTTTTGATCGGCATAGGCGATCATGCCCTTCATTTTAGCACCCAAACATGGATTACGTCATTTTCACCTGAAAACAAAAGAGGTCGGAATCTTTCGCTATATGGATTGTTTTTTGGGATCGGTTTCGCGACAGGGCCACTGTTGACACCACTTGTCAAGATTAACGAATCGCTTCCTTTTATTTTATCCTCCGTACTCTGTTTTTTAGGATGGCTGTTATTATTCACATTGAAAAACGATTATCCCGAGCAAGAGGTTGCCGTCCATTCCTTAAAGGAGACGATAAAGCGTTTTTCAAACGCATGGAAATATAGTTGGGTCGCTTTTTTGCCACCATTAGGCTACGGATTTTTAGAGTCGTCTTTAAATGGGAACTTTCCTGTTTATGGGCTAAGAATAGGGTTTGACGTCGGGCAGATTTCAATCCTGCTCACCGCCTTTTCAATTGGAGGCATTATCTTTCAGCTCCCACTTGGCATACTTAGTGATAAATTGGGCAGGCGTACGATTCTGTCTTCTATCCTTTTTCTTGGCTTTGTAACCTTTACCATCGCAAGCTTTTTAGAACATTCGCAAACCGGGTTGACCATTTGCCTTTTTGCCTCCGGAATGCTTGTCGGTTCTACGTTTTCACTCGGGATCAGCTATATGGCAGATTTAATGCCAAAATCTTTATTGCCGACCGGAAATTTAATGTGCGGCATATTTTTCAGCATCGGAAGCCTGGGTGGTCCTTTTATCGGCGGCTTATTTATCCAGTTTTTTAAAAGCATTAGCTTTTTCCATATTATCGGCGCCATTCTTTTCCTTCTTTTTGTCGCCATGATCTCATTTCGGCAAAAACGTTTGTATCAGGCAGTCGAGTGATAAAATAAGCTCTTATTGATTAAGCTAAGCATGTCCATTGACTTTTTCCTATTGCTTTCCTATAATTAGAATAGACTTTAGTTAATAATAATTATAAATAACTTTTCAGATAAAAAGGAGAGATAGTTGTGAAATTGCGCGATCAAATGCCTGAATTAAATGGAGCAACAAAATGGTTAAATGGAGAGGTAACGAAAAGCGATTTAATTGGAGAAAAGCCGACTCTCATTCATTTTTGGTCCGTCAGCTGCGGTTTATGTAAAGAAGCAATGCCAAACATCAATGCTTTCCGAGATGATTATAAAGATGAATTAAATGTGGTTGCCATTCATATGCCTCGTTCGGAAAAAGATCTTGATATCGACCAGGTCGTTGAAGTTGCGAAAGAACATGGCATCACCCAGCCGATTGCCGTTGATAATGAACACAACATTGTTGACGCTTTTCAAAACGAATATGTGCCTGCCTATTATGTATTTGATAAAGATGGCATGCTCCGTCACTTCCAGGCTGGCGGAGAAGGGATGAAAATGCTCACGAAACGCGTCAACCGCGTACTTGGAAAAGAAACGAAATAATAAGAAAAGCGTAAGCGACTCGAGGGGCTGGGCGCACGCTCACCATTACCCGCTTTCTTACCTTTCAATAGTAAAAGGCTGCAGAATTGCAGCCTTTTACTATTATTTTTTATAAGCAATTGGATCTTTGGCGCCCGCCTCTTGAAACCCTTTCAATCTGAGCAGGCAGCTGTCACATTTGCCGCACGCTTCTTCCTCTCCGTTATAGCATGACGTCGTCAGCTCGTACGGGACATTTAAACGAAGGCCGGTTTCAATCGTTTCCTTCTTTGTCATAGAAATAAGCGGTGCTTTAATGGCCATCTTCTCCCCAGTCGTTCCTGCTTTCGTCGCCAGGTTAATAGTTTCATTCATGCTCTGAATGAATTCTGGCCGGCAGTCAGGATAGCCGCTATAGTCAACGGCCGATACGCCAATATAAATCGCCTCCGCACCGATGACTTCCGCATAGGCGCTGGCAAGTGCGAGAAAAATCATATTTCTTGCCGGAACGTACGTTACTGGAATTTCGTCACTTACTCCCTCAGTGGGGACTTCCAACGTTTCATCCGTTAAGGCACTTCCGCCAATTTGATTCAAGAAATTGATATTAACAATTTTATGATCTTTAACATTGTAATACTGTGCGATTTTCTGCGCCTGGATCACTTCACGGTTGTGGCGCTGACCGTAATGAAACGTAATCGGATAAAGATCATATCCTTCTTCCTGCGCAATTCCCATACATGTTGTGCTATCTAAACCACCGCTTAAAACAATGACAGCTTTTTTCATACGTCAAACTCCTCTCTCATCGGGATGCCAGATAACTTTATGCAGCTGCATGCTTACTTTCACGTCCGGAAGCGGCTCTCTGAGAACTTTTTCCACAAGTTTTCTCGGAGGCATCGTTTCCCAGACCGGGCTAAAGAGCACCTGGCCATACTCATGGTAATTCCGGACAACATTTACTGCAATTTCGAAGTCTTCATCGCTTCCGATGACAAACTTTATTTCATCCTGAGGCAATAATTCTTTAAAATTTCCCATGATCATTTTTTCCATTTCACCGGATGCCGGCAATTTATAATCCATTACAAAACGCATTTTTTCAGAAAGCTTTTTATGATTGGACCTGAGTTTCTGAAACGGCTTAATGTCAATCGCCCCATTCGTTTCAATATGGATATCGATGATCGAATCTAGATCAGCCATCGCAAGCAATAGAGCCGCCGATTTTTCCCGGTGAATTAACGGTTCGCCACCAGTAAAACAGATTCGTTTCGCGTTATATTGCTTGATTTGATCTACAATTTCCTCAATTGATGCTTCAAATTCCGGTTTTGCCGGGGCATAACTGTATGTCGTATCACACCAGGTACACCGCAAATTACAGTGGAATACCCTCACGAATATGGTAGGGAATCCGGCTGCCATCCCTTCTCCTTCGACCGTTTCAAAGATTTCAACCATCGGAAGGCTCCATTTCATGTATGTTTCTTTTGCCGGGAGAGTAAAGTTACGATTCATTTTCTTCCATCCACTCCCGTTTTAATGTTGCATAGCTTGTGGGTGTTTCATATAAAACAAGTTCTTCCAGCCTGAGACCGGTTTTATCCAACCCTTCTTCAGCCAATTTTCGATCAAGTTCCTCCCACATCCAGACAATCATATTCTCGGCTGTTGTGTTCATTTTCGGCAATACTTCGTTTAAATAACGATGATCCAATCTGCTCTCAATCACCTCTTTATATATTCGCTTTACATCGGTGAAATCAATCACAAGCCCTCTTTCATCGACAAAGCCGCTGATTGTTATAATAAGCTTATACGTATGTCCGTGAAGGCTTTTGCATTTTCCTTCATAACAGTGAAGATGGTGGGCAGCGTCAAACGTGAATTCTTTTGTCACTGCTACCCGTTTACGGTGATATTTTAATTCGTTGCGTCTAATGTCCTGACCTAATTGTTGAACTTTTTTCGGAATTTCAAAGTTCATTGAAACACGTCCTTTCGAAAGAACGTGAAAAATAAAAAAACTCCCAAATACATCAATGTACCTGAGAGAGTGAAAGAAAAATAAAAGGTGGCTCTAAATAAAGATGTCCGCCTTTATCTGCAATTATTATTTTTCACGCTCCCTAGTTTTGTTTAAAGAGGGGTGGGAATTTCGAACCCTCCGTTTCAATTGCTTTATTATAATAACAAAAATAAAAAAGAAATAGAAGCATAAATTTATTTCCGTTTATATTTGAATAAATTCCGCTCGACTACTCGATAAATAAAACGGCAAACTTTAAACAACATAAGTCCAACTAACGTCCCTAGCCCATTTAATAAAATGTCATCAATATCAAAAATTCTCTCGAAATATTTATATTGCAAAATTTCAATTATAGAACTTGTACCGAAACCGATAACGATCATCACTTGCCAATTTGCAAACCATCTACTGATGAGAGGGAGTAAAAAACCTAATGGGAAAAAGAGAAGAATATTGCCAATTATATTTTTAAAAATCAACCAATAGCTGCCGCTTCGCCACATCAGCCGAATGCTATCAAATAAAACAAGGTTGAATGATTTACCGTAAACGTAATGGTTGAATGTAAACAGGGTCGTATAAATTAAAATTGAAAAATAAATAAAAAATACGAAAAAACTGTAGTTTCTCCATTGCAAGCGAACTTTCTTCCCATTATATGATGTATTTCCTGCACCCATTCGTTAAACCCCATTCCAAAACGCATGTCCGATTTAAAAATTTTTTGCACAACAAAAACGCTTTTCAATGTGTGCTATTATAACATATTGAAAAGCGTCCACAAATAGTAGAAAAAAATTATGTTATTGTAATTTTTTCAAGCGCTCGCTTAACCGGAAATTTTCTTTATAGTCATAGGGACACTCAATAATGACTGGTCCTTCATGGGAAAGCGCTTTTTGTAAAGTCGGTTTGAATTCATCAGCTTTTGAAATTTTATACCCTGTAGCACCATAAGCTTTTGCAAGCGCTGCAAAGTCCGGATCGCCAAATTCAATATTTGAAGCTCGATGAAATTCATTCATTTGCTTCCACTCAATTAAGCCATATCTTCCATCACGCCAGACTAAAATGACGATCGGCAGGTTAAGCCTTACCGCCGTTTCAATTTCAGGTGAAGACATGACGAATGAACCATCCCCGCAAACTGCCACTACTTTTCTATCCGGATTTGCCAATTTGGCCCCAATCGCACCTGGAAGCGCAATTCCCATCGTTGCAAGTCCATTTGAAATGATGCACGTATTCGGTTTAAATGCGTTATAATGCCTTCCAATCCAAACTTTATGGGCACCAACATCGGAAAGTAAAATATCGTCTTCGGCAAGAACTGATCGAATATCTGCTATAATTCGTTCAGGAACCATTGGAAACGCATCACTTTCGACATGCAAGCGGGCATCTTCATCGATTCTTTTTTTCAAGTCATCATAGAAGGGATCTTTCTTTTCTTTTCGCTTCACCATTTGGGCAAGACGATCTAAATTGGATTTTATATTTCCTAAAAGGCTCGCTTTTATAGGATAATATCGATCTTTTTCGGCTTCCATTGTATGAATGTGCACAACGGGAGTAAACGTGCTGTTCCATTTTTTCGGACCGTATTCAACCATATCATAGCCAATCGTAATGATAAGATCCGCATGTTCAAACGCTAAATGGATAAAATCTTTTTGCGGAATTCCAGTCGTTTGCAAATGGAACGGATGATCCGCCCGCATTACCCCTTTTGCCATGAATGTTTCGGTAAACGGCGCATTGATTTTTTCAAGCAATGAAGCAATTTCCGTGCTAACGTCTTCCCTTACGACATTTTTTCCAATTAAAACGAGCGGGCACTTTGCCTCATCTATCGCTTTGGCCGCCTCCCGGATACCTACTTCATCCGCAACCGTTGTTACGGATGGAACAATTGCTTTCGGCAGTGGATCCGCTTGAACGGGCATAGCTGCAACGTCTTTTGGCAATTCAATATGCGCCGCTCCCGTTCGTCCGCTTAACGCTTTTAAAAATGCATTTCCAATAATCTCAGGTATTCCTTCAGCCGTTTTTACCGATGAACTCCATTTTGTTACTGGCTTATAAAGTTCGACTAAATCAAAATATTGGTGATACTCTTCGTGCATATTGCTCAATTCAGCCTGGCCAGTAATGGCGACGAGCGGCATTCCGTCCATATTAGCCGTTGCAACACCGGTTACCATATTGGTTGCCCCCGGGCCCAGTGTAGCTAAACAAACCCCAGGTGTACCAGTGAAATAGCCCATCACACCAGCGATAAAAGCACCATCCGTCTCATGCCTTGTCACAATAAACTGGATCGGTGAATCTTTTATCGCATCCATAAGTTCAAGATTTTCCTCCCCCGGAACTCCGAACATATACTTCACTCCTTGTTTTTCCAAACAACGAAGGAATAAATCAGCTGCTTTCATTTTGCACCTCTCCTTTCATTAACAGTTCATCTTATCTTTCCCTTTTTTACAGACAAAAAACAAGCTGCTTTTATGAGCAGCTTGTTCGTATGTCAATGAAATTTATTCTTTTTGTTTGCGCTTCCGCTTGTTTTATGTTTACTATCGTTTTTATTGTTTTTATTATTATGAGAATGCTTTTTTTGTGGCATTGTTTTTCCCCCTTGCCTTAGGATAACATTAGTATTTCCCTATTTTTTTATTTCAATAAGCCCTTTTTTATAAGCCCGGTCCACTTTAAATTTATGAAAGGTTGCATTAATGACACCGCCCGTAATAATCACAAAAGCCATTAAATAAAACCAGATCATTAAAACAATGACAGCACCTAAACTTCCATAAGTGGCAGAATAATTAGCAAAATGATCTACATAAAAAGCAAAACCTAATGAAACTAATTGCCAGGCAAGCGTTGCAAAAACAGCGCCGTACCAGACTTCAGTAAATTTCACTTTTTTACATGGAGCAAAAAAATAAAGAATTGTAAAAATAAAGGAAATAACGACAAAGCTAATAACCCATCGAAAAATTCTCCAATTGTACAGCAGATGGTTTTTCAAATTTAAATGGCCTAACACAAATTGTTCAATCGCTTTCCCGAAAACCGGGAGGGCGAGGGCGATAATGATTGCTAAAATGATGCCAAATGTCAAAAATATTGCTAAAAGCCTCGTTGTGATAAATGAGCGGCATTCTTCAACTCCATACGCGCTATTTATGGCACGGATCATACTGTTAAGCCCAGTTGAAGTTGACCAGATAGTTGCAATAATCCCAAATGATAGCAGACCGCCTTTTCTTTCCGCTAAAATATTTTTTATGTTTTCATAAATAAGATCCATTGAAATACCTGGAAGAAATTGCTTTAAAAAAGCAAAAGCTTCTTGAGGAGTAATAAGAAAACCGGTAAGAGTTAATAAAAAAATAAGAAATGGAAATAAAGACAATAAAAAGTAATAGGCAAGCTGTGCCGATAAATTCGTCACATCTCCGCGTTTCATGCCATGAGTAAACTCAATAAAGAAAGCACGTGGTGAAAGGAAATTTAATTCTTTAAAGACGTTCATTCCATCTCCTCCGAATAAATACGCGTTTTTCGTTAATTTCCCCGCTAATTACATCCTTAAACATTTTCTAGTTCGTTTATTAATGGATTATTTTTTTTCACTTTGGGAAAGTTAACAGTAAACAAATGAACTATTACCATTTGCTAAGCATCTTGATGATTTCAAGGATTTCCCTTGAAATGTGAACATTAATAAAGGAGGAAATAGTATGACATTTCTTTGGTCATTAATTATCGGAGGTATTATCGGCTGGATCGCAGGTGCTATCATCGGCCGTGATGTACCAGGAGGCATTATCGGAAATATCATCGCCGGGTTCGTCGGTGCATGGCTAGGAACACTAATTCTTGGAGATTGGGGGCCACATGTTGCCGGTTTTGCCATTATACCTGCTATCATCGGTGCGATTGTCGTCGTATTTATCGTTTCTGCCATCATGCGTGGTATGAGAACTCGTGGAACTGCGGCAAAATAATCCAAAAGATAAGGCTGCCGTTATTTAACTAACGGCGGCCTTTTACAATTTTTCACGGGCAACAATATCGTTTAAAAGATGCTGGCAGCCTTCAGAAACAAGGTCATACACTTCATTAAAATCACCTGTAAAATACGGATCTGGTACATCTTCCTGTGAACATTCAGGTACATAATCAAGAAGCCTTGCGATATGGCCTGTAGGTTTTGCCCCCGCCATCCGGCGCAAATTTCCGATATTTTCAGCATCCATCCCAATAATATAATCAAAATTCGATAAATCGCTTTGTGAAATTTGGCGTGCTTTTTTTCCCTCAATTGAAATATTTTTTTTCGTTAAAATTTCTCTCGTTCCTTTATGCGGCGGCTCTCCAATATGCCAATCTCCGGTTCCCGCAGAGTCAACAAAAATTTTATCTTCCCATCCTCTTTGTTGAACAATCTTTCGAAAAATAGCTTCTGCCATTGGGGAACGGCAAATGTTTCCAAGGCAAACAAAAAGTACTTTTATCATATGCAATCCCTCATTTCTTAACCAATAAGAACAGTATACCGCCATGTAGAGAAAAAATTAAGATTCTTTTTAGCAAGGTTTAAAATTAGTAAAATAGGGAAAATAATTGATGGCATCCTTAAGTATATCCCCCGCCCAGGAGTATTTTCCCCAATATTCAAAAAACTGACATGTGATACAATTGTCATAGGTACATAGTTTGATAAGTTAAAATTTTAGGGGGATACTATGAATTTTGATGGCGCCAATTCCAATTCTTTAATGGGGTTAATCTATTCCTGGTATGATTATATAAGAGCAAATAATATTAAACAATCGGAACAACTAAAAAAACAAATTGATGAACAGATAGACTGTATAGAAGAAAATCAAACACTCACGATTTATTATTTATTGTTCCACTATCGTTATTACTTGATTAAAAAGGAGTTTTTCGAAGCTAAAACACTTCTTCATAAACTTGAAACGTATAAAGAAAAAATGAGTTCGCACCAATTGTTTTATTTTTACTTTTTTAAAGGGCTTTATTGTTATCATAGAAATAAATTTATTGAAGCATTGAACGATTTTAAACAAGCGAATAAAAATCTGCATTCCATTACCGATCCTTTTCAAATTGCTGAATTTCACTATATGATTGCTTCTGTATATTATCAAATGAGACAAACGAATTTATCGCTTACTCATGCAAAACAGGCCCTGGAAATGTATGAAACGGATGAGCGCCATTATCAAAAACGGGCTCACTGCAGTGTATTAATAGCTTTAAATTACGCTGATGTGCGAAAACTTGATCAAGCTAACTTTTATTATATGAACGCCTTAGAGTTTTCAAAACTAAGCGGAGATCGCTCATTAGAAACTTCAATATATTATAATCTTGGGTTATTATATGCCGAACAAAATGAATCCGAAAAGGCACTTTCTTATTTACAATTTGCGCTTAAAGTTGAAAAAGGAAATCCACTTTACCGCTTAAAGACTTATTTTTTAATGTCGCGTGAGCATTTTAAATTAAATCAAAAAATAAAAGCGATTGATTGGTTAAACAAAGGTTTAATGCTTGCGCAAAAATTGAGTAATCAAGAATATCAAATCAAGTTAAGATTATTAGAAACTTTATTTTTAGAAAAAGAAGAAAGCAGACGGGAAAAGATATTTTTGGAAGGCATTGCTTATTTTCAAAGTGAACAACAATGGCTTGACCTGGAAGAATATGCGATATTATTCGCTAGATTTTATAGGAGAAACAAACAGTTCGAAAAAGCGGTGAAGTACTATGAATTTTCACTTCAAGCGAAGGAAAAGCTTATGGAAAAAGAGGTAATCGATTAAAAAGCGCCCCCTTTAGGTGGCGCTTTTTAATCTTTATTATTCAGCAACTTGAACTTCTTCCTTATCTTCATTTGGAACGAATAAATAATGGCCTCTATACGGCTTTTGAATGTTCGGCTCAAGATTAATAACACGATTCATAAATAACGTGAAATTACTAATTTCGTGTCCTATTTCTTTTTCAATTTCTTTTCTTAAATCTGAACTTTTAACAGCGGAAGTATAATTTTTTAAAATTTTCACTGCAGCAAGAGCGGCATCGTTCGAATTTCCTCTTCTTCTTCCTCTTTTCCCTGGTTTAGCCTGCTCGCTAGCCGGTTCATCATTTCTATTATTTTCCGTACGATGGGCTAAAATTTCTTTAGCACCTTCATTCGCTTCCGACTCTTCCCCATATTGCAACCGTTCCATTTGATCTAACTCTCTTAATCGGTTAAAAATAATTTCTCTTTCTTTTTGAAATTCCCTTGCCAGCCGTTCCTCAGCATCATTCATTTGTTCTAATCTTATTTTTAAAGCTATTCTTTCATCAAACAAGATCGTTCACTCCTATAAAATATATTAAATTTATTTTATCAGAAAAAAAGATAACGTAGAATATAAACTCACTTCTTTTTCTAAAATTATCTTTTAACAAGGTAGCGCTATAGTAGAAAAAAAGAAGCAGTAGATCCTGCTTCTTGTTATCGCTTTACAAATATCTATTTGTACCGGAAAGAATCCCTACTTCCGGTGAAAACGGGTTCTGTCCCCCGCAATCTTTTTCCACTTTGATCTTTCCGCTAACGCAGCTTTCTTATCTTCTTTTCTGGCGAGAAACGCTAATTCTCTTTGTAGTTTCACATAACTGTTATATCGGGATTCATCCAGAATGCCGCTTGCGATTGCCTTTCGAACAGCACAACCGGGTTCATTGTTATGGGTGCAATCTCTAAATCTGCACTCTTCAATTAGTTCCTCAACTTCAGAAAAGCTTTGGCTGAAACTTCCATCAGCTTCCCATAACTGAAGCTCCCGCATTCCAGGAGTATCAATCAATAGACCGCCTTGTTCAAGCACGATTAATTCCCGATGTGTCGTTGTATGCCGGCCTTTGTCATCTTCCTCACGAACGTCCTTCACCTCTTGTCTTGGCTCACCAAGCAGTGTGTTAATTAACGTTGACTTCCCGACACCCGAAGAGCCAAGCAACGCTACCGTCTTCCCGGGTTTAACATATGGTTCGAGTTGCTCTAGCCCCAACCCCTGTTCCGCGCTAATTGCGTGGATGGGAACACCAAACGCTATCGATTCCACTTCACGAATTTTCTCCGGTATCATCACAAAGATCAGACTTGCTTAATATGATGACTGGATTTGCCCCGCTTTCCCATGCCATTAACAAATACCGCTCAATTCTTCGGACGTTAAAATCGGCATTTAACGCATTGACGAGAAAAACAGTGTTGATATTAGTCGCCACAATTTGTTCTTCCGTCGTTTGCCCCGACACTTTTCGTGAAAATTTACTCTGGCGAGGAAGGATCGCATGAATCGTCGCTTTTTTCTCATGTGGCCTTGCCGAAATGACTACCCAATCACCAACTGCCGGATAATCTTCCCGGCTCTCGGCCAGATGACGTAGTTTCCCGCTGACCTCTGCAAGAAGTTCCCCTTGCTCGGTAAATACCCGGTACATCCTTTTATGTTCAAGGGCTACCCTTCCTGCTGAAAGCCCTTCTTCATGAAACGGTGTAAATGCTTCTTCAAAAAATGAAGTCCATCCAATTGTCTGTAAGTTCATTATTGATTCCTCCAATGATTTTTATAAAAAATAAAAAGAACCGATTAGAAAATTTCGGTTCTACAGGATATAGGCATCAATCAATGCCCAACTAAAAAACCATGAACCGACACATTTGCACAGCCCATGGTGAATGTATAAATCAAAGGAGAAACAATAATGTAAACTTTTAAATGAGCTTATTCCCCGAAGGCTGTGCTATGAAATTAACAATGAGTGATTGATTTTGAATGTATCCCATAATACATACCTCCTTCGGACAATCTGGTAATTACTTCCACTATACTATAGTATGCAAAAAATGTAAAGAGGTTATATAAATAAAAAAGATAGAGCCTTTAACCGAAGTAAAGGCTCTAAAAAATTTATTTATGAATCCATACAGCGCCAGCGGAGTTGTCTTTTGCTTCACCAAGAACCTGGAACTTTAAGCCGTATTGAGGGATTTTGCGGCCAGCATCTGGAATGTCTGCATTCATATATGATTTGGAATCGTCAAATGTCGTTACACCTTTCAGCCCTTTATAATCAAAGATTCCGCGCGAAGGACTGTTCACATACCAGGCCGGCGATTTGTCAAAGGAGAAGGCCGCATCTGAAATCTGGTATCTTGTTGAGTTTGCAATGGTCGGTTTGCCGTTTTTTACACCCCAGATCGCTTCCGGATGTGAATCAACGACACCGAGGAATCCTTCTCCAGGATGAAGTCCTACCCAGTTGTCGTCAAAACTGTCGTCAGCGTACCAAACAACCATTCCTGTATTGTATTTAACACCGCGGGAGGCATTTAACGATTTGTCTGCTCCGGCATAATTTCTCCATTCTAAATAGTAGTAATGTTTTTTATACTCAATACCATCTGAAACAATCGCTCCGTTTAGCGTCAATGTTGGCGTTCCTTCCGCATCATCAGAATAAACGGTTTTTCCATCTACCGTTAAAGATAAGTTATCCATCGCAAATCCCTTTAACGCTAAACCAGAATCTGTTACATATTCGAATTTCAATTTCACTTTTTTTCCTGCAAATTGGCTTAAATCATACGTTTTGTCGATCCATTGCCCTTTTGTTGAATCCGCTCCGTTATCCGTATTTTCATCACCGATCACATCGATCGGCACTTCATTTCCATCATTCGTGATGGCACTGACTTTAAGATAGTCGTATCCGTATTCAACCTCGTATTGTGTTTTATAGTTAAATGCAGCTGACTTGGCATTCGTTAAATCAAATTCCGGAGTCATCATCGTCGTATCAAGATTATTGCCCTTCGTGCTATAGTAATATTTTTGTCCGAAGGCCGGTTCAATTCCTTTAACCGCTTTGTCCGGTAGATTAACTTTCACGATTCCTGGATTGTTAGACTTGGTGACGGATTGGTCAATTACTGAAAAAACGCCCTGTTTCTTTAGTTTAGATGAATCTACTTCCGAAATGTTCGCCCAATTTCCGCCAATCGTTTTCTGGAAAAACTCTTTATTTTGAGGCGAGAAAGAAGTAGGCTCTGTTCCGGCGATATTGCCATTCCAGCTACCGCCACTCATGATCGACCAGGATTCAATCGGTTCTCCGTTGCCGGAATATTGCGTATCATATTCATCCGGAAGCCCTAAATCATGTCCGTACTCATGGGCAAACACACCAACAGCTCCGTCTTCAGGTTCCATCGTATAATCAAATGCGGCTACTTTTCCGCCCCAATAAGAAACATCCGTTGAAGACCCCGGAACGGCATATGGCTGGCTGCCGATTACCCAGCGGTGTGACCAGATCGCATCATCTCCTAATCTACCACCGCCAGCCTCCTGGCCAACTCCCGCATGAAGAATCATTAAGTGATCAATGATTCCATCCGGTTCATTCGTATTGCCATCTCCATCGATATCATATGGATCGAGCTTATCGTATTTTGCCAGATTGATCCCGGCATCGACCGCTGCTTTTAAGCTATCTTTGACTAAGTCTCTCGGACCAAGCGGATCTTTGTTATCATGTCCACCTTCCGGTGAATCATCTCCATAATCCTTTGCCTTTCCGGGCACTGTCAGCCAATTGGAAACATAGCCATCAACCGTGTAGCTGCCTCCTGATTGCTCCTCATAATATTGCTTAAATGTTTTAATTTTGTCTCCATTATAAAGCGTAAAGTCATTATCGCCGAATAACATTTTTTGATAATGTTCGCGGTTAAAGTCATCTGCCCACATATAACCATCTTGTTTATCAATATTGTTATGTTTGAAATCGGAATATTCAACCAACAGGACAAGGACCTCATCCTTGCGTACAGGGCCATTGTATTTTTTTTGTTTCGCCGGGTTCACATGGACAAATCCATTATTGGAATCTTTTTTTGGAATCACTCCGTGCCCGTTATTGAGTTTCTTTGTTAATTCCTTTTTTTGTTTAGCGAGAAACGCTCTCGTCTTTTTATCCATATTAATTTTATGCTTGTCCCCTTTTTTCAAGCTTTTAACTGTCTTAATCTGTGAACTGTCAGGAACCTTTTCACCTTTCTTTTGAATATACGCCTGAACAGCCTTTTTCACTTCTTTCGCGGTTGCATCCTTCTTAATTAAACCTCGTTCTTTTAAGGCTTTTGCCAGCCGGTCTTGATCAATGATATTTAAATCGATCGGCGCAGAAGCAAGTGTTTTCCCCGAATGCGGGATGGATTCCTTTTCTTTTGTAAATGCTTGAGGGGCCCAGAGACTCATTGACAAACCTGTAGCAAGTATAGAAGTACCTATTCGTTTACTCCATTTCCCCAATACAAACTCCTCCCTTTCCAAATAATAATAATATTCAGTTATTTGTTGCAATATAAAGGTAACATATTCCTTCTTTTTCCGAATTAAACTTTTTTACTATTAATCAAAAATAAAAATAGGCATAAAGTCCTGACTATCGTTCTAGTAAAAAATCCGGAAGAGAAACTCTTCCGGATTGAAGTAATTATTCGTTTGAAAGAAGCACTGATGTTTGAACAGTAACTCCAGCTTCATCAGTTTTAAATGTTTCAACATCTGTTTCTTCGGCTGCGTTTACGGCTGTATCATTCGCATCAACATTCACGCTTTCACTTGAATCGTTTGTTACCGCAACGTTCGTATGATTTACTTCATTTGCGACCTTTTTGACAGCGGAGTTCGCCGCTGCATGGGCTTTTGCCACTTCGCTTGCATGTTCGGCCGCTTCTGAGTCGATTTTGTTTTGAAGAGAAGAATGTACTTTCTTTGCCTTTTTCTCTAGCTTAACGGCTTTTTTCTTTGCCAATTCTTCTCTTTTTTGAACAGCCTTTTGCGCTTTTTCTTCTTGCTTCTTTTCCTCTTTAGCGGCCGCATTCACTGCAGAGTTTGCCGCTGCATGGGCTTTTGCCACTTCACTTGCATGTTCGGCTGCTTCTGAGTTCACTTTGTTTTGAAGAGAAGAATGAGCTTTCTTTGCCTTTTTCTCTAGCTTAACGGCTTTTTTCCTTGCCGCTTTTTCTCTCTTTTGAACAGCCTTATGCGCTTTTTCTTCTTGCTTTGTTTCCTCTTTCGCAACTGCATGGACAGCCGAGTTTGCCGTTGCATGGGCTTTTGCTACTTTGCTTGCATGCTCTGCTGCTTCTGAGTTCACTTTGTTTGCAAGAGAAGAATGAGCTTTCTTTGCCTTTTTCTCTAGCTTAACGGCTTTTTTCCTTGCCGCTTTTTTAACTTTCTCAGCAGCTTTTGAAGAATGGTTTGCGACTTCGGCTTTATGTGTTGCCACATGATGTTGAGACGCCTTTTCCATTTTATGACCGGCAGCCTCAGCATGACCCCCGATGAAGATGGAAACCGATAAAACCCCTGCAAATACGAATGATTTTAATAGTGTTTGATTTACTTTTTTCATAGTGTATCGCTCCTTAATTTTCATTTTTTAGAATTTACTATAATGAAAAAGTAAGAAGCGCTTTTGGCGGTTTAGTTGGCGGTGCGTTCACCCATTGGTTCCGAAGCTGTTTCGTCCTTGCCACAAAAGGATGAATTAATTTATTTTCCTCCAGGGCATTATGATTAAAAATAAAAGCCTTCAAATGGAAAGAAAAAGACCCATGTCCGCCGGTGTTCCCTCCTTCACCAGAAGAAGGAGCTTGAGAAGAAGACGGAATCACTGCCTTGTCGGACTGTTTAGTATCGCGTTCCGGCACTGATTTCCGTTTCGGCCCATTCTTTTTGACTTTATGTCCGCTTTCATCTTTCTTTGTATCTGCTAGCGAGACATCCTTTTTACTAACTGTCACGGTCCTTTCAGTTAAAGGATAAACTGCCGCCTTTTTATCGACTTTCTTTTGTACAGGCTGAATTTTCCGTTTCCACTTTTTCTGTTTCTTATGAGTTGAAACAGCTCTTTTTGCCTTTGTCAAATGATCTCTTTTTTTCACAAGATGAGATTTGCCCTTTTTTCGTACATTATGTAGAGGAAAATCCTCTTCTTGTTTTGGCTTTATTTTTATCTTCGATTCCTTTGGGCGAGTCGAATTTTGCATGTTATACGCATGCTTCGAAACTTTTCTTTTCACAATGTTGGCATTTCGCCGGATCGCTTTCTTTTCGATTTTTTGAGTCTCTTTTTCAATTTTTTGCTTTAATTGTTGCCCAGATGGTCCGGGTGTTTTTTTAGTTACTGGTTTCAGCTTTTTCTCTAAACCGCGGACTCTTTGATCGGCGATTTTTTCAGGGATGTTCTTGCCATGAAGCCCATTCCCATTTGCGAAAGCCTCCGTTGGAAGGAAAAATACCGCACCAATAAACAAGCTAAACAAAAGAAAGCTTGTCAGTCGCATTTTTTCACCTCCTCCCTCGCAATCTATTCAAATAGTATTCAGCGAAAAAAGGAGATTTTTGTCGGTATACACCAAAAACAGGTCTTCTTTCCTGGTTTTTTAGAAAAAACCGCCTCGAAAACGAAGCGGTTTAAATTAAATTTTGCTGTTTTCAATTTCTTCAACAAGTTCGGAAAGCTCTGCCCAGCGATTCATTTTTTGCTCAAGTTGAGCCGCTACTTCCTTCTGCTCACGAAATAATTCGTCAATGACGCCATAATCGCTACCCGCTTCAAGAATTTGTTTTTCTAGCTCCTCGTGCTTATCTTCCAATGCGGCGATTTCATCTTCAATTGTTTCCCATTCTTTTTGTTCTTTATAGGAAAGCTTTTTTCGCTTTTCTTTAACCGGCTTCGTAGAGGTTTCTTTCGGACAAATGGCCGTTTTTTCCTCTCTTTCCCTTTTCAATTCCAAATACTCCGAATACGTTCCGTCAAAACGCCTGATTTCGCCGCTTCCTTCAAAGGCAAATAAATGATCTGTCGTCCGGTCAAGAAAATAGCGGTCATGAGAAACGGTAATAACCGCCCCTGGAAACTGTTCCAAATAATCTTCCAGGATCGAAAGTGTTTCAATATCGAGATCATTGGTCGGTTCATCTAAAAAAAGAACATTTGGCTCTTCCATTAAAATGCGAAGTAAATAAAGCCGCCTTCTCTCTCCTCCCGATAAGCGGGAAATGTACGTCCACTGCAGCTCAGGGGTAAACAGGAAGCGTTCAAGCATTTGTGATGCAGTGATCGTTTGTCCGTCTTTCGTTCGGATCACTTCCGCCGCTTCACGAATGTATTCAATTACGCGCATTGACTCATCCATCTCTTCATTGTTTTGCGTATAAAAGCCTAATTTAACCGTTTCGCCCACTTCGACATGCCCGGAATCAGGAAGAATTTTACCGGCCAATACATTCAGCAGCGTTGATTTTCCGCTTCCGTTATTCCCGATAATTCCGAGGCGGTCATCTGGCATGACGATATAACTGAAATTTTTAAACAATAGCCGGTCTCCATAAGACTTCGATATCCCTTCGATTTCGAGCACCTTTTTACCGAGGCGGTTCGATCCAATCGCCATATCGAGCTTCTCTTTTTTCGCCGGTTCTTCCATATCACGAAGTGCTTCCACCCGCTCTACACGTGCCTTTTGTTTCGTCGTCCGCGCTTTTGCTCCCCGCTTCAGCCAGGCGAGCTCACGACGAAGAAGATTTTGCCTTTTTTGTTCCGAGGCGGCTTCTCTCTCCTGGCGCTCTGCTTTTTTTTCTAAAAACATTTCATAATTTCCTTCATAGCTGTACAACTTGCCGCCGTCAAGTTCCAGCATCCGGTTCGTCACCCGGTTTAGAAAATAGCGGTCATGGGTGACCATTAAAAGCGCCCCTTTATATTTCGCTAAAAAGTCTTCCAGCCATTCTACAGTTTCATTATCAATATGGTTCGTCGGCTCATCCAATATTAAAAGATCTGCCGGCTGGATGAGGGCACGGCTAATAGCGACCCTCTTTTGCTGGCCGCCTGATAGTTCGGCAATGTTTTGCGTCAGGTTAACAATGCCGAGTTTGCCCAATATTGTTTTCGCCGCCGTATTCGCGTCCCATGCATCCATCGCATCCATTTTTTGCTGGAGGGTAAACAGATGGCTTTGCCGTTTTTCATTTGTCGGTTCTTCTTCCAATGCTTTTAACGCTTGTTCATATTCTTTCATTAATCGGATAAGCGGCGCGTCACTATAAAAAACCGCATCTAGCACGCTCATGTTTTCGGGGAACTCAGGCGTTTGCGGTAAATATTCAATATGAAAATCGTTCGCATGAATGATTGATCCGCTGTCCGGTGACTCAATTCCAGCAATAATTTTTAACAGGCTCGATTTTCCCGTCCCATTCACGCCAATAATGCCTATTCGCTGCTTTTCACTCACCGTAAATGAGATTTGTTCAAATAACGTTTTATCCCCATAACTTTTTGTTACATTTTCAACTGATAATAGACTCATCTTTTATCCCTGCTCACTTTTTATAATTTCTACGATTATTTTATCAGAGAAATGGGTATGGAAAAATGGAAGTCCTGTTTTTACATAAATTGTATTGTATAATAAAAAATATCTTTTAATTTAAAAAAAGGGGGAACTATTCATGAGAGCAGAAGACGCAGTTGCAGGTCTATTTTTCGGCTTCATCGGTATAGTTTATATTCTTGTACTTTTGTTCATGGTCGTCCTAACAATTGTTTTTATTTTCAAGGCAATGTCGTTTATGAAACGGAAAAATGAAAGCGACCAAATTCTTAACCAAAATGTCCAACGACTCATCGGGCTTCTTCAACACAGCATAATTGAAAAAGAAGGGATCGAGCTTCCAACTGGCCCTCTAGCGGGCGATGAGGAAAAATCAAAGGCTAATAAGGAAACGCTTGATCCTATCGAGGAGCAAAAATAAGCAAAGGGCCTGAAAAACAGGCCCTTTGCTTATTAATCTCCGTCAAATATATTAAACAGCCCTTTCGCTATGCTTCCTTCATCTTTTGAACCAGGAATCGCGGCAACTACCCGGCTGGCCAAACGGCTAAATGGCAATGATTGAACCCATACTTTTCCCGGACCGCGCAATGTTGCGAAGAACAATCCTTCGCCCCCGAACAGCATCGTCTTTACGCCTTTTACAAACTCAATGCTATAATCCACATCTTTCGTCATGGCAACAAGACACCCTGTATCTACCCGGAGCATATCGCCCGCCTGGAGCTCTTTTTCGATAATGGTTCCCCCGGCATGAACAAATGCCATTCCATCTCCTTCAAGCTTTTGCATAATAAAGCCTTCCCCGCCAAAGAACCCTGTACCGATTTTCCTTTGAAACTCAATTCCAACCGATACTCCTTTCGCAGCGGCTAAAAAAGAATCTTTTTGGCAAATAATTTTTCCATCATATTCACTTAAGTCCATTGGAACAATTTTCCCCGGATAAGGAGCGGCGAACGAAACGTGTTTTTTTCCTGTACCTACATTCGTAAACGTTGTCATGAATAAACTTTCGCCTGTTAATAGCCGTTTTCCCGCACCAAACAATTTCCCCATGAATCCGCCTTGATTTGTACCATCGCCAAAGATCGTTTCCATTCGGATATCTTGATCCATCATCATAAGCGCTCCCGCTTCAGCAATGACCGTTTCATCTGGATCAAGCTCCACTTCGACAAATTGCATATCATCACCGTAAAGCTTGTAATCAATTTCGTGGTTATTCATATTTCTCCTCCTCGAATTATGTAAAACATAAACTTATTTTACCATATGCTTGAAATTGTATCCTTCTTTTGATTCGCCATTTTTAATACTTTTATCTTTAGTGAACATACTAAAGCCAAAAGGAGGGAAGCAAATGAAGAAAGAGAAAAAAGGGTCTGAAAATGAAGGGCGTGACCAGCTGTACCTCGATATTGACCGAATGATTAACGAAGGAATGGCCGGTGGAACAGTTGCAAGTGAATATGATTTAAATCAAATCGGCTATACGACTGGCATTACTGATCAAGAAGAACCCCCTATTAAACAAGAAGAAGAATAGTCCTCTTAACAAGAGGGCCTATTCTCTTCTTTTTTTCAAAAAACTTTAGTCTTCAAACCTTTTAATATCAACTTTTTTCATTCTTTGCTTATCCTGTACTCTTTGCAGTCGAATGTACAGGAAGCCCTTTTTATAAAACGCTTGAACCGGTTCACTTTTAACTCTGAACGGAAGCTCGACTTCTCTTTCGAAGCTGCCTGTAGCAAATTCTTCATTGACCGGCCGATACTTCCCTTTTTTTACATGTGTGCTCCCTTTAACTTTTATGGAATGAATGTCAACATAAATTTCGACATCATCTGGCCCTTCTACTCCGGGAAGCCGAAATACACATAATATTTCTTTATCTGATTCGTATACATTTACGGGTGGATTATTCGTTGTTCGTTTTTCTTGCGTTATGGGAGCAAAAAAACTTTGACCAAGGTATTGATCGGCATACTGTTTCCATTCCATCATTTTTTTCCAATGATCCATAGAGCATAATCCACCCCCCTTTTCACTCCGAATTTTTATTCTTGACGTGCGCCTGCGCCTGCTCCACCGGCTCCTGCACCGACTCCAGCTGCGCCGCTAACCGCTCCTGCTCCGGCTCCTGCTGCCCCGCTACCGGCACCAGCACCTACCCCTATTGGCAATGAAATGAGTGGCTGCCCCACTTGTGGTGCGGGAGCGGTAAACCCGCCTGTATTCGCTAAATTTGCAACAGCTCGAATCATCCCTGAACTGCCAATTTGAAAAACAGAAGAATTCGACACTCCGTCCACTCTCAGCTGATGAATGACAATGGATTGATTGACAAAGAGGTTCATATTATCTCTCCTCATTCATTTCCTTCGCCCGAAGGATCGCTTACTAAATCTGAAGGGCTGCCTTGCAGCATCCTTACATTGATGGTTCTTGATTGTAAATGGATGCTTTTGGTTGAACCGACATGAAGCGTTGCCGAGGTCGAAACGAGAACGATAGTAACCGAATTCACTCGAATGAAAGGGTCTTCGTTAAACGTTATTTTCCGAACCTTTTTCACTTCCGGTAGCACGGGATTCGGCTTTGAAAATATTTTATAATGAGCGAAATCCGGGATTTTCTGCACCTGATTATTCATCTCGGGGGACTGAAAAGCCATGATCCACGCTGTGCTATTAATGGTCTCGCTATCGCCAACTTCAAATACTGCTGTACTTGTGACATTGACAATGTTCATATGGTCAACTGCTGAAGTACGTTTAATCATGTTCTCCTCGCGGCGCGCTTACCGGCGGCAGTCCCACAATTAATGATTCAGGAGGCGTATCAAAAAAGGAGACAAGATTAATGTCATCGGTGTCGCCAATAAGTAGAACAGATGCTGCGGTGACCGCAACCATCTGGATGGAGCCAACCGAGATTTCACGATTTGTCACCTGAAAGTTCATCGTCTTCTCCCCCCGTACTGTTATTCCTTAAATTTCTAATAAAGTTCTCTAATCCAGTTTTAATATCCACTTTCACTTTTTCAACTATCGAGGAAACGAAGTCCTCATCGTTCCGATTTAAATGTTTCATATATTCTAAAATTCGATTAGGGATTTGTTTTTTAATATCCGTTAAAATAAATTGCCGGTATGGCCCATCAAGCGGATGGCCATACTGTTGTTCAAATTGCATTAAGTCCTCGAGGCCTGCGCTATTTAAATATTGATCGACCTGGCTGCTAATCTGGTTAAATGCATCGTCGGTCACCTGATCGACAGAATCCTCTCCCGATAATGTCTTCCCATTGACCGTAAAATCATCCACCAGTCCTTTTTCATCGGCTCCTGACGTTAAGCCTATGTTTAATGTTCCTTCCAGCCGTTCTATTTTTAATTGATCGAACTTATACTCGATTTTCGTAGTCATCGACTTTTGTTTCAGGTTGTTGACTTCTTCCCTGAGCTGATGAACTTCCTTTTTCAATTCATCAATCTTTGCTTGCTGAGCTGTAGCCATCGCCTGAAGCTGCTGTATATATTGGTAAAAATTATATCCATCAGCCATCATTATCATCTCCTTAGTAAGTTTTATGCCCCATTCCAAATAAATTTGCATAAAACTTAAAGAGAGCAATCTTACAGGCCTTCACCGATAATGGAGTCATCAATTTCATTATTATCAATTGTATACGTTACGTTATGTCCATTTTTCACGTCGATATTATAACCGGTCACGAAAGAGCCCGACCCCGCAAATATCTTTGAATAACTTGTTGGCGTAATGTATTGCACATCGCCAATGTTCATTACCCCGCTCGTAGAAATAACCGTTAATTTTATCGATCCAACAATAGCAGGCATATAAAACATCCTTTTTTCATTCTTAGTTCTAACGTATGTTCATTTGTTTTTGGGTGTTCATACTACTTTATTTTTTTATTATCGTTACACGTTTTCCGCATCATTCTCATACATCTATAGTAAAGAATATCCTGGGTCATGTATTGGAAGTAAATTACGAGAGGAGAGTTACTTTTGCCTTCACTTATTGTTGCACCAATTAAAATTACATCCGTTGGAGATGGAACCGTTAACTTTGGAGACACCCTGTTAATTAACCCGAAGAGTACCGCAAAAACCTATACAGGTTCCGGTGCAGCGTGTACCGGTGACTTCCTTCAAACAATATCTTTTGTCAGCAATACGAACACGATTGATACCGATGCAGCTGACGCCAATACTACAGGCGGATTCTAGCGATTTAAAAAAGCTCCTTGAGGCCCCGCCAAATAAGAAAAGGAGGTTATGAATGAATGTCTGAAGGACCTTTATCACCGTTTTTTAATGATAAATCTCTTTCAAGCTGGATCAAGTCATTAGAAGAATTCATCGATAAAAGTTTCCAGCAATATAATCATATGATTGAAAAACTTTCTTTTCCCGTAGATGTTTATGAATCAAAAGACACGTACGTCATTCAAGCGCAATTACCCGATTACCACCGTGATCATATTCATCTGGAAGTACTTGAGCGGGCGATTCGTATCATGGCACACGCTAGTGATGGAACGGAATTGGTAAATGATAAAACAAATTTCTCACAATTCAGCCAGGCGGTAAGACGTACAGAACGAGTCATTCCTTTGCCTTTTCCGGTTTCACAGGATGATGTAAGGGCAACCTTTGGGAATGGAATTTTAAAAATTTATGTAAAGAAGAAGAGAGCAACCAATTATATTGATGTTGAACCAGAATTCATTAATGAAGATGACTAGCACCTGTAGAAAAAACTACAGGTGTTTTTCATTGTCTTTCTTTTACAGATTTTCCGAACGAGAAAGCCCATCGCCTTTAGGCATGGGATGAACGTGAGGCTTCGATGTGGTCATAGGTTGTAAACGTTCAACCTCTAAATTCCGTTTATTTTTTTATTAAAAAGTGTTCTAATTTTTCGACTTCAATGGTAGAATAAAACCATATACGAATATATGTTCTGGCTTGTGAAAAACCAAAGGGAGGTGAGTCGAAATGTTTGTCACCCATTCTTTTCGCATTCCTTATGATCCATTGATTTATAAACAATTGCGAAACATGCAACGTGAAGCGGCTTCGGTTTGGAATGATATTGTCCGGGAAGCAACGAGTTATTTCTTCACCTTTAAAAAATGGCTCAGTAAATCAGATATTCAAGCTGCACGAAAAGGCTCCTATAATCTCCATTCCCAAACTGTTCAAGCAATAGTCGATAAATACGATGCCAACCGCCAGACGACCCGAAAACTACGAAAGTCAGATAAAAAAATAAAGTACCCCTGGAAAGAAAAGTATTATTATTGTATTCCGCTCAAACAAGCCTCTATGGACATTTCAGACGAAACGATCGGCATCAAAAAAGCAGAGTATCGCCTGTCTCTTGTCGACTTCGTTACAAAAAAGAAGAAGAAAAACTGGAATGAGAAGTTTCCGAAAAGAAATGAACAAGTGATCATTCCGAACCTCGCAAAAGAACCATTAAAAAATTGTAAATACGCTGAAATCGTTTGGAAAAACGGTGCCTATTGGTTTCATTATTCCATTAAAGTACAAGAAAAAGACCTTTCTTCCTTACCTTTATGTCCTGCCGGAGCGGACTTAGGGGAAATCCATGCCGTCACCGTAGCGACCGAAAACAAAGCGCTCGTCGTCTCTGGACGTGCCATTCGAAGCATCTCTCAATTTCGCGCCAAAGTGATGGCTAACCTTCAAAAGAAAATGTCCCGATGTAAAAAGGGCTCCCGCCAATGGAAAAAATACAATACCGCAAAGAAACGAATCCGCCAGAAATCTAGCAACCAATTAGCAGACCTCGAACATAAAACAACGAAAGAAGTCATTCTATTTTTAGAAAAGGAAAATGTTACGAATCTTGTCATCGGACGGGTGGGAGGGATTGAGAAAAATACAAAAAAAGACAAAAAGAAAAAGTCGAAAACAACAAAAGTCAGAAGGCAACAGCTTTCTCTTTGGAACCAGGGAAAGATTAAACAAAAGCTAACGTATAAGGCAAAGCTTAAAGGCATCAAAGTGGAAGAAACGGAAGAAAGCTATACGTCCCAAACTTGTCCGTTCTGTCATGGAAGACATAAAACCAATGGTCGTCCATTCAAATGTTCTGTCCGCAAAACAGAAATCCATCGGGACGTCAACGGTGCCCAAAATATCGCCCGGAAGAGATACCCGATGGAAGTAAACACCCAGCTGGAAGTCATATTTAAACAACCGGTCTGGTACAAACGCTATCTAAGTAAGAATAACCATAATCAACTACGGTGTAAAAGTATCGCCAGAAGGATGGCGTAGTAGGCACTGACCTTGCCCACAGGAAGTCGTGTTCCGACATCTTGTGTTGCTCACCCAAGTCTGACCGCTGCTTCTTCTCTGGGAGAAAGTAAGTTGGATGTTTGTGAGAAAGCAACCACGGTTAGAATCCTACTATTGCCTATGACAGTAGCTTGTGGCTTTGACCGTGGGAGTAGGTCAAATTATAATAATGAAGAATGAATGGAGGGACTTTACTTGAATTTACCTGACGATTTTGTACAGCGAATGAACCAACGATTAAAAGATGAAGCAGAGGCTTTTCTCTCTACATATGAAAATAAAAAAACAAGCGGATTGCGCGTCAACCCGCTAAAACTTACGGTAAATGCGTTTAAGGAACTTTTCCCTTATCATTTAGAAGAAGTTCCATTTTGTCCAACAGGTTTTTATTATAATGACGATATTCAGCCAGGAAAACATCCGTTTCATCATGCCGGCCTTTATTACATTCAAGAACCGAGCGCGATGTTTGTCGCCGAGACGCTTTCCCCCAAACCGCATGAACGGGTTCTCGACCTTTGTGCCGCTCCCGGGGGGAAAACGACACAGCTTGCGGGAATGATGAAAAATAAAGGGCTTCTTATTGCCAATGAAATCCACCCAAAACGAGTACGAGCATTAAGTGAAAATGTTGAACGGATGGGAATTACAAACTGTATCGTTACAAACGAAACCCCTGAACGACTAGCAGAGAAGTTTCACGGTTTTTTTGATAAAATCCTTGTCGATGCTCCTTGTTCGGGTGAAGGCATGTTTCGAAAGGATCCGGAAGCCATTCAATTTTGGAGCCGTGAGCATGTTGAAGCAAGTGCTCATCAGCAAATCCACATATTACACTCTGCCTATCATATGTTGAAGGAAGGCGGCACACTTGTTTATTCCACTTGTACATTTTCACCAGAAGAAAATGAGCAAACGATCGAAACGTTTTTAAATGAACATCCTGATATGGTGCTCGTTCCAATTGAAAAACAGGACGGCATCAAATGTGGTGTACCCGAGTGGACAAAGGGAAACCTTACAGACATTAGCATGACAGCACGCCTCTGGCCTCATTTTGTCAAAGGAGAAGGACATTTTGTCGCCAGGCTTAAAAAAGAAGGATCAACACCAGAGTGGAACGGACGTTATGCCAGCTCCAATGTTGGAAAATCCCAGTTAAACGATTTCCGCATATTTGAAAAAAATTATTTAACGACATCTATATCTCGAACGATTCTGGCTTTTAAAAACCAACTTTATGCCCTGCCAGAAAACTGTCCGTCACTTGAAGGAATGAAAGTGGTCCGTCCAGGTCTTCATCTTGGAGAACTAAAGAAAAACCGATTTGAACCAAACCATGCACTATCCCACGCTTTACGTCCAGACGAATTTAAATACTCTTGCTCATTTCATCCAGATGACGACGCTTGGAAAAAATATTTGCGTGGAGAAACATTGGAAACAGGAAAGGACCGGGGCTGGATGGCGGTAACGATAGAAAATTTTCCTCTTGGTTGGGGAAAGGAAACGAAAGGAATATTGAAAAACTTTTACCCGAAAGGATTGCGTAAATGAGTGCTTTTGGCAAAAGCAAAAAACTCTTTCCGATATGACAACTATTCATTTTAGATTAAACCGGCGAGGAGCGAAGTGATGCTTCTAAAAAATCCCCCTTACCACCAGTTCAAAGGGGGATTTTCCCTAAACTTACACCCCACCGCCATCGCCAGGTTTGGGCTGCAAAAAGAAAAAGACAAAGATGACTAGCAATAACGCTGCTATAAAAATCGCACCCGTTGGCGGCTTAATCGTAGGAATATTTGTTAAAGCCAATGCACTCACTCCTTCATCAACTGATTCACCAATTCTTGATCAATATAAAAATGTTTTGATATCACTTTAAAATCCGTAAGAATCTCTTTTAAATCCGGGGTGTCTGGTACAGTACTCGGCACCCCCGTAATCGGCCCGCCAATGTTGAGAGTGAAACGTTTAGACGTAAGAGAGGTGCCCCTGACATTAATTTGGTCGGCTATCAATAATATCGCCAGAATGATATCGATTACATCAACGATGGCATTCACCGTTTTACTTCCAGATTTACTTTCAAGCCGGCTCGCACCCGTGAGTGGTCCGCCAACTGTAAGCCGAAATCCCCCTGGCGTTACAAAAACCCCAATAATGGTAATTTGTCCGGTCAGTAATAAGACAGCGGTAATGATATCGATATTGCGTTGAACAAATCGAATGGCTTTTTCTTCATTTTGAATTTCACTGGTGTTCAATATCATCACGCCCCCCTTTAACCATACTATTCCGTTACTGCCCAATGGTGAACTTTCACCATCTGGCTGCAATTGAAACAGGAGGGATTTAAGAAATGATAAACTGCAGGGGCATACGTCCGTTTTTTAACGGCCTACGGATAGATGTCTTGTACAACCTTTTTTTAATTGACATATTGTAAATATATGCAAGAAACACTTCTAAGAAAGCCTTTTGCCGCCCATTCACATGAATCGTATACATTTTATGTAAAGGGCTATTTTTCACAAAGCAGAGGCTAAGTAAAGGATGAGAGTACATGTCTAAACGTCAATTTATGCCATTTGGTTATGGTGCTTCAATGTATCCTTATGGTCCGGCCGGATCTGCCATGGGCATGGGAGGGTACGGTTACGGGGCTTATCCCGGTTACGGGGCTGGAGGATACGGAATCGGGGCTGGTGCATACCCTGGTTATGCCGGCGCAGGAAGCTATCCCGCTTATCCGGCTGCTCCCGGTTACGGTGTGGGAAGCTATCCGGGATATCATCAAGGCTGCGGTTGTGGCCATTAATAGTTGTCAAGTCCAGTGTTCTAAGTTAACGCTGGACTTTATTTTGTTACAAAGAACCATCTAACTTCATATGATAATCAATAGGTACACATCATACATTTCATTATAAAAAGAGCCTCTTTATAGAAAGGAGGTTTACGAATGAGCCATCACAATAAGCCGAAAGTGTATGTGAATCAACTTTACCCTGATCATACCCAGCCTTTTCATGCTACACTTGATGACCCCGCCCCTATTTTTACAGCACCCGCTTTTGTCAACGGAGAAATAAAAAAAGTGAATTTAGAAGATTATCGCGGAAGCTGGGTCATTTTATTTTTTTACGGCAGCGATTTTACGTTCGTTTGACCGACAGAATTAGCAGCGGTCGCTGCTTTATATGACGAATTCAGAAAGCTTCAAACGGAGATTTTAGGAATCAGTACCGACAGTGTTTTTGCCCATAAAGTGTTTAAGGACGTTTCGCCAAAGGCGCGAACCGTTCAATACCCACTCGTTAGCGATCGAACACAGGCGATCAGCAGAGCCTACCGCGTTTTGGATGAAAAGACCGGCGCATCCTTTCGAGCCACTGTCTTTATTAACCCGGAAGGAACAATCGCAAGCAAGCAAATTTACCCTTCTGAAGTCGGAAGGAATGCTTATGAAATATTGCGTCTTCAGCAAGCCTTAATCTTTGGGGAAAACAGCCAGACCGGAGTGCCGGCAAACTGGGTTCCGGGAATGCCCGGCCTTCAAATGGATACAGAAAACATCGGCAGGTATTAAACGTCTCCTTATATCAGGGGGCGTTTTTCATTACAAAAAAACACTAAATTCCAAAAATAATGAAGACTTTGCTTTAAGATCACTGTTTTTTTGGTATAATGATAAGGTACAATAGAAGCTCCTCAAGGGTGGCGGCTCACTCCCCGGTAGAAAGGGGGTGAAGCGCTTGTCAGACTATGAATCCATTTCGTTAATGTTAAGTTTCGGAATGCTGCTCATAGCCATATTGACATTTAACCAAAAGAAATAAACCACCCTTGAGCCTCGCAAGCCAGGTGGTTTATTATCCTTGTCTTGTTATGAGCTGCCCCTTTTAAAGGGCAACATGCCTATTGTACAAAGGCCCATTGGTTCGCTACACCGTGGGTCTTTTATATTATTATTCTATTCCCTTATATATATGTTCATTATACAACAAAATTCAGGCTTGTCCATAATTAAGTTGTTAAAGTGGCTTTGTTTTGATCTAGAGACGTGGAATTGGGCGGAGCCGGCAAGCTAGCTCCAGTTTAATCGGCCAGTCGTCCGGACAGCAATTCTTTCGTGAACTTTAGCCATTCTCTGGCTGCAAAAGAAAGATACTTATCCTTTTTCCAAATCATCGTCAAATGCCATGGGATCGTCGGTTTTACAAGCTTGATCACTTGAACATTTTTCGAACGAATGTTACGGCAAATCGGTTCGGGCAGAAAAGCAACACCAAGACCTTCAGCAACCATTTCACTAATAAAGTCCCATTGCGAGCTTCTGTACATAATATGCGGTTTAAACCCGGAACGAATACATTCTTGAATGATTCGATCATGAAGTGCAAAATCTTCCCGAAACAAAATAATGGATTCATCTTTTAATTCACCTAAAGCAACTTTCGTTTTGCCAGCGAATCGATGCCCATTATGAACGACTAAACGAAGCTCTTCTTTCACAAATGTAAACGTATGAAAAACATCTTTTTGGACAGGGGACAACGCAACGCCAACATCAAGCTCGCCACTCATCACTTTTTCCTCTACTTTAATCGATCCTTCCTCCACTAAATGTATAGATATTCCTGGATATTGAGCTTGGAATTTTCCAAGAATCGCCGGAAAAAAATTCGAGCCAATCATTGGAGGCAGCCCGATCTTAATCGTCCCTTTTTTAAAATTCACAAGATCTTCAAGTGGATGCATGAGATTTTCGAATGCTTCTACTACTTTTTGTGCTTGTTTATAAACGATTTCTCCAGCATCCGTCAATTGAATGCCTTTTGACAGACGCTCGAAAAGCAAAACCCCCCATTCTTCTTCCATGTCTTTAATCATTTTGCTAATGGTTGGCTGTGAAATATGCAGTTTTTCCGAAGCCTTCGAAAAGCTTTTTTGCCTTGCCACTTCAAGAAAGTAATTTAAATGGCGAATGTCCAAATCACTGCCTCCTTCGATATAGATTTAATCAATACAAACCATTCCAAATATGTATTTTACCTATATCATTTCATCCTGTACACTCATTAACGGAAGGTGACTATTTTATGAAAAAACTATTGAACATCATACTCCAAATTGGATTATTATTTGCATTTTCAATCATAGGAAACGGAATTTCCTCCTATTTACATCTCCCGATCTCTGGAAGCATTATTGGCATTTTCCTTGTCTTGCTTTGCTTAAAATGTAAAATGATTAAGCTCAAGTGGATTGAGGATGGAGCAAATTGGTTGCTGGCCATATTGCTTTTATTTTTTATCCCTTCAGCGGTTGGAATTATTCAATATAAAGATGTGATTCAGTCTAGCGGCATGCGTTTATTTGTTGTCATTAGCTTCAGTACAATATGCGTCATGGCCTCTACCGGATGGATTGCAGAATTAATTAGAAAAAGAAAGGGAAAGGCACTATGATCATCGGAATATTGAGTTTATTAGTTACGATCGTCGTATTTTGGGTGGCGCAAAAATGCTATTCTTACAAACGGCTGCTCATTTTTTCGCCCGTATTATTAACGCCGGCCATTTTATGTACACTTCTTATCGTTTTCCATATTTCGTACGAACATTACAATGCCGGCGCAAAATATTTAACAGACATGCTTCAGCCGGCGACAGTCGCGTTTAGCGTTCCTCTTTATAAAAATGCAAGGCTGCTTAAACAATACGCCATTGAAATCATCGTCAGTTTGCTTTGCGGATCGCTACTTGCGATGACAACATCGATGTTTTTAGCAGAATGGATGCATTTGACGCCAGAAATGATTAATAGCCTCATTCCCCGTTCCATTACAACGCCAATTGCAATGACCGTCTCACAAACGATTGGCGGCATTCCGACGATGACCGCTGTCTTTGTCTTATTTACAGCACTTGTCGGAGCTGTCGTTGGCCCGCTATTAATCAAATATGGCAAGATCCATAATAAAATTTCAAAAGGCCTGTTGCTCGGTATGGGAGCGCATGGGACCGGAACAGCTATGGCGCTGGAATATGGCCAGGAAGAAGGAGCCATTGCCAGCCTTTCAGTCGTCCTTGCCGGGATTTTCACTTTGCTTTTTTCTCTATTCATTCATTTTTAGATGGCCAGGATGAAATCATTGAATGTAAACTCGTAGATAAGCTACACTAAACCCAAAACGTTTAGGAGATGAAATAATGAATTCTGTCATTGAAACATTACTTGCACATAGCTCTGTTCGTTCTTTCCAGGAAAAACAACTTTCCGAAGAACAAATCCGGACGATTGTAAAAAGTGCTCAGGCTGCTTCGACTTCCAGTTTTGTTCAAGCTTATACGATTATCGGGGTAAAGGACCCTGAAAAAAAAGAAAAGCTCGCCATTCTTGCCGGAAATCAATCTTATGTCGCGAAAAACGGGCATTTCTTTATCTTTTGTGCGGATCTCCATCGCCATTTGCTTGCTGCCGAGATGGAAGGCCTGGCTTCTAAAGATGTAAGCGAGTCTCTGGAGTCAACGGAAATGTTTATGGTTAGTTTAATCGATGCCGCCCTTGCCGCCCAAAATGCAGCGATCGCCGCTGAATCCATGGGACTTGGCATTTGCTTTATTGGCGGCATTCGCAACCATTTACCTGAAGTATCCGAACTATTAAAAACACCGGATCGCGTTATTCCTTTATTCGGGCTTGCCGTCGGTTTTCCCGATAAAAAAGTTGGAACGAAAGAGCGGCTGCCATTTGAAAACATTTATCACGAAGAGGAATATTTACAAGATAAGGATCAGTTAAAAGAACAGCTCACCGAATATAATGATGTCATTTCAGCTTACTACAATGAACGAACAGGTGGAAAACGGAAAGATCGCTGGACAGAACAAATTGCGGTGAAATTAACCAATCCTGCGCGGCTGTACATGAAAGAGTTTTTACAAAGCAAACATATTCCGCTTAAATAAAAACAAGGTGTTGCATCACGCAACGCCTTGTTTTTCTTCCTCATAAGATCTTTTTTTGGGGTAAATGCTAATTCCTGTAAACCCCAGAATCATCGTAAATAATGGTGACAAGTAAAGGAAAAAAGCATATGGTAGATAGGTTAAAACCGATATTCCCAATGTTGAGGCAATAAACGCGCCGCATACGCTCCACGGAACTAACGGGTTAATAAGCGTTCCCCCATCTTCCAATGTTCTTGATAGGTTAATTAACGGCACATTTGCTTTTTTGTAAACGTCTTTAAACGCTTGTCCCGGCAATAAAGCTGACAAATATTGCTCACCCGCAAGAAGGTTGACTCCAATAGAGGATAAGGCCGTAGCCGCAATCAAAGACCCCGGTTTCGTTAAAGCATGGCTAAAACGGCTAAGAATGAGATCAAACATGCCAAGTTCTTTAATTAAACCGCCAAGCGCAAGAGCAATCACGATTAAGGAAATCGACCACATCATCGATTGCAATCCACCTTTATTCACAATTTGATCCACGGCCTTATTCCCTGTCTCAAGGTTCATTCCATTTTGCAAAACGGTCATCACTTTCGCTGCTGTCATGTCCGGGATAAGAACAAACGCTGTAATCACTGCAGAAAGAACACCCGCCAATAGTGTAGGGACAATCGGAAACCGCCTGTAAGCCAGCACCATGACAATAAAAGGCGAAATTAATGTAAACGGACTAATTGGAAAATGAGCCCCCAATGTTTGCTTCAATTCCTTCAAATTCGATAGTTCTTCCACTCCGTTAGTAACACCGTGGCCCATAAAGAGAAAAATGATGCTTGTGACGAAGAGCGCCGGGACCGTTGTCCACATCATATGCCGGATATGATCAAACATATTCACGCCGACAATACCGGGCGCCAGGTTCGTCGAGTCGGAAAGCGGCGACATTTTATCTCCGAAAAAAGCACCGGAAACAATGGCTCCAGCCGCCAAACCCGGATTCACATGCATGACCCCCGCAATTCCCATTAACGCAACGCCAACCGTTCCGACTGTCGTTAAGGAGCTTCCAGTAAATGTAGAAACAAGGATCGTAATAAATAGAGCGCTTAAGGCAAACCATTCTGGGCGAATCACATCAATGCCGTAATATAATAAAGTCGGAACCGTACCGCTCATCATCCAGCTTGAGATCATTAACCCTATAATAAACAAAATAAGCATAGGCTGTAATCCGGTATTAATTCCGTTTAAAAGACCCTTTTCAATCGTTTTCCAGCTTGCTCCGAAAAAAGAGGCAGCTGTACCTAAAACAATCAGGCAAAATAATAAAGGGATATGAGGGTCGACTTTTAAAAATACTAAACTCGAGAACATAACAATAAATAATAAAGCAAACATTACTAGAACCGTCGGCAAATTCATCCGCTTATTCATAAGTGGGCTCCCTTCTAAGATGTCTGGACTATTTTATACTTAAACGCCTAACTGCTTAAACGCTTTTAAGCATTAAAGTTAATGACATTAATAATTCTATATATCATTAAAATAACTGTCAATACTCCTATAAAAAAACGTCCGGCTCCGAATGTGGAACCAGACGTCATTTTGCTAAATGATTTTTTGGTTAACTGCAGATGGCTCTTCTACACCATTTCTTTTCGTTTTAAAGCGATAGTAGAAATAACATGCTAAATAGAACGGAACCCCGCAGTATAAGGCAATGCGTTGATCTGCATCAAATGCCATGCTGACCATCACAAGCAAGTTCAAGATGAGTGAAAGCATTGGCAAGTACGGATATAACGGCGTTTTAAATTTAAGGTCTTCCACTTTTCCGCCGTTTTTCACATAATGTCTGCGAAATGCCAGTTGGGATGCGCTTAAAGCAATCCAACCGATTTGCGCGCCTAATCCAGCGAGTGAGATAAGCCATAAATAAACGGTATCAGCCGCTACAAAACTTGAAAGAAGTGATAAACAAGCAATTGCCAGTGTAAGAAGAAGCGCATTCATTGGCACCCCTCTTTTGTTAACTTTTCCAAGCGCAGGGCTTGTCATTTTTTCTTTCGATAAAGAATAAACCATCCTTGTTGCAGCATATAGACCGGAGTTAGCTACAGATAAAAGAGCCGTCAACACTACAAAGTTCATAATATCAGCCGCATATGGAATACCGATACTATCAAATACAGCGACAAAAGGGCTTTCAATTCCGTTCGCTGTTTCCCACGGAATCATCCCTGCCACTACGAAAATAGCAAGAACGAAGAAAAATAATGTGCGCCAAACCGTTTGACGGATGGACCTTGGAATCGTCTTTTCCGGATTCTCACTTTCACCAGCTGCAATCCCGATGAGTTCGGTGCCCTGGAATGAGAAGTTAACCCCGAGCATTGTGATTAATAGACCATGTATTCCATTTGGCAAAATGCCTGTTGACATAAAGTTAGAAAACATTGGAGCTTCTTGTCCGCCTTTCATGTGGATCAGCCCGAACATAGCGGCCCCGCCAAGAACGATGAACAGAATGATTGCAAGCACCTTAATGCTGGCAAACCAGAACTCCGCTTCACCAAAAGCTTTTGCCGATAAGGCATTCAATAGGAACAAAAGCCCGATAAAGACTAAACACCAGACCCAAATTGGCGAATCCGGAAACCACCGTTTCATTAGCCCGGCGGCCGACAATGATTCAAGCGCAACCGTAGCCGCCCATCCAAGCCAATAAAGCCAGCCAATGGCAAATCCTGTCGGCGCTCCGATAAACTTTGTTGCATACGCCTGAAACGAACCTGATACAGGCATCGCAACTGTTAATTCACCAAGGCAAAGCATCGTTAATAACATAATGAAGCCGCCGACCATGTACGATAGGATCGCTCCGAGCGGCCCTGCTTCATGAATGGTGTTTCCTGTGTTAATAAAAAGCCCCGTTCCGATGACCCCTCCTAAGGAGATCATAAACAAGTGCCTTGATTTCATGCTCCGTTTTAATTCTTGTTGTTGATTTCCTGATGTATTCATACCATCTCTCCTTGATGTTTTTTAGAGGTTGGGTTGTATACGCTTACAATGAAAACGCTATTGAATAATGGCGTAGTTGTATTTTATCACCTTTTGTCGAATTTGAAAAATGCTATTTCTTCCAAGTGTTCGGAAAATTGATAGATAAATTCCTTGTGCTGTATAACTATTCAACCTCTTTTCCAAGAAAAGGAGACCGTTTTAACCTGACTATATTATTTCCCGTATTTTGTCGGGAAATGTCTTTTGTTTCTATAACTTATACAATTTATAAACATTCAAAAAAATAATTTATAAAAAAAAGAGCAGTTTTGAAATTATTCAAAAACTGCCCGTTAAGCTAAGTCCAACTTCTCGTATAATTGAAGAGGTTCTTTTCAATTTCATCTGCCGGCAATGGCTTGCTGAAGAAATACCCTTGTCCTCTGTCACACAGGTGGTCTTGCAAAAAGGAAAGCTGTTCTTCAGTTTCCACTCCTTCTGCAATTACCTTAAGCTTTAAGCTCTGTGCAAGTGCGATAATCGTTTTCACAATGGCGGCGGTATCGCTTTCTTCTAAGTCCCATATAAAGGACCGGTCAATTTTCAATGTATCAATCGGAAACCGTTTTAAATAGCCCAGAGATGAATAGCCCGTTCCAAAATCATCAATCGAGATTTTTATTCCCATATCTTTTAATTGGCGCAGCTTGTCCACAATCTCCCGCGCATTTTCCATTGCGCCACTTTCCGTAATTTCAAGTTCCAAATAGCACGGATCCAAATTGGTCTCTTTTAAAATTTGCGCAATGGTAGCGACAAGATTATGCGCTTTCATATGAATAGCTGAAAGATTGACGGAGACAGGAACACGTGGAAAACCACGGTTATGCCAATCTTTATTTTGTTTACACGCTTCCCGGAGCACCCATTCCGAAATCGGGATTATAAGCCCGGTTTCTTCAGCTAATGGAATAAATTGATCAGGTGGAATATTTCCGCGCTGTCCATGCCTCCAGCGCAATAATGCTTCAAATCCTATTAATGCTCCGGTTTCGATATTTACCTGTGGCTGAAAATGAAGCTCGAACTCTTTTTTTTCCAGAGCCTTGCGAAGTTCTTTCTCCAATGCCACCCGCTTCGTGATCGAGTCATTCATTGCTGCTGTATAAAGCTGAAATGTATTTCTTCCACACTCTTTCGCCCGGTACAGTGCCGTATCCGCGTTTTTCATCAAACTATATGGATCAGCGCCATCATGGGGATAAAGGCTGATTCCAATGCTTGGTGTAATAAAGATTTCATGGTCTTCTATCCGGAATGGGCTTGAGAACACATAAAGAATACGCTCAGAAATTGTAGCAATGTCTTCCTGGGCAGCTGCCGGAAGCAATAGGCAAAATTCATCTCCTCCTTGCCTCGACACAGTATCCCCTTTTCGCAAACAGCGCAACAACGCTTTAGCGACTTCTTTTAACAATGCATCTCCAAATGCATGCCCTAACGTATCATTGACGAATTTAAAACGGTCCAAATCGATAAACATAACCGCAACTTCCTGCTCTTCACGCTGCGCCTGCTCGAGCGCGATTAACAGGCGATCCTCAAACAGCCTTCGGTTCGGCAAACCCGTAAGCGGATCATAATAAGCCATTTGATTGATTTGTTCCTCAGCCCTTTTCCGTTCCGTTATATCCCTGATGATGCCGCTAAAGTAAATTTCATCATCCGTTTCCCATGTGCCAATTGAAAGCTCTAACGGAAATTCGGTTCCCTCTTTTCTCTTCCCAACTAACTCCACCGTTCTTCCAATCGCTTTCGGCTCTTTCGTTTGTAAAAATCGAGTCATTCCTTTTTTGTGTGCCTCTTGAAACCGATCCGGCATAATGACTGTCAGCTTCTTTCCGATGATCTCGGTTTTCTTATGCCCAAATAGCCGTTCAGCCCCGCTGTTCCATGAAATAATGTCCATCTCGCTATTGGCAATGACGATCGCATCATTGATCGATTCCATTATTGTGCGAAATTTATTTTCAACATCTCTTAATTTTACTTCTAGTTCCTGCGTGTTTTGCCTGTTGCCGCTTGCTGCATTTCGCTCCATTTAACTTTTCCCCTCAAGCCAGTATCGACATATGAAAAATCCCTTCTACTCGTAGAAGGGAAGACTATTCACCTGATTCAATTTTACTATATCCTTTATAATTCGCAATCATTTGATTAAAGCGGGTGTTCAAAATGTTTAGGCTGTTTGACCTTAAGTAACACTCACTTAAAGGTCTTTGAACTTGTATCCCTGTCCTTTTATTGTCTTAATATATTCCGGCCTTTTCGGGTTTTGTTCAATTTTTTCACGAAGGCGGCTTATATGGACATCTACAATTCTCGCGTTTCCTTTAAAGTCCGAGTTCCATATAGCTTGAAGCAGAAGCTTTCGGCTCAACAGGCGCCCTTTATTTTTTATAAGAAAACTAAGCAAATCAAATTCTTTCTTCGTTAGCTCAAGCTGTTTTCCTTTAACAAAGACTTCATAGTTTAAAAAATGTATCTTAATATCGCCGATTTTCATTTCGGCAGATTGGTTTCGTCGTTCAGTTTCCATCATATTTATTCTATGAACTCGTCTTAAGATAGCCTTTACCCTGGCAACAACTTCACGAGGGCTGAAAGGCTTTGTCAAATAATCATCGGCCCCTAATTCAAGGCCAAGCAGTTTATGGCATTCATCTACTTTTGCCGTTAATACTAAAATTGGCGTATTGATTCGTTGTTCCCGAATTTCTTTACATACTTCCAGCCCATCTTTTATAGGTAGCATTAAATCAAGAATCATTAAATCGGGGTTTTCCTCTTTCGTTAAGCGTAACGCTTCTTTGCCATCCGTTGCGGTAATGACCGTAAACCCCGCTTGCTCAAGAGTAAATTGTAATAATGCAAGAATAGAAGTTTCATCATCGACAATCAATACCTTTTGCCCCATCGGAAGTCCCCTAATTTCTTCTCTTTTAGCACTGGCATTTCGTTTTACCTAAACATAAAGCAAAATTATCCAAACCGGCCAGAGATGTATTCCTCCGTTTTTTGGTTGGACGGATTTGTAAAAATTTTATCCGTCTGGTCAAATTCCACGAGCTCTCCGCTTAAAAAGAACGCCGTTTTATCGGATATCCTTGAGGCTTGTTGCATGCTGTGTGTAACAATGATAATGGTGTACTCTTTTTTGAGCTCCATAATCAACTCTTCAATTTTTGCAGTAGAGATTGGATCTAGAGCTGAAGCCGGTTCGTCTAAAAGCAAAATTTTAGGATTTACAGCAAGCGTTCTTGCGATGCAAAGCCTTTGCTGCTGTCCCCCGGAGAGGCTAAGCGCCGAATCGTGCAAGCGATCTTTCACCTCTTCCCAGAGCGCCGCTTTTCTTAGACTTTCTTCCACGATTTGGTCAAGCTTCTTTTTCGAACGTATGCCGTAAAACTTTAAGGCGTGCGTGATATTATTGTAAATTGACTTTGCGAATGGATTCGGGCGTTGAAACACCATTCCGATTTCTTTCCTTAGAGCGACAACGTTAATATTGTCTTCAATTAAATTGACATCTTCGTAAAGAATGATACCTTCGCTTCTTGCTCCGGGAATTAAATCATTCATCCGGTTGATGCTCCGCAAAAAAGTTGATTTTCCGCAACCAGAAGGGCCGATGAGCGCCGTTACTGCATTTTTTTCAATCGTAAAGGAAATATCTTTGACAGCGCGATGATTGCCGTAATAAATATTTAATTGTTTGACGTCAAGCGCAGTTTCTTTACGTTCATGAGCCTCGCTTATTTCAAATTCAGGTTTCATTTTTGTCAGAAGCATAACGTTTCACCCATTTCTTTTATTTTGCAGCCGTCAGTTTTTTATGAACGAGACTTCCAATCCATCTTGCCAGCAAATTAAATAGAAGAACTGATAAGATGAGAACGGCAGAAGAACCATCTGCCACTTCCTGAACATCAGGAATCAGCCCTTGCGTGTTCACTTTCCAAATATGCACGGCAAGTGTTTCAGCCGGACGAAAGATATTTAATGGAGACGTCTCATCAAACGGATTCCAGTTCGAAAAGTCAAGTCTCGGAGTCGTTAAACCCGCTGTAAAAAGCAATGCAGCAGCTTCACCAAATACGCGGCCAGATGCTAAAATAACTCCTGTTAAAATGGTTGGAAAGGCACTTGGAATCAAGACCGTTTTAATGGTATGCCAGTGCGTAATCCCAAGCGCAAGACTCGCCTCTTTTTGGTCTCTTGGGACGGAACGGATGGCATCTTCACAAACCCTTACTAAAACCGGCAAATTAAAAATGGTAAGCGCAAGTGCTCCGGAGAAAATCGTATATCCCCATCCCGTTAAATTTACAAAAATCAACATCCCGAACATCCCAATAACGATGGACGGCAATGATGCTAATACTTCAATACAGGAACGAATAAAATCGGTTATCTTTCCTGGCTTTGCATATTCAGCCATGTAAATTCCACCACCGAGTCCAAGAGGGACAGCAATCATCATTGTGATTAAAAGAATATAAAAAGAATTAAATAACTGATTGCCAATACCGCCACCCGCCTGGAAATCACTCGAAGGAGAAGTCAGAAAGTCCAATGTCAATTTTCCAAATCCGCGATATAGAATGTAACTTAACAAACCAACTAAAACAAAAATAATGATCGCTGCAATGGCTGTAAAAACGCCCGTTGCAATTTTATTGGCCACTCTGCTATTCATCGGTATTGCCTCCTGGATGAAAGATAACGAATGATTAAAATAAAGATAAATGACATGATTAATAAAATAAGTGCTAAAGACCAGAGTGCATTATTTTCCACACTGCCATATGTCGTATGGCCCATATTCAATGTAATAATTGTCGTTAACGTCCCGGCAGAATCTAAAAGTGATGACGGCAATTCTTTCGTATTTCCAATTACCATCTGAACAGCAAGTGCTTCTCCAAACGCGCGGGCCATTCCTAAAACGATCGCTGTCAAAAGCCCGGGTAAAGCTGCTGGCACCAACACACGGTATATTGTTTGCCATCTCGTTGCCCCGAGCGCGTACGAAGATTCCCTTAATCCTCCAGGAAGTGACCTGAGTGTATCGGTCGCAATACTTGTAACCGTCGGCAAAATCATTACTGATAAGACGATCATGCCTGAAAGGAGGCTAAATCCCTGGCCGCCGACATGGTTGCGAACAAATGGCACTAAGACAGTAAGCCCAATAAAGCCATAGACTACTGATGGAATCCCTACTAACAATTCAATGACTGGTTGAAGAATTTTGCGACCCCATGATGGCGCAATCTCTGTCATGAAGATTGCCCCGCCAATTCCAAGGGGTGCGGCGATCAGTGCCGATAAAAACGTAACGGCAAATGACCCAAAAATAAACGGAAGGGCACCATAGGAAGGGCCGTTCCCTCCATCTTTCCCCATATCCCATACTGTTCCAGTTAAAAATTCAACAGCATTTATTCCATTTACTAAAAAGGACTGCAACCCTTTTGTACCTAAAAAAATCGTAATGGAAATCGTTGCGGCAATAATGAGAATGGCACTAATGAGAACAATTGATTTCCCTCTCATCTCCATTTTTAATGCTGCACGATTCGATTTTTTCAACAACCGCTCGCTTGCAGTTGAAAACTCTTTCGCCATGTTGCTCCCCTTTCTAAACGTTACAAGAGGGTAATTATCCAATCGGATAGTTACCCCGGGTTGTAAGTGTTTTGACTTATTTCACATTGCTTATTTTTCCTTCAGCATTGCGCTCGACTTTCATTTTTGACACAGGAATATATCCTTGTTTTGCAACAACGCCGTTTTGCACTTCATCGCTCATTAAATAGTCAAGGAACTGTTTAGCAAGCCCTTTTGGCTCACCTTTTGTATAAGAGTGTTCATACGCCCAAATCGGAAATTTCCCATTGATGACATTCTCTTCTTTAGGCTCTACTCCATCGATGCTTAAACCTACCACTTTATCATCATTTAAATAAGATAGGGCAAGGTATCCGATCGCTCCAGGCGTTTCAGAAATAATTTTCTTTACCGTGTTCGATGAATCTTCAGTAACGCCTTCCGCTGTTTTTGCACCATTTAAACCATATTTAACGAATACTGAACGAGTTCCGGAAGAATCCGGACGGTTAACAAGCGTGATTTTTTGATCTTTTCCACCGAGTTCTTTCCAGTTCTTGATTTTTCCTGAAAATACTTTAATTAAATCTTTTTTCGAAATATCTTTAATACCAACATCAGGGTTTACCGCAGCCGTAATGCCGACAACGGCAATTTTGTGATCGACTAAATCTTTAGCATTGATTCCTTCTTTTTCTTCCGCAAATACGTCAGAGTTTCCGATTTGTACAGATCCTTCAGAAACCTGGCTGAGTCCTGTTCCGCTTCCGCCGGCTTGAACTTGAATGTCAGCTTTCGTATTTTTTTGCATAAATTGTTCAGCTGCTGCCGCTGCGAGTGGCTGCATTGCGCTTGAACCGGAAACAACAATTGAGCCGGAACCTTGTTCTTCCTTCGCTCCATTATTTTTATTTTGCGAATTGCCCTGTGCATCTTTGTTTCCACATGCAGAGGCAAGGAGTAACATTGTTAGGGTTAATGCGAAAAGCATGATTTTTTTAATGTTCATTGATTTTCTTCCTCCTCATAAATGGACTGTCTTTTTAAAGAAATTGCATCCCCGAATTGCGTTTTTTTCTTGTTTGAAGAGCATTCCCCCCAGGACTTGTTTTGCTTTACATACTAACCATAAAGCTTTTTTGTTTAGCTAGATTGAAGCTAATGTAAAGGTTTTGTAAATAAAGACAACCTGGTCTATTTTCCATATCAGCTCATATGCTATACCGAACAATAAAAGGGATGGGGGTTGTATTTTGTGGCTGGAACGAATGTAGGAAAGGCAGAAATAACGAATGAAATGGTAAGCCGTTTTCACGAATTAAGTGTACAAGCTAAAGAAATTGAAGGCGAACTGAAGGAACTTAAAAAACGTTTTAATGCTTATTTTGATCAAACGGTAGGGGAAAATAGTAAAGGCGAATTATGTATCGGCGATTTTAAATTGCAGAGGCAAATACGGAAAACGGAAAACTATCATGAAACAAAAACGGTCCAAAAATTAGAAGAGCTCAATTTAACTGACTGCATTCGCATTGTAAAGCAACCGGACAAAGAAAAGATCGATGCCGCCCTGACACTTGGAATCATTCCCGAATCTGTATTAAATGATTGTCTTGTTCAAAAATTTGCGCACGTAGTCGTTGTTAAAAAAACAAGATCCCGACTGTAAAACATACAGTCGGGATTCTTTCAATAGGTTTTTTAATTAAATTTAATAATATCGACTTTACCACTTTTAATTTTCAGAATTCTGTTGTATACTAATTGTAACAAAAGGTTCACAAAATATCCTTACTTTTGTCACACTTGTAAGCGGTATCTACCAGATAGGAGTGATTTGAATGGATGTTTTTGTAGTTTATTTATTAGTTGCGACAGCTACACCGCTGTTTTTATGGGAACATAGTAAAAAATTAGCTCTTGCCCAGCTGCCGTTTATTGCATGTATTTGGGCTTACTTCATACTTTATTTCACAACCACTATCGGCACAACAGCTCATATTCTTTTTGGCATTGTGTTTGCCGCCAATATTATTTTTGCTCACATCGCTGCTTACCTTATTTATATCGCACCAGCGATTAAACGCAAAAAAATGCAAAATAAAAATCTTATTTATAAATAATACTTGATACAGACAAAGCCTCTTGCTATTCGCAAGAGGCTTTTGTTATTCAATCAAAACTATTTATTAGAGCCCATGTCCATATCACTCATGTTGTGTCCATCATGCTCCATGTTATGCTTTTCATGTCTTTCATGGCTGTTGTGTTTCTTTTTATCCATTGGCATATCGTGATACATTCCTGGCATCGCCATCACCCAGACTGAACCGGCTGCAACTGTAATCGCGATAAATGCCGCGTAAATCATCGTTCCTGTTTGAATGCCTTTCGATCCTTCTTTAATATGCATGAACATAAGAAGCTGAAGGACCGCTTGTAAAAAGGCGAAGATAAAGATGATGATTAGCTTTGCTTTAACTGAAAAATTCGTGTGCAAGGCAAACCATAAAGCAACAATCGTTAACACAATTGAAAGCACGAAACCGACAATATGGGACCACGGGAAATGGTTGTGTGATGTATTTTGTTTTGCTGCCATTACATCATCACCCACCCTGTCAAATAAACTGCTGTAAAGATGAAAATCCATACAAAGTCGAGGAAGTGCCAGTAAAGACTTGAAATAAATAATTTACGTGTCGTTACGGGCGTTAATCCACGGCTAGCAACTTGAATCAAGATACAAATGATCCAGCCAACCCCCATCGTTACGTGCAATCCGTGCGTACCAACAAGGACGAAGAACCCGGATAAAGCGGCACTAGTTTGAAGCGATGCCCCTTCTCCAACGTAAGAAATAAATTCGTCGATTTCAAATCCAAGGAAACCGAGTCCAAGCAATAACGTAATAATCATCCAGACGACTAATCCTTTTTGATTATTCCGTCTCATTTCATGAATGGCAAGACCACATGTAAAACTACTTGCTAGTAGTAAAAACGTTTCAATTAACACACCTTTAAGTTCAAAGAGATCCGTTAACATTGGACCGCCGGCATTTCTGTGCATGAGCACAAGGTACGTTCCAAATAATGTCGAAAACAGCGCGACTTCCGCTCCGAGGAAAACCCAGAAGCCAAGAATATTTAAGCGACCTTGTTCGGATTGATATTCTAAAGGCGTGTTAGAATCGTACTTTTCACTATGTTCCATTATGTCACGCCTCCTTTATACCGTAATATTTTCTGTTTCTTTAATTTCTTCAACACTGACATGATAGCCGTCGTCATAATCAAACGAACGAAGAGCTAAACAAAGCAAGATTCCTGCTCCTCCGACGATTGCCATCGGCCACCATTCCCAGACAAGACCAAAACCGGCAATAAAGAGGAATACAGACATGACAAACGGTCTTCCCGAGTTGCTTGGCATGTGAATCGGTTTAACTTCTTCAGGCTTAAGCTTCATAGAAACGCCTTCTTGCTTCATTTTCCAGAATGCATCATAGCCTGTTACTACAGGGATTTTTGCAAAGTTATAGTGTGGCGGAATCGCTGATGATGTTGCCCATTCAAGCGTACGTCCATCCCAAGCATCCCCTGTTTCTTCACGTTTGGAGTGACGGAAACTGTAGTAAACGTTGTATACGAGAACAATAAAGCCAGCTCCCATTAAAAATGCCCCAACAGTTGAAAGCATATTAAGGCTGAACCATCCAGTATCTGCTCCGTATGTGAAAATACGGCGAGGCATTCCATCGAGTCCTAAGAAGAACTGTGGCAAGAAACAAATGTTAAATCCAATGATGAATAACCAGAAACACCATTTACCAAGCCGTTCATTTAACTTATGGCCAAACATTTTCGGATACCAGTAATGGAACCCGGCAAAACAGCCAAAAACAGTACCGGCAATCAACGTATAATGGAAGTGTGCGATTAAGAAATACGTATTATGGTATTGATAGTCCGCTGCGGCCATCGCAAGCATAACACCTGTCACACCACCGATGACAAAGTTTGGTATAAAGGCAAGCGCCCATAACATCGGCGTCGTAAATTGAATTTTTCCTCGATACATCGTAAACAGCCAGTTAAATATCTTAACCCCTGTCGGAATAGAAATAAGCATCGTTGAAATCGAGAAGAAATCGTTCACTGCCGCTGTGTTACCCATCGTAAAGAAGTGGTGAACCCAGACGATAAAGCTAAGCACAGAAATAACGATCATTGAATAAACCATTGCTTTATAGCCGAATATCGTTTTCTTAGCAAATGTGCTAATAATATCTGAAAACATGCCGAAAGCAGGTAAAATAACGATATATACTTCCGGGTGACCCCATAACCAGAACAGGTTGGCCCACATCATATCTAAACCGCCGCCATCTAAAGTAAAGAAATGGCTGCCGAAAAGACGGTCAAATGTCAATAATGCTAATGCTACCGTTAAAATCGGGAAAGCAAAAATAATGATGACACATGTAATTAACGAAGACCATGTAAACATCGGCATTTGGAATAGCTTCATTCCCGGTGCACGCATTTTGAAGATCGTTACAAGGAAGTTAACCCCTGTTAACAAGGTACCAATCCCTGATAGCTGCAAGCCGAGAAGGTAATAGTTTTCCCCTGGTCCCGGGCTCATTTCATTACTGGCAAGCGGCATGTAACTCGTCCAGCCAGCATCAGGTGAACCGCCAATGACAAAAGAAATGTTAAACAGCATCGCTCCCATAAAAAATGACCAGAAGCTGATGGCATTTAAATATGGATAGGCAACATCCCGTGCGCCAATCTGAAGCGGTACCGCTATGTTCATTAAGCCAATGATAAACGGCATTGCCATAAATAGAATCATAATTGTACCGTGTGTTGTGAAAATTTCATTATAGTGCTGTGACTCTAAAAATTTCGCATTTGGTACAGCAAGCTGCGTACGCATTAACAGGGCATCTACTCCTCCCCTGAAAAGCATGGCTATAGCAGCGATAATATACATAATCCCAATTTTTTTATGATCAACTGTGGTAAGCCATTCTTTCCACAGCCATTTCCACTTTTTAAAATACGTTAATACAAAAACGATCGCAACCATTGTTAATACGATCGATACGTCCGCACCATAAATAAGCGGATCGCCGGTTACAAAAAACTTGTCTAAACTCATTATGCTTCCTCCTCTCTTAATGAGATTGAGATTCTTCTTTTCCTAATTTTTTGCGCACTTTCAGTGCATACTCCTGGTCTTTCGCGTGATCGACCCATTTTAAATGAGTAGAAGAAAACGTCATTTTCTTCACATTGCCTGGCAACATTAAGTGATCATATTGATCTTTCGTTAGTTTAGGTGCTTTGCTTTGAGTATCTTTTACCCAATTATTGAAATCATTCTCCGTTTGCGCCTTTACTGTAAAGGTTTGGTTCGCCATTCCTTTTCCGGTAAAGTTTGAATTTCTTCCTAAGTAAGTACCTGTATGATCGGCCTGCAAGTATAGTTTCGTCTCCATTCCAGCCATACCATATTCCTGTCCGCCTAATTGAGGAATCCAAAACGACGACATGGAATCTGCTGATGTAATTTTAAACAAAATTGGACGATCTTCCGGAATGTTAATATAATTGACCGTCTCTATATTTTGTTTCGGGTAAGTGAACACCCATTTCCAATCAACTGACGTGGCATGAATCACAAGCGGATCTTTATGTGATGTTGCTTTTGGAGGTTTATCCAACGAATGAATCGTTTTTACAGTTGGAACGGCAAGGGCAATGACAATCACGATCGGAATGGCCGTCCAAAGAACTTCGAGCCACTTGCTTCCCTCTTGCTCAGGATCATATCCTTTATGCCCCACTCGATCCCGATATTTAACAACGATCCATGTAAACAAAACAAAAACAACAACGACGATAAATAGCATGAAACCAATAGACCAATTAATCAAATCTTTTTGTTGTTCTGCTACAGGACCCTTTGGATCAAGCACGGTTAATTGACAACCGCCTAACAAAAAAACGGCAAACATTAGCCCAATAGTGACTAACGATTTGAATGGCTTAAACACCACATTCACCTTCCTTCTAATAAACATATAAACAAAATCGACGAAAACGAAACCACACATTAATAGTGTGTTCAAAAAGGAGGCAAAAAAAGCCGAAAGATCTAAAAGACACAGCTTTTTCAGTTTAATACATCGAGTGATATGAACGCAAGCTGGTGAAGCGATCATGGGCTTTTTCCGAACTTTTGAACTACACTTAATAGTAAGTATCATTTCTATAAATAGCTTTTGCTTATATATCCTAGCAAAGTACACGCTTTAAAAATACACGTTTTGAAAAGTGACATGGTTTCTTCATGAATTGCTCACGACTTTTTCACATTTCTTTCATAAATTAGCCACAATATTACCAGGTAATACCTAACATGGGATTGAAAGAGTTTTCAATTTAAATACAAAAAAAGAGCAGACGTATACGCCTACTCTTTTTAATAATACCGTTTAGACCCTAAATAACGTTGTTTCCAATAGGAGTTGCTCATCAATGCTGTCGTTACCCCTGTTTTCTCATCGCCGCAGTGGACAAATTGTCCCTTTCCTATGTAAATACCTACATGTGAAGCACCGGGCTTGTACGTTTCAAAAAAGACAAGATCGCCAACCTGGGGCTCAGAAAGTTTCTTTCCTTCCTGCCACATTTGGGAGACGGTTCGCGGTAACTGAATGCTATTTTTGCTATAAACATATTGGACAAATCCACTGCAGTCAAATCCTTTAGGGGTTGTTCCTCCCCATACATACGGCTTGCCTAATAATTCGATAGCATCAGCGACGACATTAATCGGATTGAATGAAGGGTTATTGGTCTTAGGAGTTGAAGTTCCTTTTTCCAATTGTTCATCGATCTTTTTTAAAGTAAGCGAATCGGCCTGTCCGGTTACAGGAAGTCCTGTACTTGACTGAAAATCACTGACAGCACGTTTCGTAACCGTACCAAAATACCCGGTTACTCCTACTTTGAAAAAGCCGAGAGTCTTTAAGTTAAATTGCAATTGTTCTACTTCTTTGCCGCGCATTCCTTCTTTTAAAACAACATTTGTCTGAGTCGTGGTCGGCTTCGGTTTTGGCTTTGGTTTTTCGGGTTTTGGCATAATGTTTTTATACAACATATGAAGTGTTGTTTCATCCGCGATCCCTGTCACTTTTAACTTTCTCGTTTTTTGAAAATCTTTTACCGATTGCTCTGTAACTATTCCGAAATACCCGGTTACTCCTGCTTTAAAAAAGCCAAGTTCTTTTAATCTGGTTTGCAGTTTTTCAACATCCTTCCCTCTCATCCCAATCTTTAATGGCTTGTTTTTACCCGCCGAAGAGGCACCGTCTTGCTTATTCTCTTTTTTATAGAGCCGATCAAGTGTTGATTGATCAGCGATCCCCGTTACCTTTAGCCTTTTTGAACGCTGGAAGTCTTTCACCGATTGTTCGGTAACTGCACCGTAATATCCGGTCACACCCACTTTAAAAAATCCGAGTTCTTTTAACTTGATCTGCAGCTTTTCAACTTCTTTCCCGCGCATTCCTTTTTTTAACGTTGCGGAAGATTTTGTAGAAGTTACCCGTTTGGCCGTAATGCTTTTTTTCGAATACTCGGTAAGCATTCGATATGTATTCTTGCCAACAACCCCATCAATCTGTATCCCCATATCTCGCTGAAACTTTTTTACTGCGTCTTCCGTAATTTTCCCATAATACCCGGTAGCTTCAGGATAAGTAAAATACCCATACTTTTTCAATCGCGATTGAAGTTCCCTTACATCTGCATGCTTCATGCCTTTGTGAAGCGTATGATCTCCAAATGCAGCCTTACCTACAATAGGTGCTGCCATAAAAGAACCTGCTACCGCCGAAGTAAATACAACCGTTTTAAGTACCGTATGTCTCCCCATCTTTCCCCCTCTTTCTTTTCTAATTTTCACACTATTAAAACAAATTATAGAATAAATCTACATTTTTGACCATCCTTTGTACTCCTACTGTCAAAAAATTCTCTCTTTCTTTAAATCGGTTTAAATTTGAATCTTTTTAGCGAAAAAAGAAAAAACTGCAATCCTTTGTCGGATGCAGTTTTAATCCATATAACGATGTAATGTTTCTTGAATGGAGCGGTTGATCCCCTTCACATCAACCGATTGAACAGGCGAATTGGTAAGTTTGTATTTTTGTTTTAATGAGATAATTTTATAAACGCTAGAATTAATTTTGCTTTCTGGTACTGTTCCTTTTTGGACAGCTGACTTAATCGCTTTGATTACTGTAATGACTTGATTGTAGTCATGGCCAATTAATATGACATTGCTTCCGCTATTTACAGATTTGACCGCCGCATCTCCGATTGAATAATGTTTCGTGATCGCACCCATCGTCATGTCATCGGTCATTACGACTCCTTTGAACTTCATTTCTTTTCTCAACACATCGGTAATCATTCGTTTCGAAAAAGTTGCCGGGTTGCTCGAATCAATTTTCGGCAAAAGAATGTGCGCTACCATAACTACATCCGCACCTTTTGTAATCGATTGCTTAAACGGGACAAGCTCGAATTTCCGTAATTGGTCGAGGTTTTTAGTAACCTTTGGCAAACCGATGTGTGAATCTACCGATGTATCGCCGTGCCCGGGAAAATGTTTAACGACCGGGATAACATTTTGCCCTTTGATCCCTTTCATCGTTTCAATCCCGAGATGACTCACCTTTTTTGAATCAGAACCGAACGAACGATCACCGATTACCGGATTGTTCGGATTGCTGTTAATATCAAGAACGGGGGCAAAATCAAGATTAAATCCGATCGCCTTTAGTTCCTTACCTAATAGAGTCCCGATTTCATATGAAAACTCCGGACGATTTACTTTTCCAATCTCTCCGCTACTCGGTATTTTTTTCCAGTCGTCCGGCAAACGCTGGACACGTCCGCCTTCCTGATCCACCCCTAAAAAAAGAGGCATTTTGTTATCTGAATTTTCTTTTTTAAGCCCATTTAATAAAGCCAGCGTCTGGTTAGTAGATTGAATGTTAGGCTTATAGAGTATAACCCCACCGACTTTATACCGATCAATTAACGTTTTCGTGTTGGCATTCATTGTCGTTCCGTCAATGCCGGCAAAGATCATTTGCCCAATTTTCTCATCGAGCGACATCTTCGCAATTATTTTTTCCGTACTATTTTCATTCTGATTCTTTTGTTTCGATTCAGTTGCTTCATCATCCGTTTTAACAACCGTCTCGCTCTTATGGTTGCCGCAAGCCGTAATCGAAAGAAAGAGGAATAGAATAACAATCGCCTTTACCATTTTCATCCTCTAACCCCCCTTGATAGAATGAGAGGGCATGTACGATTCATGCCCTCTGTAAAACCGTTCACAACCGCCCTTATTCCCACTTGTATGGCGTTTCCTGATACACATAGTAGTTCAGCCAGTTGGAGAAAAGAAGATGGGCATGTGAACGCCATTGATGCAACGGTTTCTCATTTGGATTATCATTCGGAAAATAATGTTCCGGGACTTGGACATCCAGACCTTTAGCGAGATCGCGCTCGTATTCCTGGGCAAGCGTTTGTCCATCATATTCCAAATGGCCTGTCATCATAATATGCTTTTCGTCTTTAGAAATAATTAAAAACGGGCCGGCCTCATCCGAATGTGAAAGCAAGATTAAATCATCATGTGACATTAGTTGCTCCATCAAAATATCCGTATAGCGGGAATGCGGAGCTGTAAATTCATCATCAAATCCTCTTACTAGTTTAACAGTAGGATGAGTAATGCGGTGTTTATACACACCGGAACATTTTTGCTTCAACTCAAACTTATCAATCCCATAGTGATAATAAAGGGCGGCCTGTGCTCCCCAACAAATGTGCAGTGAAGAAGTCACATTCGTTTTTGACCATTCCATAATTTCTGTCAATTCATTCCAATAATTCACTTCTTCAAAAGGTAACAATTCAACAGGCGCTCCGGTAATAATCATGCCGTCAAAACGACGGTGTTTTACATTTTCAAATGTCGTATAAAACTGCTCAAGGTGTGATTTGCTCACATTTTTTGATTCATGTGTCGCCGTATGGATAAAATTAATGTTCACTTGAAGCGGGGTATTTCCAAGAAGACGCAATAGCTGAGCTTCCGTCTTTTCTTTTTCCGGCATTAAATTCAAAATCAAAATATTTAAAGGACGAATATCCTGGCTGCTTGCCCGTTCATCGTCCATTACAAAAATATTTTCCTTTTCAAGAATTTCTCGTGCTGGTAATCTCTTAGGAATGTTAATTGGCAACGGTCTATCCCCCTATGTTCGAATTTTCAATAAATCTATTATAAAGGGCGATGCACTATTCAGCAATGGATTCGTGTCCGCTCCCAAAATTTTACTTCTCCATTGTTGAAGAGCCATTCTCCAATCGAGTAAAAATTTGATTATTTACTTTACGGAATGATGGAATTGTATGTTGGACATTTGAAAGCAAGACAACATAAATACGTCCGTCCCGGCTGTATCCATTCATTCCTTCAAAACCCGGCATAACGCCATGTGAGTAATACTTATCGCGATTTACATACCAGCCAAAACCATAATATGCTTTAAATGGAGCATTTATCTGTTGATAGCTATTTTTTGAAACCAATTTCCCTGTACGTAACGCGTTATCAAACTTATATAGATCGTAAGCCGTCATATAAATGTCTCCGCATCCCAATAATTGTGAAAAATGAGGGATAGCTGGCTTATAGAACCCGAAAGTCGTGTTAAAGTAACCGGTAGAAGGATGCTTCTCTTTACGAAAATCCTCGCCGAATCCGGAGTGGTGCATCCCGGCTTTTTGAAAAATATGATCCTTTATATATTGATGTAAAGTTTCGCCTGAAACTTTCTCAATAATAAGCCCAAGAAGCGTGTAATTGGAATCGGAATAATTCCATTCTGTACCGGGGGGAAAAAGCAAAAAGCGGGCGTCCATCTCAATTTTCTTTAAAAGCGCTTCTTTTGACATTCTTCTGCTCGTTTCTGAACGATAAGGCAGTCCCGACGTATGTGTCAGCAAATGATACAGTTTAATGTCATCGGCATAAGGAAAAGATGGGAAATACTCTGACAGCCGATCATTGATGTTCACTTTCCCTTCTTCTTGAAGCTGCATAAACGCTGTTGAAACAAACGACTTCGTAATTGAACCGATATAATAGACGGTTTCCGGATTGTTCATGCTCCCTGTCTTTACATCTGAAAAGCCAAAGCCTTTATTTAAAATCGTTTTGCCGTCTTTTACAATAACCGCTGTGCCATTAAAATGGATACGCTTTAAATAGTCATCTACCCTTTCTTTTTCCATCCATTCAAGTGAAGATTTTTTCGTTCTTTTCACACTTTGCGGCGTTTGGTCACAATAGGCACAAAAAGCTCCCCCGACAATCAATAGACAAAGAAATGTAGCAATAATAATTGTTTTTTTGTTAAGCATAGTAAAGCTCTCTTATCATTATTTAAACTAACAATATTATAGTATAGCCCTATTAAGAGTACCAGTTTAACATCACTGCATTTCCCCACATGCCAAATATCTTTTAAATTCGCGATCGATACCGAGCCAGGTTGTAAATTGACAAATTTTTCCTTTGTATTCAAAATTATATTGTTATGATAATGAACATTCAAATTTTTGGGAGATGATCAAAAAAAGCTTAACCAGCAATTTAAAGCTGGTTAAGCTTTTAATGGTATTTAACAATCGCGATAATCCCCTCATCATCATCCAGCACGAGCTCTATTCCGGCTGAAACCGGGTCGATGTTCGTTTCGCTATCAAGCCAAAAGCGAAGCGCTTCAATAATGTTTGCCTCAATCAACACTTGCTTTCTTCCGTTTGCATAAACTTCGGCAGAGAAACCGTAATCGTCGTCATAAAGCAGCTCTACCTCAATCTCTTCAGGCGTCATCTCCCGTTTATTTGCTGTAAATAAACAAAGCGCGTTGACAACATCCTGTTCGAATAGTGTTATCTTCTCCATGGGTTGTACTCTTCTTTCTTCCTTTTATTTTTGAAAAACCTGAAGATGCTGGTAATGACTGAAATGAGCACAATAATCGCCAGAACATTAACCATCAACCCTAAGATGGAGCCCAGGATGCCGAGGTGCCCGAATAGCCCGCCAAACAATAGTCCAGCAAGTCCGCCAAGCATTAAGCCTTTTAAAAATCCGCCGCTTTTTTTGGAAGTCTTGGAACTGTTAAACATGTTCGTTCCTTTTTGCTTGTTCGTTTGATGATTGTTCTTATTGAATATAGAACCATTGCTTCCTTTATTCGTCTTAAATGACTTCACGCCGGATCGATAGCCTTTCGCCATTGCCTGGTCAGAACTTTTATGGAAAACAGCATCTCCTACAGGCGTTAACAATAAGGTTAAAACTGTTAAAGCTGCAATTATTTTTTTGAACACTTACAAATTCCTCCCTTATAGTAGAAACCGCTTCTTGACTACTATTACGTAGGGGAAATTAAAAAGTTTCAACTTTTTTTCAGGCAGGGATTGATTTATTTGCAAAAGAACGAAACGCTGCCCAGACCGTCAAATTGAGCTAGACATGAATCTCCCGCTTCAAAAGCGACCGCTTCAGATAAAGCGCCGCTTAAGACGATGTCTCCTTTTTTCAAGCCTTCGCCACGCTCCCCCAGCTTATTAACCGCCCAGGCAACGGCTTGAGCGGGATTCCCGAGCACAGCAGCGCCCGCTCCAACTGTAGCCACTTCTCCATTTTTAGACATGACCATCCCGATCTCCGCCAAATCAATGGAGTCTGGAGACACCCATTTGCTTCCTACTATAAATTGCGCAGAAGAACAATTATCCGCAACAACATCGACAAGTGTAAACTTGAAGTCTTTATACCGGCTGTCGATAATCTCAATGGCGGGCGCAACATATTTCGTAGCACGTAATACATCATCAGCAGTAACATCCTGCCCTTGCAAATCTTCCCCCATTAAAAAAGCAATTTCCGGCTCGGCTTTCGGATGGATAAAACGTCTATAGTCAACCGGCTCCCATTCTACACTAAGCATATTGTCCAACAAATACCCATAGATCGCTTCATTAATTCCCATCATCTGTTGCTTCGCCTTGCTCGTTAAACCAAGCTTAACCCCTATTCTTCTGGCTCCATCGGCGATTTTCCGGTCGATCAGCTTCTTTTGCAGTTCATATGCTTCCTTAATTGTCAATTCAGGATTTTGGTCGGTCAGTTTATGAACTTCCCGAACTTCTTGCTCAGCCGCTAAAAGGTAGTCGATCATTTCTCTATCCGTTCTTTTTGTTATCATCGTCCCTAAACCTCCATTTTCGCTCTCGAAAGTTCGGCGGCGACATCCAAAATCATATCTTCCTGTCCACCGACGACTTTCCTTTTGCCTAACTCGATTAAAATATCACGAGGGTCGATGCCGAATCGTTTCCCCGCCCGTTCAGCATGCAGCAAAAAGCTGGAATAGACGCCTGCGTAGCCCATAATCAAACTTCCTTTTCCTATTTCCTGCGGCCTTGGCAGCATTGGGGCGATGATGTCCTCCGCCAAATCGATCATTTGATATAAATTAACCCCTGTATCAAGCCCCATTCGGCGCAGCACGGCAAGGAGCACTTCCGTTTGTGTATTTCCGGCACCTGCTCCTAAACAGCGCACACTTCCATCGATTCTTGTTGCGCCTTCTTCAATTGCCGTTATGGTGTTTGCAACGGCCACTGATAAATTGTTATGGCCATGGAACCCAATTTCAATCTCAAGCGAAGCTCTAAGCGCCCTCATTCGTTCACGGACTTCATGCGGAAGCAGAGTGCCGGCCGAATCCGTTACATACACTGCCTCAGCTCCATAACTCTCCATCAGTTTTGCTTGTTCGACAAGCTTCTCGACAGGTGCTGAATGAGCCATCATTAAAAAGCCAACCGCTTCCATTCCCAGTTCACGGGCCAAATAAATATGTTGGGCGGAGACGTCCGCTTCTGTAACATGTGTCGCTACTCGGACCAATCCCGCCCCAAGCTCGCGTGCCTTTTTTAATTCGTGCACCGTCCCAATCCCCGGGAGCAAGAGTACAGCAACCGTTGCCTGTTTACATGCCTGAACTGCCGCCTCGATCAATTTCATTTCATCGACGAGCGATTGGCCATACTGGATGGTCGAACCTCCCAATCCATCGCCGTGGCTTACTTCAATATAATGCATTCCTGCTTCATCGAGGGCTTTTGCGATAGTGTACACTTGTTCTTCCGTAAATTGGTGGGCAATCGTATGGCTTCCATCGCGGAGGCATACTTCCGTCAGCTTGATTGGTTTCTCACTATTTCGTTTCAAGCGTCTCAACCCTTTCTTCATCTTCCGTTCTATCTAATTGTAAAATTTGACGGGCGAAATCCTCTCCTACTCGGACAGCTGCGGCCGTCATAATATCCAGATTTCCGGCGTAAGGAGGAAAATAATCGCCGGCGCCTTCCACTTCCAAAAAAACAGTTACACGGTTCCCGTCAAATAACGGCTCTTGTTTTAAACGATATCCAGGCACATATTCCCGAACTTTATTAACCATTTCTTCAATTGATTGCCGGATGCCTTTTTCATCCATGTTCTTTACTTCACAATAAATCGTATCGCGCATCAGGATTGGAGGTTCAGCGGGATTGAGGATAATGATCGCTTTTCCTCTATCCGCCCCGCCTACCTGTTCAATCCCGCGGCGTGTTGTAATTGTAAATTCATCGATGTTTGCCCGAGTACCAGGACCCGCGCTTCGGCTTGAGATCGTTGCGACAATCTCGGCATATGCGACATCAGCTGCCCGATTAATGGCATAAACGATCGGAATGGTCGCCTGTCCCCCGCACGAAATCATATTGACATTTTTCGCCTTTACCTTTTTACCGGAGTTTACTGCTGGACAAAGAAAAGGGCCGATTGCCGCCGGCGTTAAATCAATCGCCAACGTTCCTAACTCATCTAATATTTTTGCGTGTCTTACATGCGCTTTTGCCGATGTCGCATCAAATGCGATGTCCGCAATGTCCGGGTGATCAATTAACCCTTGAATGCCATTGGTAAAAATTTGATAGCCTGATTCCTTTGCCCGCTTTAACCCTTCTGATTCCGGATCAATTCCAATCATCGCTGTCAACTCAACCCAATTACTTCGCTCTAACTTATACATTAAATCCGTTCCAATATTGCCTGAACCGATAATGGCTGCTTTTACTTTACGCATTGCAGTTCACCTCGCTTTTTACTCAAAGCTAACGGACACCGAACCGAGAGAGCCAAACTGTGCGGTAATGGTGTCGCCTGCCGCTACTTCAATAGCCCCGGATAACGCTCCAGGTAAAATCAGTTCACCTGCTTTTAGCGGAATATCATATTCATAAAGCTTATTCGCAAGCCAGGCGACGGCATGAGCCGGATGTCCAAGTGCAGCCGCACCGGCGCCAGTTGCTGCCACATCCCCATTTTTTAAAAGCACCATGCTCGTGCTCCTCAAATCAAGTGCTGCCATCTCCCTACGTTGTTCACCAATTACGACTTTTGCGGACGAGCCGTTGTCGGCAACCGTATCTTCCAGTTTAATGTTCCAGTCCGAAATGCGGCTGTCGATTATTTCAAGTGCTGGGACCAGGAATTCGGTAGCCATCATCACATCAATAAACGTAACGTTTGGCTTAAATAAATCCGCTCCAAGAATAAACCCGATTTCCGCCTCCACTTTCGGCATTATCATTGAATTCATTTGAACGGTTTCCCCGCTCTTCACTTTCATATCATCAAACAAATGGCCATAATCCGGCTCGTCAACATTGAGCATCTTTTGCATCGCTTTGCTTGTCAAGCCTACTTTCTTCCCGATAACTTTTCTGCCGTCTTTCAGTCTTCTTTTTACCGCTTCCAATTGTATGCGATAAGCATCGTTGGCTGTTAACTCCCGATAACGGGTAGTCAGCGGATCTATTGGTTGTTTTGACAGTTCCGCCTTAAGCAATTCTTCGGCTAATTCTTCGATAATGGATGGCATTCAATCGTTCTCCTTTCCTTTTGAAAAACCACGAAGGCAAAGTCAAAGCCATTCGTGGTTCTTCCATTTTTATAATTTCATCGTCACGGTCTTCGCCTCTGTATAAAATTCAAAGCTGTGTCGTCCGCCTTCACGGCCGATCCCGCTCGCTTTGCTGCCGCCAAATGGCGTCCGCAAATCCCGTATATACCAGCAATTAATCCAGAGCAGCCCGGAATTTACAGCGGCTGTCACCCGGTGTGCCCGCCTGATATCGTTCGTCCAGACAACGCCCGCCAGACCATAAATTGAATCGTTAGCGATGCGGATCGCATCTTCTTCCGTCTTAAACGGGATCGCAACAAGCACAGGGCCAAAGATTTCTTCCTGAGCCACACGCATTTTATTATCCACATCATAAAGAACAGTTGGTTCGTAAAAGTTGCCTTTCTCAAGGCCGGCTACCTTTTTGCCGCCACAGGCAAGTTTTGCACCTTCGCCTAATCCTATCTCCACATATTGATGGACAGTTTCTAAATGGCTTTCGGAAACGAGCGCTCCCATATCTGTCGCTTCATCGGTCGGATCACCGACGTTAATCTTCCTTACCGCTTCCACAAACTTTTCAAGAAACCGGTCGTAAATGCTTTCTTGAATGAGAAGCCTGGAGCCCGCCAGGCAAATTTCCCCCTGATTACGGTAAATGGCGTCGATTGAACCTTTGACCGCTTCGTCTAAATCCGCGTCGTCAAACACGATATTCGCCGATTTCCCTCCTAACTCGAGCGAGACCGGGATCAAGTTTTCGGCGGCATTTTTCATAATTGTTTTTCCGGTTTTCGATTCCCCGACAAAGGAAATGCGCCGAACATTCGGATGAGTGGTCATCGCCGTTCCCGCCGTGCTACCAGGACCAGTAATAATATTTAAGACACCCGGGGGAAGCCCCGCTTCATTGGCGATTTCTCCAAGCATGACGGCGCTCAGTGGCGTATATGAAGCCGGCTTGACGACTACCGTATTCCCCGCAGCGAGCGCCGCAGACGCTTTCCACGTCAGCTGCATAAATGGAAGGTTCCACGGTATAATGAGGCTTGTCACCCCTGCAGGTGCATATTTTGCATAAGACATGATGTTGTGCTTATCATAGTGCTCATGGACGACGTACTTGGCCATTTCGGCAAAAAAGCGGAAATTGGAAGCGGCGCGCGGAATGTCAAAACCGCGGCTTTCTTTAATCGGCTTGCCGACATCAAGCGTTTCAATGTAGGCCAATTCATCTACTTTTTCCATGATCAAATCCGACATCTTGCATAAAATAGCGGATCGTTCTTCCACGGGCATCCCGCTCCATACTCCGCTTTCAAACGTCCTCTGGGCCACCTCAATCGCCCGCTGTACATCCGCCGCATCGCCTTTGGCTACTTCCGCTAACTTCTCATTCGTGGCGGGATTCATCGTTTCAAAGGTTTGTCCGGAAATAGAATCAACATATTCTCCATCAATAAAAAGCCTGGCATCTTTTATGGTCACTTTTTCGGCTAAAGCGTCTGTGCCCATCATTTCGCCCCCTTTATTTTGCGATTTCAAGTATCATCTCGATTTCAATCGCCGTATTATTCGGCAGCTGTGCCATGCCTACTGCTGAACGGGCGTGCCTACCTTTTTCGCCAAAAACTTGAACCAATAAATCAGAAGCTCCGTTCATCACTTTCGGCTGGTCAATGAAGTCTTCCGCGCTGTTTACAAAACCGAGAATTTTGACGACCCGTTTCACTTTACTTAATTCGCCTAATTCGTCCTTTACAACGCTTAATAGATTGAGCATCGATTGCCGTGCCGCTAAATAGCCTTCTTCGACCGTCAGATCCCGGCCGATCTTCCCATGATATTGGTCTACCCCCTGTCCTGCAGTAAATAATAGATTCCCGACTCTTACACGGCTCACATAGTTGCCAACAGAAGGGCGAACCGGAGGCAATGCCAGCCCCAATTCTTGCAATTTACTCTCCGGCGTTTGTACGATTTGCAAGCACAACACCTCTTTTCTTCTTTTCGATTGATAAAAATTTCGCAGCATTTTCTCCTAGCATCGCTTTCTTCTGCTCTTCGGTAAGTTCTAATGTCTCATCAATGACTTTTCCCGGCTCGATCTCGCGAAGTAAGAATGGATAGTCGGATCCCATGAATAATTTCTCGTGCCCGAATCGTTCAATCATATAGCGAATATTCATAGGATCATAGGTTAAAGAATCAAAGAAAAATTGCTTTGCATAAAAGCTTGGCGGATGTGTCGTCATCCTTAAATGCGGCCAAACATTCCAGCCCTGGTCAAGACGTGGAAGCAAGTAAGGGAAGGAGCCTCCCCCGTGGGCAAAACAAATTTTCAAGAGCGGATATTTCTCCATCATGCCGCTCCAAATAAGGGTCGCTGCCGCCAGCGCCGTTTCACTCGGCATGCCGATCGTATACATGAAATTATGGCGCGGCATACGGTCGCGGCCGAGCGTCTCCCACGGATGAACAAAAATGGGCACCTCCCATTTTTCCGCCATCTCAAAAAAGTCAATGAACGACGGATCATCCAGATTCTTCCCGTTAACGTTTGTCCCGATTTCAATCCCGTGAAGGTTCAGTTCATTTATGCAACGTTCCATTTCTTTGATGGCGGTCGGCCCGTCCTGCATTGGAACCGTGCCAAGCCCGACAAAGCGCTCTGGATGTTCGGATACTGTCTCCGCTATAAAATCGTTTTGGATTTTAGCCATTTCGGCCGCTCGATTTGCCGGTGCCCAGTAAGAAAACGTAACCGGAATAGGAGACAGCACTTGGATGTCTACACCTTCACGATCCATATCCTCTATCCGTTTCTTCGGAGACCATACCTGGTCGGTTACATCGCGAAAGTTTTTTCCGCCTACCATAATGCGTGCGCCGCACGTGCACGTCCTCTCCAGCACTGGCCAACGCCCGCCGCCGTATTGTTGTTCAAAATCGGGGAAATTCTCCGGAATGATATGGGTATGGAAATCTATTCGCACTTCCATTCACCTACAGTTTCCGGCATTTGATACCCGCATTTTTGGCATGTCCGTATATGTTCATTCGAATTAAAGCTATGAATCGCTTGCTTCACCTGTGTTTCAATGTCATTTAATTGAACTGTCACACGATGCATTTCGTGATTGCATTTATCACAAAACCAGACGAAGTCTTCAAGCTCCCCTTCCTTCCGTTTCCGCTCAATGACCAGGCCGTACGTATCGGCTACGCGGTGAGGGGAATGCGGCACCATGGCCGGCAGCATAAATACGTCGCCTTCTTTGACCGTGACGACTTTCCGTTCCCCTTCTTCCGTCATAATTTCGACATAACAGTCACCCTTTATCTGGTAAAAAAATTCGTCAGAAGGATCGACATGAAAATCACGCCTTTTATTCGGCCCGCCGATGATCATCGCGATGAATTCGGAATCTTGCCAGATAACTTTATTGTTGACCGGCGGCTTCAATAATTCTTTATTTTCTTCAATCCACTTTAACAAATTGAATGAACGTAACGTTTCCGTTGCTGGCATATGATAAACCTCCTGATTGTATTAAAATTTTATTAAACATGAATATATCCCAGTTCCTTTGAAATAAGATCAGTTGTTTGTACGACATGTTTCAAAATTTCCTGCCTGTACCTTCCCTGCATGTAAGAAGGCTCGCCGACCAGATTAAGGGCGGCAATGGTCTGTCCGGTGTATGAACGGATCGGCGCAGCTATCCCATAAAGCCCGAGCTCGTTCTCATTGTCACTTATCGAATAGCCGCGGTGACGGGACTCATTTAGATCCATTTTCAGCCGGTTGGGGCACGTGATCGTGTTCGGCGCCCTCCGAATTAAGCCTTTTCTAATTGTCGCCTGGACTAATGAAGGATTATAGGAAAGCAACACTTTCCCGGTGCTTGTGCAATAGGCCGGTTTTCTTGCACCGACGTGCGTATCAATGTCCTCTATTTCTTTTGATGCCGCTTTCAAAACAAAAATGACTTCTCCTTCATCGTACATGCCGATGTGGACCGTTCCGCAAAATCGTCTGACCAACCCTTCTACTAATGGAAGCGCCCCATTTAAAATGTCCTGTTGATACATCACCTGATTGCCCCATTCAAGCAACTTCCAGCCTAACCTGTATTTTTTCTGGCTATCCTTAATGAGCATCCCTTCCTGACACAATGTGTTCAGCAAATGATGGACGGTGCTTGGGCTCATGCCCAGTTTCTCAGCGATTTCCAGGTTGCCTAACACCGGTTCATCGTTCGAAAAGCAATTAAGAATTTTGGCAATCTTATGGACAGAGCCAATCAATTTCAATTCTCCTTCCGTAGAAAAAAGATTTACAGGCTTACTGTTTTCTCCTGAAGCACTCCATCAAGCGCTTCATCGACCATTGAAAATGAATGTTTCTGTTTGTAACTCATATAAAACATGCCCAGCTTTCTAACCGGATCTCCCGAATAATAGCGCTCATATTGGACTAGCCGCTGTCCAAAGGCTTCGCCGCATAAATCCCATGCTAGCTTAAAAAGCCGGACCCGTTCGAGTGCCGAAACTCCAGAACGGCCACCATAATATTTATCGAGGTCTTCTCGCAAATCAACCTGATCAAAATCGCTTCCGGTCGGTGACATTAAGAGACCGCCGGCGCCAATCGTTTGGATTATTTCAATCGCACGCGGGTAAGCTCTCGGCAAAATTCCGCGAATCGTCTCAAGCGGGACACTGGCCGGAATAGCTTCCCCTCTTTCGTTGACCGAAAATTCGATTTCCGCCGTGCGAAGCAAAGCTCGAATCGTCTCTACAGACTGGATCAATTCGCCTAATTGTGTCTGCACATTCAGGTATCCGTCTACACCGATGGCATCGGCCAATCTTGCAGCGACCTGGGCGGCAAATCGAAGTTTCACAAGTCCACGCACTCCATTTTGGTGTGTGTTCTGGCTTAAGCCTGTTTTTGAATAAAGCTGATTCGCCGCTTCGATATTGTTATACATGAATACCCGATTCCACGGAACAAGCACGTCATTAAATACTAATACAGCGTCCATTTCCTCAAAACGCGATGCAAGAGGATGGTCGAACAATGGCCGCTTTCCATTTTGCATCGGTTCACGGCATAAAATGCGAAGTCCCGGAGAATCGATCGGGATCGCGAATGACAAGGCATACCGTTCATCACCCGGCTTAAAACCAGGGAAGGAGTAAATGATCACTTCATCCGTAATCGGCGCCAATGTCGCAAGCATTTTTGTTCCCCGCACGATCAGGCCTTCAGATGTTTCTTCGACAACGCCTAAATGCGTGAACATGTCTTTTTGTTGATGAGAAGGCTTGCTCCGATCATTTTGCGGGTTAATGAGAGCATGGGTTAAAAAAAGGTCATTGTCGCGAATATATTTATAATAGTTTTGAATATTTTCTGCCCATTCCGGGTTGTATTGTTCGAAGAAATCTGGGCTTGAAGCCATCGAGGTAACGGTGACATTCAAAAAGTCCGGCGTTCTCCCCATCAACCCAAACGTTGATTCCGCCCAGGCTTCAAACAATGCCCTTCGCCTCATTAAATCCTCGTAATTTTTTGGAACGATAAATGCATTGGACACCCTTTCTCCGGTTTCTTCACAAATGGTTGTAATTTTATCCTGATACTCTGGATCATGCTGCATATCATACAACTTTGCGATTTCAAGGATCGGTTGCCTGAACACCTCCTCATTAACTATATCTGTTACTTTCCTACCCGAAAGCCAGATTTCAGGTCTTCTCGATTTCAGCCCGTTGATATACTGCTCGCCTGTACGAATCCCCATGACACCAACTCCTATTTTTATTGAATATTTTGTTTCTTACTATAATTGAAAGCGCTTTCTATTCTCAACGGAGTTCTTTCACAATATGAAATCCAGAAGTTTTTTTATTTTTTTCTGCAAAAAACCTTGATTGCTGTAATAACAATCAAGGTTTGTCTGGAGAAGTTCGTGTTTCCTATAATAGGACTTTGACGTTTTTGGCGTCATTCCTTCTCATATTCATGAGTTATTTTCTATTGGTCTTGTTGAAATGTCTCTCTGCGGACAACAGTACTTTTTGTGCTCACTGTATAAATCACTGCTGCTGCCCATAACGTAATAATTATTCCATATATTAACCACGGGTTGGGTACATTCCATGTGGTTACTAAAGTCCTCACATTCGTAAAAATAATCAGGCCTCCGACTAAAACGCCTAACAAATACGATGGCATGATCCGGACAAGCCATGCGGCAATTGGTGCGGCGATGACACCGCCTAGCATTAATGTAAGGACCCAAAACCAGTTTACCTGCTCCCAGCCTAATGAAACGATAAAGCCTACTGTGGCCGCAAGTGAAACGACAAACTCACTCGTATCGACTGAGCCGACGGCTTTTCGAGGGGTTGTTTTTTTCGCAAGCAGTACCGGGGTAGAAATCGGGCCCCAGCCTCCTCCTCCTGTTGAGTCAAAGAATCCTGCGATCAGCCCGAGTAAGACGTACTGCTTTTTCGACATTGGTTTTGAATTGGCTTCATTTTTGGCTGCCGTCTTGCTCATAAAACGCCATAAAATATAAATTCCAAGAATTAATAAGAAAATCGAAACGTATGGCTTAATCAGGCTGCCGGGCAAGTTGCTTAGAAAGCAAGCGCCTACAAATGCGCCGATAGCACCCGGAACAATAAGCCGAAGGACTATTGTCCGATCCACATTTCCAAAGCGAATATGGGAAACACCGGAAGCGGCTGTTGTAACAACTTCTGCCATGTGAACAGAAGCAGATGCAATTGCCGGTGATACGCTGAATGCTAATAATAATGACGAAGAAGTTAACCCGTAGGCCATCCCTAATGAGCCATCGATGAGCTGTGCCAAAAACCCAATGAAAGCAAAAATGATTAATTTACGCATATTTTTCTCTCCTTTCACATCGAAACACGGAATCCCGGATTCTCGTGAGCGGCACGGGGTAAGTTCGCCCTACGCCTTGAATTGAAATCATACTATGTCATTGGTATTAAAAACTCGGTGGGGCTAAGCCTTAGGCGAAAGCAACACCGTAGTTGCCCACTTATCCCTCGAATTGCAATCATAGTATGCTACTGGTATAAAAAAAGTCCCTACCAATGTTGGATAGGGGCCTTCGGTTTTTCCGATCAGCATTTTTAATTTAAGAATATTTAAACACACCAATTCCGATTTGTAAACTGGGTATTTAAAAATTTTTCTTTTTCTTCGAACATTCTTCCAAAATTTAAGATTGTTGCATCTATTGTCTTCATTGCTCGAACGGGGATATAATCAAAAAAGAATCCAAATTTAGAAAAGGTGCAAATAACATGAGCATATTATCAGTCAAAAACTTAAGCCACGGTTTTGGCGACCGGGCCATTTTTAATGATGTTTCCTTCCGCCTTTTAAAAGGAGAGCATATTGGCCTTATCGGGGCAAATGGAGAAGGAAAATCGACATTTATGAACATTATTACAGGAAAGCTTCAACCTGACGAAGGGAAAGTGGAATGGGCGAAAAAAGTACGGGTTGGGTATCTCGATCAACATACCGTGCTCCAAAAAGGGATGACTATTCGCGATGTGCTAAAAAGCGCGTTCCAATATTTATTCGATCTTGAAGCGGAAATGAATGAGCTCTATGCCAAAATGGGCGAAGCGTCACCTGAGGAGTTAGAGAAGTTGCTTGAAGATGTTGGCCCCATTCAAGATACCCTTACAAATAATGATTTTTACATTATTGACGCGAAAGTGGAAGAAATCGCCCGCGGATTAGGGTTAGATGAGATCGGGCTTGAGCGCGATGTTCATGAATTAAGCGGCGGACAGCGGACAAAGGTATTGCTCGCCAAGCTGCTTCTCGAAAAACCAGACATCCTGCTGCTCGATGAGCCGACGAACTATTTGGATGAACAACATATTGAATGGTTGAAACGTTATCTTCAAGAATATGAAAATGCGTTCATTTTAATTTCCCACGACATTCCTTTTTTAAACAGTGTCATTAATTTAGTTTATCATATGGAAAATCAAGAATTGAACCGTTATGTCGGCGATTATACAAACTTCCAGCAAGTGTATGAAGTGAAAAAACAGCAATTGGAAGCAGCTTATAAAAAACAACAACAAGAAATAGCGGAATTGAAAGATTTTGTAGCCCGGAATAAAGCTAGGGTCTCAACAAGGAACATGGCGATGTCCCGTCAAAAAAAGCTGGATAAAATGGAAGTGATCGAACTTGCAAAAGAAAAGCCGAAACCGGAATTTCATTTCAAGGAAGCGCGGACAAGCGGCAAAATGATTTTTGAAACGAACCACCTCGTTATCGGCTATGATGAACCTTTATCAAGACCGCTAGATTTACGGATGGAACGCGGGCAAAAAATCGCTCTTGTCGGGGCAAACGGGATCGGTAAAACAACACTTTTAAGAAGCATTCTCGGGGAAATCAAGCCGATTTCCGGGACCGTTGAACGCGGTGAGTATTTACACATCGGCTATTTTGAACAAGAAATGAAAGAAACGAATCACCATACGTGCATTGATGAAATTTGGAATGAATTCCCCTCTTTTTCCCATCATGAAGTCCGTGCAGCTCTTGCCAAATGCGGGCTAACGACAAAGCATATTGAAAGCAAAGTATCTGTCTTAAGCGGTGGTGAAAAGGCAAAAGTGCGGCTTTGCAAGCTGATCAACAGCGAAACGAACCTACTCGTTCTTGATGAGCCGACCAACCATTTGGACATTGATGCGAAGGATGAATTAAAGCGTGCCTTAAAAGCTTATAAAGGAAGTATTCTTCTTATTTCCCACGAACCAGAATTTTACCGGGACGTTGTAACAGATGTCTGGAATTGCGAATCCTGGACGACAAAGGTGTTTTAAGCCTAAAGAAGGTGCGACTGGCTGATAAACTATTGAATTTGGCTGATATTCGACTAAAAGTGGCTGATTTCCCAACGAAAGTGGCCGATAAGTTACCGAATACCAATCACTAAATCGTAAAATGGCTGTCGAGAATTTCTCGACAGCCTTCAACTTAACTGCTATTGTTCCAAATAATAATCAAATACCATGCTCCCGGCCCCAACGGTTACCGCATTGTCTCCTTCTGATGCTTTGTGAAATTGAATTTGATAGTGAGGATAATTCTTTAGCCGGTCCTTCGCCGTTTCCGAAGCGACTTCATAAAAAAGCTCATGGGATCCTAAAACGCCGCCGATAATGACGACTTCCGGATGAACGAGGTAAATAAGATTAGAAAGAGCAATCCCGTAATAGAATGCGGCATCGCGAACAATCTCTGAGCATAGCGGATCATCCTGCACAATCGAATACAAAATATGGTCAAACCGGATATCTTCTAACTGATTGACCATTCTTTTAAGCAAAGATGGCTTTCCCCGCTTGAGTTGTTTAATGACTTCGATCCGAATTGCCGAAAGACTGCTGTACGCTTCAAGGCAACCGTATGCTCCACACGAGCATTTAAGGCCGTGTACATCTACAATCACGTGGCCAAATGCACCTTCCATATCCACATTCCCTCGAACAACCTGTCCTTTCGAAATCACTCCACATCGAATGCCGACTCCCGACATCGTATACACGAGATTATCTGCTGTCTTCCAGTGATTTCTCCGATATTCGCCGAGCGCAGCAAGATTCGCCCCATTTTCTAACAAAACAACAGTGTCAAAAGCCTCTTTTAACCGGTTAACAAGATTTACATTTTCCCATCCTTCCGACAAAAAATGCTTCGGGTTAAGGAACACACCTTTCTCGCGATCTAGCGGGCCAACCGCGCCTACACCAATTCCAAGCAAACGGCCAAGAGGAATATTCCTGCTTTCCAACATTTGTTGAATCTGTTCACATATAAAATGTAACGTATAATCGGCCGTCGTGCTTGAAGTCATGTCCAATTTAATCGATTGCAAATGATTCAACTCAAGGTCAAGAAGGGCGATTTTAGTAGATACACGGGTAATGTCGACACCGATTAAATAATAGTTGTCTGGTTTAATGACATACATCGCCGGTTTTCGCCCGCCTGTTGATTCACCCTGGCCGCTTTCATAAATGAGGTCAGCCTCGACAAGTTCATCTATTAACCGTGCGCATGTTGCCTGCTTGTATCCCGATAATTCAACGAGCTTGCTTTTGCTAATCGGGCCAAATTTATATATTAATTCATACAAACGTTTTAAACTTTTCATTTTTGGAGACATTAAACCAATAAATTGTTTGAGCATCATTTCCTCCAGATGGAATTACGTTCTTCAATATTATAACTTTTATTGACATGATAACGTCAACTCCTACTATCACCTTCTTTCATTTTCACATTTCCATCCGAAACTTATTTTCATTTTGAATAAAAGTTCGTTTACAGATTGGCACTTCTATTTTAAAATTAAGGTAAATAAGCAATTATTTATTGGTAAATAAGAATATGTTTTTATCAAAATGATAAATACTTTTTGCATATTCCTTGAGATGAGGTGATAGGAATGGGGGAAGGAAGCAAATTCACATTAATTTGGAAGGTCTTTTTAACTTTCTTAAAAATAAGCCCTATAACATTCGGCGGCGGATATGCAATGATCCCGTTGTTGGAAAAAGCGATTGCAGAAAAGAATCGTTGGGTGAAAAAGGGAGAAATTGCGGATATTTTGGCTGTTGCCCAAACCGTTCCCGGATCGATCGCCGTTAATACAGCAACATTTATCGGCTACCGGTTAGCTGGTATTTCTGGTGCTATTTCAGCAACGCTCGGCATTATTGCCCCAACATTTTTCATGATTATTCTTCTTGCCGCATTATTTCTTGGCTTTCAACACGAGCCGCTGGTCCACGCCGCTTTTCTTGGAATTCGCCCTACAATTGTCGCCTTAATTTTATTAGCAGCTTTCAAGATCGGAAAAACAGCCGTCATTGATAAAACAACTCTGTTCTTAACAGCGGCCAGCTTACTTGTCTTTCTTTTTGTTCCCGTTCAACCGATATTTGTTTTATTGTGCGGCGCTTTGGCAGGTATCATTCTCCAGGCGAAAGGAAAATCAAAACAATTTGTCGAGAACTATGAACATGCAAAAACAGGTGGCAAATAGGAGATGAGATAGATGGTATTGTGGAACCTTTTTGTTTCTTTTATAAAAATAGGCTTCGTTTCATTTGGCGGCGGATATGCGATGATCCCGGTCATTCAATATGAAGTTGAAAAGCACGGTTGGCTATCTGTACAGCAATTCACTGATGTTATCGCTATTAGCGGGATGTCCCCCGGGCCGATTGCAGCTAATGCTGCTGTTTTTGTCGGCTACAAAGCTGGAGGAATTTCAGGTGCGATCATTGCCATTTTGGCGATCTCAGTCCCTTCTTTAATCATTGTCCTTCTCGTTTCCCTTGTTTTTACAAAGGTGCAACATCAACCAATGATTCAATCAGCTTTTTACGGATTACGACCGGTTATAACTGGAATGATAATTTTTGCGGCAGTTCAATTCGCCATCCAAAATAACCTCATTGGAATTCATCATTTTCATGTAACAAGTCTCCTCTTCCTGTTCGTTTCATTAGGATTACTTCTTTTTACGAGACTTCATCCTGCTTTTGTCATTCTTCTGTCAGGCATCGCGGGAATCATCGTATATTTTTAATTTCCCAGGCATAATTTACCAATACCCTGGTAATATACTATAAGTTTTTCATTTTCAAAGAGTAGATTTACTAAGAAATGAGGGAATGCATGAAAAAAGTCGTCCTTTTTGTGCTGGCTTGCTTCATGTGTTTAGGGATTGGCGTTACGCCGGGTTATGCGTCGGGAAACCAATCAAGATTTTTCCTCATTCGAGATGAAGCATCAATTGGTGATCATGCTTCATTATCTCTTTTAAAAAAATGAATGATGAAAGACATTGCATCTTGCACTACGGGCGGCAAATAGCGATTAGAATGATAAGCCATGTAGACCATCCTGTTCGGTGTAGGGTTAGTTAGTTTAAGTATGTTAATTCCTGAAAGAGAAGAGTATTTTAAATAATTTTCAGGGAGAATGGAAACGCCGAGCCCTGCTTCTGCTAAACTGCATGCCATCTCAAGCCTCTCTACTTCATACGTGCTTTTCGGATCAAAACCCGCCGTTCGGCAAGCTTCTGTAATTTTTTGATAAGATGGATACCCGGGTTGGCTAAGAATGAGGTTCTCATTTTCAAGCCCGGATAAGTTTATCGATTTTAGATGGCAAAAGGGATGGTTTTGGGGTGTAACTAAAACATATTCTTCATTATATATTGGAATAAACTTCAAATGGCTATGTTCTATTTTTTGGGGAGCGATGCTCAAATGGACATCATGTCGATTTAAAGCTTCTTCGATATCCCTCATTCCGATCATTTCTTTAATTTTAATGTGTACGTTAGGATATTTAGTTCTGATTTTAATAATAATCTTTGGAATCCAGTATTTCGAAGATTCAATGATTCCGATCTTTAATGTCCCTGCACCGGTGTACTTGACTTCCTTCATCTCTTTCTGAACATGTTCGAATTGGCTTAAAATCCCGAGGACATGTTGATAAAACACAGCTCCTGATTCAGTAAGGCCAACTTCTCTCGTCGTACGTTCAAGCAATTTGCATCCTAATTCTTTTTCTAATGATTTTATCGTATTGCTTAATGATGGTTGGGAAACATGCAATTCTTCTGCCGCTTTTGAAAAATTTTTATGCCTCACAACGGATTCAAAATATTTTAGATGGCGAATATCCACTAATTTGTCTCCTCTAAAAAGTTAATTTATAGCTATAAATTATAAATATATAAAAACCATGTATTAGAAATTATAAAATGATGCCTTTATAATTTCAAATAAGACAAAATGATCTGAATGGATCTAATCGTTTTAATAAGTCTAATATCACTGGAGGTTAATTTTTCATGTACAAAATGGCAGATGCTTCAGTTTGGACAGGGCGGACAGATAGCGACACGGTAAAAGAGATGTTTCGGCTACATCAAGTCGTTCAGGTAGAAAATTTAGAGAAATTTAATGAAAAGCTAAGCGGGACAAGCTTTGGGATTATTGGATTTAAGAGTGATGAAGGAGTTAGAAGAAATAAAGGACGGGTTGGAGCTTCAAGTGCTCCAGACGAAATCAGAAAAGGAATGGCTTCATTGCCATACCTTTCGCCTGACATTAACTTGTACGATTTCGGCAATGTTACTTGTGAGGATGGTGAGCTGGAAAACGCGCAAAAAGAACTGGGCGAAGCCGTTAGCAAACTACTTGGTCTGAATATTTTCCCGATCATTATCGGAGGTGGCCATGAAGTCGCTTACGGGCATTTTCTTGGCGTGAAGGGACATGTGGCCGGACAAGAAAGCATTGGCATCATCAACATAGACGCCCATTTCGACATGCGCCCATATGACGAAATGACATCGTCCGGGACAATGTTCAGGCAAATATTAGATCATCATAAAAATTGCAGCTATTTGGTTGCCGGCATTCAAAAAAGCGGAAATACAAAGTACTTATTTGATACTGCAAAAGCCTACGGATGCGAATACATTTTAGAAGAAAACATCCATAGCGGCAATATGGGTGAAGTGATGGATCGGATCCATCGTTTTATTGAGAAAAATGACCACATTATGCTTACGCTGTGCAGCGATTGCATAGGTGCAAGCTTCGCACCCGGTGTCAGCGCCCCTTCCCCGTTCGGGATGGATCCGAAGGTTGTGAAACAGCTGATTAAGCATATTGTTTCACAAAATAAAGTGATCAGCTTTGACATTGCTGAAATCAATCCTCTTTTGGACGTGGATGGCCGGACGGTAAAGCTTGCCGCTCAAATGCTGCATGAACTTATCTTTAACAATGTTTCTGTCGAATAAGGCAAAGCCTCTTCTGAAGAGGCTTTTCTTATTACACATTGATTTTTTTATAGTGAGCGGCAATCGCTACAATCATCGCACCCATGCGCTCATGTTCAGGGACAATGACACGCTGCACTCCTCTTTCAGTCAGCTCGCTTCCGGTTACTTTTCCGACAGCTGCCGCCACTACCTTTTCCTGAAAGGCTTCAATCATTTGCGGCAATACCGCAAGCTTTTCTGCCGTTTTAAAAAGTACCCTGACCTGCGGTGAGGCGGTAAAAGCAACAACATCGACCGTTCCGTTGATAATTTCTTCAATCAATTGATAAACGACATTTAGATCGGGAACAACCGTTTGATAAGGCAGCACCTGAAATACGTCCGCATTTCGTTCTTCAAACCATTGAACCAATTTGGGAACAGGCTCTCCATGAAGCTGCAAATAAATGTTTTGCTGATCAAAAGAAAACGGCTCTAGCGCGCGCAGTAATCCGTCATTTGTTCCATCATCATCGATGACAGCTGGCTCAATTCCGTATTTTTTCATGATTTGGGCCGTTTTATAGCCACGAACGGCAATTCTTGCTTTTATCAGCGCTTCTATAAACGCTTGTTGTAGATTTAATTGTTCCGCTGCATCAAATAGTACAGCTGATCCAATTCCGGTTGTAAATACGGCCCAATCCGTTCCATCTTCTATGACTCTTCGAATATTTGGTTCCAATTCCTGAACCGAACATTTTTTTGTCTCCTGAATCGGCCGCTGTACCGAAATTCCTCCTTGCTTTTCAATTAAAGCAGAAATTTCTTCTATTTTTCGAGATCCTGTTAGGACTACACGTTTTCCTTCTAACGCCCTCACGTTCCCATCCCCTTTTATTTTGATTTTGTTATCAAATAAAATCCTATTAGTTTTCTATTGAATTTGCTTCCATTATACTAAACATTATGAACAATTTCTTCAGTAAGGGATGATGTCAATGGAGTGGAGACATGAAACGCTGCCTTATAGGATAAGTGATCGCAAGGAATTATTAGAACTGGACAAGATCCATTCCTGGCTGCAAACAAGCTATTGGGCGGCCGATCGTACAAAGGAAACGGTTAAAAAGAGCATCAATGGCTCCCTATGTTTCGGGATTTATAGCGAGTCAGGCCAGGTCGGGTTTATGCGGATTGTAACAGATAAAGCAACCTTTTCATGGATATGCGATGTGATCATTGACCCTCATCATCGAGGAAAAGGCTTAGGAAAATGGCTTATGCAATATTTAGTGGAACATCCTGATGTTTCCGGCACGAAAATGGCATTAGGGACTCGCGATGCCCATGGGCTTTATGAGCAATATGGCTTTGAGCGCCAGGAAACGATGCGCCGGAAACCTTGAGTCACGAAAATGAAATCAATTGACGTTTCGTCTCGCTAGACCGGTTCTATCGGACAGAATTTCGCCCCCGGCA
>NZ_JBBHZM010000008.1:0-113643 GCF_049843615.1 Fictibacillus sp. Mic-4 | reverse complement strand
CTTCCATATGTACACCCTCAATTTTAAGAAATACCAAACAATAATTTTTGTTGACACCTGTTTCTTTAAACAATCATTTCCTTCTATTTTATTTTACAATAGGCGAGCTGGAAAAAAGTACTATCTTTTTCTAGTACCCAGGACCAATTATTCGATAAGTAAGATTAACTTAATCCCCTTGCTAATAATCCTCCACCGACTCCTACTATTGTACCAACACCCGGAATTGGGATAAATGCAGTTCCTGCTGCCGTAAACGCTGTCTGAACGTAAGCCAAAAATATAAAAAAGAAGCGCACCTTTTCGGAACGCAACTTAAATAGCCGACTATCCTTTTCAATCGAATATACGGCTTATTTCATTTATTTTCTACATTACCGCCGAATCAGTCATCGAGGTTCAATTCTGTTTATGGAATCTCCAACGACTGTCCTGATCCGGCCGCGTAGAAGTATTTCATTTCCGTTACACCAATCCGATTGCTTGTTTTGTACTCAAATGTGCGAGAACCATCTGTTACGAAAAATAATATACAATTTTTCCAGCTATCTTTAAGAAGCCAAATGCCGAGCAAGCGTGTCGGAAAATTCATTTCCCCGTTTGTTTAAGAGCAGTAAATTAATCGCAACTGAACGCTTTCCGTGTCGATACACCCTCAGGAAATTGGATCTTGTTAGCGCAAACGCTACCGGAGTAGCAACGACATTGGTAAATCGTTCTTGATTGATCCCTGAAATTTCATGCCATGGGACAAACGCTTCAAAAAATACAAATGTTCTTATTTTCATACCTTCCGATGTTATTTCTACAACAGGTCGTGGATCAAAGGTTTTGATGAAACAAGCGATTCCTAATATGAAGGCAATGATGGTCAGCGCCCAGAAAACAGCTACCGCAATACCTGTTAAAAGATAGGTATCTGTTAGAATTTTCGTATAAAATATATAAATCACGCCGATCATCAAAACACCTAACAACCCTGTTATGAGCCGATTCGAATAAAACTTTATTGATTCACTTTGCATTCATTTTCCTCCTTACGGGACGTTTTACTGCTACACATTGTCCCAAGTTTCATTACAATTGTTACGGTCTGTTACAAGATAAACTTTGTAATAGATACATAGACCCTTTCGTCCACCTGAAATATCCCGAAAAAGGCTAATGGTGTAAAGCGTTACTTTAATTTGTCCTCATGCTCTTTTTACCTTTTTTTGCATCGTTAATATACTGGCAGCAATATAAAGAGCTCCAGTAATAAATCCGCTAAAAACAAAGGCAAAAACTCCAATCAACAACAAAGCAATACCTTTTCCAATTGACGCCTTTCTTTTTATTACTAAACCAAATATGATGCCGACAATTCCAAATAATAGCGGAAAGACTACTGATATTGTCCAAAAAAATTCGTCGACAGATATTATGTAAAGGACACCAGATGAGGAAAATATACCCAAAATCAAAAGGGCTATTGATTTTAAAATAGAAATACTTCCTCCAATTAAAGCAAATAGACTGGCTAATCCGTACTTCCCTTCATTCACATGATCCACTCTCCAAAGTTAAGGAATATGGGCAAAAGATTAAGATCCAAGATGAACCAAGAAAATGAATATAATAACACAAGCTGTCATTGCGCAAACGAAAAGACTAATAGCATTTAACGCTAAGGATATATAGAGAAGAATCTTTTTCTCATCTTTCCTCATCAATCCGATTCCCGTTAATGTTAATCCCGCTACTAAAATTAAAAAACCAAAAATAATTAAATAAATGTTTATACTTAATAAAAGGGGTATTCCAAAAAGAAAAGGAATTAGACTTAAAAACAAAGCGATATAACTTATAGGAGAAATTTTCTTCGCCTTCACTGTCTTTTCCATTTCTTACACCTTCTAAAAAAAAGCATTCATCGTTCTTCAGTTTCCTTTTTTTCACTTTGTTCAATTACATCATCGACTCTTGCGGCAAAATCATTTCTCCAAATTTTAAATTTCTCTTCAAACTCGCCCTCTGTTCGGTTGACATACCCTCTAAATTTCACTTGTTCAATATCCGTTGCGTCAAATAATTTATAACTATCTTTTGTTAGCCCTACAGGTAAAAGTACGGCTCCGTAATCTTTGAATGTTTTTTCATCAATTAAAATTCCTCTACTGACGATCATATAATCAAGATTTTCCTCTGACAATAGAGAAACGACACTTCCTAACGGCAAAACTTCGTTAAGTTCCGGTCTTTTTGTCAATTGACTGACCCCCTTAATTCTTTCATTTTGTCCTCAATTTTCCTTCGTTTCTGTTCCAAGTCTTCAATTCTATCAATAAATGCGTCTCTTGTTTTACCTTTCATTTGTCCATCAACAATTTTTTTAAGTTTAGTAATATAATCCGTTAAGGTGTGCACTGACTCTTCTAAACTTTTTATTGTACTGATGATTTCATTAGTTGCCCCGCTTTGTCCAAATGTACTATGAATTCTCTCCATTAATGTAAGATTATCCATAATGAAAAACCTCCTTTCACTTTATTTACTTTCGGCTAACCCGCCAGTGAGACAAATAAAGTACTTTTTAATTCCTCGTCTTTTTCAACCATAGACTGTACCGCAGATTTAACATCATCACTCAATTGAACTATTTCTTTCGATAGTTTATCTATATCGTTTTTGATTTCATTTACCAGGTTCTTATTAATTCCTTTTGTCGGATCCTGTAAAAATAATGTTTTTAACGTTTGATAATGGGAAACCAGGTGTTCGACCACGATTTGTTCAATATGTGGATCAATATCAAAGTCACCTTTAAATACATCCATTATCTCTTTAAAATAGGAAAAGGCAACGTCTTTAACAATACCCATGATTTCACTTGCGGTTAAATAAATAGATACACCTACTTTGAATGCATCGAAAGCAATATCAAACGCTTTTTCTAAAGCGGCATCAATTTTCTCTTTCATTTTAACTAATGTATCTTCTATCCATAGAACAGCATTAGATACCCCAGTCTTAATTGAACCAATTAATTGTTCACAAAATAGAATCGTTTCCTGTACAACCGGATAAGCTAATGTTTCAAAAGCAAGTCCTAAAGCTGACATATCTGCTATATTCATTAATCCAGCAACAATTACCGACACACTTGCTGATAGACCTGGAAATGCAGCCATCCCCCCTGCAAACTTTATAGCTTCTTTTGTTCCAAAATTTTTTTCTGTAATTCCTTTATAAACATCACCCGCTGAAGATACTAATTCAAAAAAACCTGGAAAAAAATCAAGTCCGGTATCATTATCACTTTTCAGTTTATCAAACCAAACAAGGCTTCCGTCTTTGCTAAAGTCGGAGTCATCAAATGCATAAGAATGTCCTTTACCGTTTGGTATTTTATACATTTGACCAGGTATTACCATATCTCCATCCTTTACACCTAAATGCAGTGGATCATTTTCATTAATTACATTACGAATATTTTTTTGATCAAACCCATAACCGTACCTAACAACATCTAAATTTAATAGCGGAGCAGGATTTAAACTAAGAACATCAATGTGATCCTGTTTATTTCTCATTGCCACAGTGTTTGCAAGTCCTCCACCAAGTGAATGTCCAGTTATAGATATTTTAGCCCCGTTAGCATTCGCTTTTACTTTTTGATAAAAGGAATCCGCTTGATCAGCTTGTGTAGTACTCAGAAAATTTAACCCGAAAAGATTGTATCCGCCAATCTCTGCATCCGCTATAATATCCCCTTTCCCCTTTTGTTGAGGTTGTGTACCAACATAAGCAATGACAATTTCTCCCGTTTCATTGTCTTTTAATGCGTATCCGGAGAATCCCGATTTTGGGTCGACGTATTGGTCGATGATTTTTGCATTCATATTATCTTCCAGTGTTCTTTTATCAATGTGTTTTGGACTATTCTTATCATCAAAGTTATAAATCATATCCCCCGCTAGTATTAACTTTCCTTTATCAGAGGATATACTATATGTTTCATCTGGCCTCGACATTCGAATTCCTCCCTTAACTATTTTTTAGTTTTTGATACTCATTTTTCGCATGAAGATTATTACTATCTAAATAAATACTATTATTCATAAAATAATTAACGACTTGTCCATTACGATTTTTCTTCTGCCATTCAATCTCAATGATAATGTAAAATATTTTCATTTTATTTTTGATTTCGTGTAAACTTATTAAAATAGTGGCCTTTTTAAAAGAATCATAATTAATTTTCAACTCATCATTAATAATTTCCTTAAATTGCTTTTCATTCAAACTATAAGCTATGGCTGGCGGTTCATCTAAGCCGTATGTATAACTAGCTGGTTTGATTTTTTCGATTCCTTGAAGTTTATCAAAAATGAATATTAGATCTAATGGTTTTTTCGTTTTTTCATTTATAAACTGATTGTTAGAATAACTAACCTTAAAATTAGGAGAACTATTCTTTTTTATAGTTTTTTCCTCACCCGTTCCTTTTTTTATACTTGTTTCGGAACTTGTTCCGCCTACTCCTACTGCATTATTTTTAACGGTATTATATACACCATCGAATCCAATTTTATTTTTATTATTTATAATACTGTTGTCATTCCTCTTTTGCGAAGTAATAATAAAGGAACGCAATTTAATATTCGAATACCCATCCACGGCATGTAAAATGGAATCCATATTTTTCTCATTTAAGTCTTTTGCGATTTTTTTGTAATCCACTTTCTTTTCAAATGGAGAGCTGTCGGATGATGAACATCCGCTTACTGACGATATGATTATGATTGATAACAATACTGAAAGTAGCTTTTTCATATGTGCACCTCGACTTTAGTTAATGGCATTTCAAATTTGATTTTTTTAACAGTAATTCTTTTGTCGCCACACGTTTCTTTAAATCATCATTTCCTTATATTTTATTTTACAAAAGATAATCTGGAAAAAAAGTACTATCTTTTCCTAGTACCAAGAACAAATGTTCCGTATGGGGGGTAATTGTCTATGACACCTAAAATATTCCACCTTTTCAATATTATTAAACACCTGATAATTTTAAATTCGATTTTTCATTTCAAAGTTTTATGGGGAGGAATACCCACCTCCCCACCTTGATTTAATTTTATTTATGAGTATACCTCAGCTTTTGTTAACGGCATTTTAATTTTTATGAGCGAACCTTTTAAATAATAATATACTTCGTCTTTCGCTAATGGGGCTTCATTGTTAATGTACTTGATATTAAATACATTCTGATCATTTACTGGCATTTTAATCAACCCTGATGTGATCTTGCTTTTACATTTCATTGCCAGTGAATCTCTGTTCCGATACAAATAGTCTTCTTGTCCGCAAATAATGAAATAGAATTCAACTGTTTTTGCCATATCAATTAATAAGCTTGCGTCTTCATCATTTATAAACACTTTATTACAAAAGGACTCGATATCCACAATAAAAATTAATTGTCGTTTAAAAGAAATATCTTTCTGTTTTCCCGCTACCTTTGCTTCTGATAAGATTTGGAGACGATCTTTTATTAAAGACTTCCAATTATTCAATTGTTCCAATATATCTTGTTCGTTTACTGCGTAACTTTTGACCTTATTTCGATACTCTATTAATCCATAGTCTGTCGTATCGATAACGCCCATTGTTTCTAAGTCTCCATTGCTCATCTGGGCCAATAAACTTAGAGATACTTCCGTTAGTAAAGAATTGTCATTGCCATAGATTAATAAGTGGTTGTTGATTGAAAAATTATGTGCGGTCACCTGCACATTATCATAATCAAGTCCCATTGGAAGAAAGCCTTTCTGTTGTGCACTAATGAATTGTTTATTTTTCCGGTAGAGCTGTAAATCGATAACATCAGGCATCATAGGAATTTCCTCTGGTCGATTTCCTTTCCAAGCTTGATCCATTTGAGAAATTTCATGTTGTAAAAGCTTGATTTGCTCAATTTCATTTTCAGCGTTAGTTGGTAAGGCAGCCTGGAAAATTGTTGGGTTATCAATTTTTATTAACCCACGGCCCGGTAATTCTTCAATTTCAAGCGATGTTCTACCAACAATTGAAGTAACTTCACTTTTATCTATTAAATAAAAACAAGCCTGAAGTTTTATATTGCTTACAATTTGCATTCTTAAACTCATCTGTCTAGCGGCACTTACAATAATATGAATGCCAACGCTGGAACCTTCTCGAACAATTTGTAAAACAAATGCTTCAAATTCATTGTAAAATCCAGATTCCTTGACAGCGTCATAGTTATCAATGGCAACTACAATGTTTGCCATTGTATTGCCGCTTATTTTTTCGTACATTTCTGCATTGGCCACATCATATTGACTTAATAATCTTTTCCTTGCTTTCATTTCCACTCTTAGCCGCTCAATCAACTTCATGCATTTTATTGTTTCCTCAATACGAACAATATCCGCAACATGTGGTAGATTTTTCAATGGAAGTAACCCGTTTGTCCCTAAATCAATTAAATAGACATGTAAATGTTCAGGATTGTGCTGTCGGGCTAAATCCATGACTACTGTTTGAATAAATGTTGACTTTCCAAAACCTGGACTTGAAAATATTGCTAAATGCCCATCTTTTGTGAAATCGAGGGTTAACCGATTTTGTGCCTGTAATTCAGGTTGGTCAAGCACACCAATTGTGGCCCGTAATGGTTTTTTTGAGTCCTTCCATGTTTCTTCATAATTTACAGGATGAAGATCTTGTGCATATATCCGCTCCTTCAGCGGTGGCAGCCACGGACGAGGGAGTGGTTTAATATTCTCATGTTCAGCGAATTCATGAATATACTCAATCACCGCGTCAAGTTCTGTTGAGACTTTTGAAATTTCTTGTTGATGGGCAAGACCGCTTAAGTCGTCGGATAGGATGTCGTATTGTCCGAGTTCGTTAATTGCATAGATGGTCGTGTCCATATATGTTTCATCATGTTTATCAGGCACATATTGGGCGCCGCTCCATGCGCTCTGGAACAGTTCGTAAATTTCGTTGTTTCCAACTTGCAAGTAAGCACGGCCCGGCAAGGTGATGTCCGCCGCATCCGGTGTTTTTAAAATTTCGTTCGAGTCGCTCGCATTTTGCACTTTGAGCGCGAGCTTGAATTTTGAGTTCGACCAGATCTGATCATCAACAACGCCGCTCGGCTTCTGTGTCGCAAGAATGAGATGAATGCCGAGTGAACGGCCGATCCGGGCGGTGGAAACGAGCTCTTTCATAAAGTCCGGCTGTTCGGCTTTTAGTTCCGCAAATTCATCCGAAATTAAGAATAAATGCGGCATCGGCTCACTTGCTTCACCTTGTTTGTATAGTTTTTGATATTGATTAATGTGGTTGACATGATGTTCACCGAATAAGCGCTGCCGCTTTTGCAATTCCGCTTTAATCGAGGCGAGCGCACGCATGGATTGGGCACCGTCGAGGTTCGTAATCGTCCCGAGCAAATGCGGCAACTGCCTGAACAAGTTCGCCATCCCGCCTCCTTTATAGTCGATTAATAGAAAGGCGACTTCATGCGGGTGGAAGTTGACGGCAAGCGATAAAATATAGGATTGAATAATTTCCGATTTACCTGAACCGGTTGTACCGGCAATTAATCCGTGTGGACCATGGGCCTTTTCATGCAAGTTCAAATTGACAATATCCTCTTTCCCACGCAGGCCAAGCGGTACGGCAAGGCTTTTATACGTTTCATTTTTAGCCCAGCGACCCGCGATTTCGAGCTCTTCCACCTTCTCTACCCCATACATTTCAAGAAATGTGACGCTTTCGGGGATCGAGTTTTTCAAGTTTTGCAGGTGATTGAGCGGAGCAAGTGCCCGTGATACGTCTTCTTTATTAAATCCTTCCGGAAAGTGATCGAGCGTAAATTTCCTGTTGACGAGTTCTCCTTCCTCCAGGATGATATTTCCGTTTTTGACATCACGAATATCGATGACCGTCTTAACATGTTCCGGAAGTGACTGCATTACATCCTGGACAAATACGAGCGAAACGCCGAGCTCGCTCGGATCGTCATTAAAATATTCCATGACCGTATGATCCAATATCAATTTTTCGTCGGTAATGAGGACGACAAAGTGTGGCGAGAAATACAGTTTTTCATTACTATTGCTTTTTTCATCCACAGCCAGTTTTCGTTCTTTTAAAATTTGGTATAGCGTGTTTAATACCTGGTCACGGGAACGTTCATGGTAAACGAATCCCCGTACATTCATCTCCCGTAAGCTTGCGTGCGGAAGCCAGCGCATCCACTCCCAGTTCGCTTTTTCTTCTTCCGGGAAGATCGTGATAAACTGTAAATCATAATAACTATGAAAAAAGGCCGTTTGCATGACCAATAGCTGTAATTGTTCAATGACATGCCGGCGTTCTCCGATATATCCGACAGGACCGTTCGTTAATGAAGTGACAACCGGGACATCCTTTAGCCCGGCATATTGCGATCTCAATTCTCGGGCGGCTTCGACCAATTCGTCTTTTTCCTGTGTAAATTCTTCCACAGAAAATTCAATCTCAAAGCTTGAATCAGCCCAGCCTAACCCAACGCGATACATCAGGAAATCATGATGAAACATCGTTTTTTCGTAAATTCGCGAATCTACATTCACGGCCATATCCCGAATCTGCTTCACCGTTGGATAGTGATAATTCAGAGCATGACGCTGTTGTTCACTCGCTTCATACAATTCTTTTGTTTTTTGTTTTAAATACTCCCGGTAGCTTTCATCTCGTTCTTTAATGTCCTTTCGATACTGCTTTAAACTCTTAATATAAGTGGTAATGGAAAAAATGACCGTTACGATCGTCATCGAGAGCATCGCGATAATATAAATGCCGCTCGGTCGAAAAAAGGAAATTAAAATCATAACGGCTACCATGACGAGTGGAGGGACAATGACACGCGCCAGCTGCTCGCTTGGTTTTCTTGGTTCGCTTGATGGTTTGGCAATTCTTCGTTTTTCCGTCGGTTCCCGATAAATAATACGGGGTGAACGATGATAATCTGGATATTCGGCGTTAAACCGCTCGCAATCATCATAAATTCGCATTAACTTTGTGGAAACAAACGTATCCGATGGAAGAACGCGGATTTCATTCTTTCCGACTTGAATCAAAACTCCGTCAAAAAAAACCTGATCTCCGGGTTGAAGTATTACATCTTCCTCCAGTCGAATACAATTGTGGTAAACTTCCCCGTTGTATGCTTCGAGCCGGAAAGCCTGTCCGAGTTCCTGGCGGGTTAACGCCATGTCCACTTTTGTATTTCTCACTTTCACATCATCGTATTCGTTTGTTCCAAAGGAAATACGATGATGTGGTGACGTGTCATAGACTAACCACTTATCGAACTCCATTAAATGAAATTTCAGGACACAATTGGAATGGTGGACTGTTAAACTTTTATTAAGAAGTAACGAGTGATTGCCGATTTTGCACATTTCCCCGTCCCATTCGATATCTAATGGTTGATCGAGTTTTGGAAAGGTTAACGTATGTGACCAATCGTTTCCAATCGTGATTTTTTGTTGTTCATTTGTATTTAAATGGCATTTGTGCAATTGAATTCCATCACTAATAAGTAATAATCGTTGTGCCATCTTTCTCTTCCTTTCCACTTCAAAAAAGTAAAACCTCAATCAACAAAAACATTTCTTTCTTATCTATTTTTTATCTTTAGATTTTTCTTCTTTCTTACTTTCTTTTGGCTTCTCTTCTTTTTTGCTTTCTTTAGTATCGCCCGCCGGTTTCTTTTCCTCTTTTTGTACTGGCTCGTTTTGATTGTTGTTTTCAACCGGTTCGGTCGTCTGCTGGCCAGAAGGGCTGCCGGAAGTTTCTGAATCAAGATTAAGATTTAAATGGTACTCTTCATCGTATTTTTTTAATTGCTCTTTGTATTTCTCAACTTCTTCTTCCCGCTTAGAACCGCTTATGTTCGGGTCATTGTTTACCTGTTCCATTTTTTGAGTGATGCCATAGACAATGAGCCTCGGATCATCGAGAGATTTCGCAAGATCTAATGCCTTGTTGACATTCCCGCGCCCGGAATAGATCCAAAACAATAAATACTTTGGATCGCTTTTCAGACTCATGTTTTTACGAATATTTTCTTTTTGCTCCGGATCTAAATGAACACCTTGAAGATAAGAACTTGCCAGAATATATTTTCCGGCGATCGGTAACTTTTCAGGATCTTCGCCTTCTAAATCGTTGATGACTTTTTCATAATCAGTAGCTAGAAAGTGACGATGGGCATCGAGCAAATGATTTTGATACGGCTCCCTGGCAAAGTATAGATAGCTGAGTGGTATGGCCAAAAGAACCGAGACTCCGATAAAAATAAATGTTAACTGCTTAAACAGGTTAAATCGTTTTTTAGGGACGAGCAGCATTTTCTCTTCGGTCTCTTTTTGCTCTTTGACATAATGATCTTCGAGTATCTTCATTAAAGATTCAAAGTTATCCGCTTCTGCCACTTGTCGCTCAAATGCCGTTTCTTTCGCATTGTTGAGCGAGCCTGAATATAATTCATCAAAACTATAATTCTTTGAAAACAAGGCAATAATTAGACATTTATATTGAAGTAAAAACCGTTCCTCATCCATCTCAAAAGGCGGGACAAGGTTTCGGATTCCTCGATAAATGACATAAGGCATAAGATTGTCATCAAACACCAGATTATCAGGGTGTAGAAAGAACGTTATTCTCGTATTCAACCATTCTTTAAATCGCGCTATATTGCGTAACAGGCGCAATTTGTCATTACGCCCGATTTTTTGGATCTCTTCCCATTTTTTTAAATATTGATCGACGGTGAAGGAAAACGCGAATAAATCTTCACCTTCTGTAACAACTGCAGGGACAAAATGGTCCCTGTCTTCAGTTATTGGTCCTAACTGACGGAGATCTTTAACATGTGTCTGCGATTTAGCAAGATTTAATTGCCATGTTCTTTCATTTATTAAAAAACGAAAAGGTATTGAATCAATCTGTATAGTTTTCTCATCCATTTTTGCTTACTCCCTTTTTTCTTGTTCATCTTTTTTAATAGATTCGCTAAATCTTAAAACTACTCAGACACATTGTTTTATAAAACGATTAAAATATCGCCATTTGTGACCGGGTAATCAATGAGTCGGTCATCATCAGTTAAAAGAAGGTCTTTTGCCGGGACTTTAACGGCAAACAGTGATTCTTTTGAAAGGCTAAGATTCAATGTTTCGGTTATATTGCCAAGCAGTTGTTTAACCGTTTGATGGACGGGTATTCTTAAATCATATTGGTCACCGTCCCACTTTGAAAAATCAACAGTTACATTAATATGTGTTTCAGCGGGCATTTTTAGCTCTTCTCCTTTACTCCATAAATGTTCTTATCATCTTATAAATGCCGGTACAAATTAACAAAGCCACCCCGCCCAATATTGTGGTAACCGTTTTGCTCATCCCACGACTCCTACCATCCTCATCACTTTGAGGCTCTGCAACGAATGGCGCCTGGTAGTTGTCGGTAAAGAGAGCTTTTCTTGAATTCTTAATGACCATATCTTTTTTCACAGGTGTGACAAAAAGTGAATGTTTAATACTTTCCATCTGTTGCTTGTTTTTTCTTTGTTTGGACTCAATCGCAGCCCGAGTTTGTTCTGAAAACAAATCGGGCGCGATTTTCTCCAACTCTGTCTCTTTATTGCTTTGTGATTCCGCTTTTTTCTTTTCGCTTTCATTCTGGCTTATACGATCCGATTTCCAGTGAATCGTTCCATCATGTTCCAATTCGTCCGCCAGTACCGTCTGAAGCGGACATAGGAGAAAAATGCCTGAACAAAGTACGATAAACTTAATGAGCTTCATTAATCCCTTCATCTACAATCTCCTCTGCTCTTTCCGAACGTTTAAAGACAAAAAGATTACATGCAAAACCAATGACAACAATCACAAGTAAACTGGAAATATAGAATACAAGATCCGCTGTTCCATCCCCAAATTGTATGAGTAACTTTTCAACATATTGCAATGGGGAATAGGTCTTAATATCTGCTGCAAGGGATGATTTGTCAAAGTGAAGTCCAAGGGCTTGAGTGAAGAACAGATATAAGCTCAATACAATTAATAATACAAACATCCCTATCATTTTTAATTGGCGTAACAAATAGGTTGCTACAAGAACCATAGACAGTACGATTGCTGTAATGAGACCGATCCAGAACATGAATTTTTCTTGATTAATTTCCAATAAATAACCGGACAGAAGACCGATTACAATTCCTTCGACAATACCAATTCCCGTCGTAATCATCGTAATAGGTACGTTGCTTCGGATGAATGATCTTTCTTCTTCAAACATATCTTGCTGGATTCGTTTTCGTTCATTAGTTGAGATGACATATGCTGTGAACAGCGAAACGATAAAACAAATTAACACGATAAAATAAGGTGTAAACGTGTCCCCTTTTTCCACAATAACGCCTTCATTTTTGGTTTGTACCGGATTTGAAAGAAAGTTAAGCAAATAATCATTTGGCCGCTCTCCAATCCGGCTGTTGGCAAAAACGCTGGCAAAATTATTGGCAAAGTTCTTATCTTCTTTCACTTTGTTCGTCCAATCGTTGGATAACTCATCCGCTTTCGTCACGAGCGTCGATCCGCTGTCCTTAATCGCTTTCGCCTGGCTGTTAATCGAATCAAATGTTTCATAGACACTGTCTGCGGAATTCAAATTACTTTTTGATTGATCCGCAAGTGACTGACTTTCAGCAAGCAAAGAAGAGAATTGATCATCGAGCGCAATAATATCAGACTGCTCTTGTTCTTTATTTGTTAAGATTTTTGTATGTTCATCTTGCAATTTCAGACTTTGTTCACGCCATGACATCAGGTTTTGCAACGTTTGGGCGAGACTGTTATTTAATAGCTCCGCTTGTTCGGAAGTACGATTGATCATTTCAATTAATTGATTCGAATTTTCATTCGCTTGATCGACCTGTTGAATGTACGTGTCGATTTTACCTTTTAACTCCTCTGCTTCCCCATGAACGTCTTCTGTTATTTGATCGGCGATATAATTGGTCAAAACATCGATAATATTTTGCTTATTGAATAAAGAGTAGAGAGAGTTTTCACCCGCCCATTCATCAAGGCGTTTTTCGTTGAGTTTATTCTGGTAGTCGGGACTGGATATGTCGGTATTCTCAAGTTGGTTTGTCTCAAAATAAACATCAAATAAAGCTGCCATTTTTCTATATTCGCTGATCACATTGATAAGATCACTTGTCATATCGACCGGGAGAGGAGATGTTACAATGTGTTTAATATAATTATTTTCTACAACAACTTTTTCTCCAGGTTGGTCATTCTGATCGGGTTGAGGTTTTTCTTTATTTTGTTCTCCAGTGTCCGGTGTTTCTTTAGGATCGATTTTATCATTGTCCGTATTGCTTTGTTTTTCTTTGTTCGTACTTTGATAAGTTGATTCTTCGTCTGAAGTTCCGTTTTCTTTCTGATCACTATCTTCCTTTTGTTCATTTAAGCTTTCAGTGTCGGTCTGTTCGGCTTCCTTTTGAACAGTGTTTGTTTGTCTTAATGAACCTTCTTCTGATTGAACAGAACTTTTCCGGAGAGCGGATGGCGATTCCGGTTGATCAACATTAGTCACATCCTTCTGGTTGAGCTGCCAGTTCCATGTAAACTGTTTCGTAATGTCCGAAGCATTCTTTAACACCACATGCAACTTGATGGTGAAATCCCCTTCCCCTGTTGCCGGGAGCACAATTTTCCCATTTTCAATGAATGGTCTTGTATAAGTTCCTTCCCCCATGTGAGGTAATGTTAATTTTACTGAATCGATTTCAAACCCTTTTGGAGGTGTAATGGTTAACTCCTGTCCCGATTTCTTAGTTTCCGGTAATTGAACTGTATCGGTTAAGGTCATTCCTTCCTGTTGAAGTTTTTTCAAATCCGCATTCATCTGTTTGGTCGGAATTGAACCAGAAGGTGATGCCTGAACATCAAACTCATCAATATATTTATGGGTTAAAGCCATGATATTTTTCAGCTGGGTTTTCGTAGAATCATCTAAATCTAATGGATCCATATCTTCCGGGTTCAATGAAGGAAGTTTCGTAATTTGCTTTTTAAGATGTTCTGTGACACTTTTATCCGGACCATCGAAAAACTTACTTAAATTCACATTTTGCTCTTCACCTGATGGAGTTTGCATCTGTTTCTTAAGCTTAGCGATAATGGAACGTTTCAATGCTTCCATGTCAGAAGGCAATGTTTCGTCTAACTTAGTATCGATTTGTCCCAATTCTGCTTTCGTTGAAGTTAAATAATTTTTTATTGCTGTTGCTTTCGAAAACATAATGCTCGTTTCTTCATTTTTTTGAAAAAGTTCATTGATTGCCTTATTGGCCGATTCAAGGTTTTGCAATTGTTGCATCACATTATCGCTATTCAAACTGCTGTTAAAAAGACCCAGCTCATTTGAGAAGTTTTTGGCTAACAGGCCATTTGCTTTATTTGTTAGAATAATATTCCCAAACTCCGTCTGAAAAAGCTGGTTCGTTTTAAAACCTTCATTTAAATTGTTGCCGAAAGATTTTAAGAGATCCTGTAGACCTTTAAAGCTCTCTTTTGATAGTTTTGTACTGTCCTGCACTTGTTTAAATTGCGATGTATAATTGGATAACGGATTGTGAATATCTTTTTTATAAATGCTCGTATATGCCAGTTCTTTATTGACAAGCTTTCCAATGTTGTCCTGGGCGTCTTGTAAATTCCCGAGTACACTTGCAAAATAAACATCTATAATTCTCCGGTTAAAATCCGCCAGAATCGAACTAGCCGTTTTCTCCGCTTCCGCTTTCATATTATTATTTCCGGAAGAATTAATTTTGTAATTTAACGTAACTTTTTCGGGTATTGTAGAATTAATAGATAGTGCCTTTTCCGTAAAATTGCTTGGGATGACAATCATCATATTGTAGCTTTTCCGTTTTAGCCCATTTTCCGCTACTCCGCGGCTAACGACATACCAGTCATGTTTATTATCTTTCTCAATTCGTTTAATAAATTCATCACCGAATTCAAAATGTTTTCCATTAAATTCGGCTCCCTGGTCTTCATTGACCAGAGCAACTGCCATTTTCTTCGTTTCGTCGTTGTTCTTTCCCTTCGATGCTTGATTAAAAGCAAGGTAAGAAATGCCCGCGGAAAGAACAAGCATTAGAACGAGAAATAGCAATATACCCCGTCCCAATTTTTCCATTCACATCAACCCCTGTAAATTACTTGTTATGTATTTCTCTCTATATTAAACAATTGAAGCCACACAACACTTGTTGCGTGGCTTTCCGCTAAGAGATCGCTAGTATTAATGCACTATTATTGACCACTCAGCAACTAAGATTTTGTTTATCTTAATCCAAAATTTTGCGATAATTGCTCATCATGTTGAGCCACAGCATCAGCCGTTTTGTTCAATTGCGTATTGATGTCATGCATGAGCTGAGCGAAGTTTTGCACTTTTGGTTTTAATTCATTAAATTGGTCATCAAATCTTTCAAATGCACGACCTTCCCATTCTCCTCTTAATTCGTTTTGTAAGTTGGTCAAGTCTTTTAAAATTTGCTCAATTTGCTGTGCGCTCTGTCCATAACGTGTTGCCTTTGCTTTTAACTCTTCTGGCGTCATGCGAATTGTTCCTGCCATGAATATCACTCCTTTATATTTTAACCTATTGGTAACAATAGGTTTTATAACATTAGTAACAAATGCTGTTTTAAAACAATCCTCTGGCAAAAAACTACATTTTATTACAATTTTTTAATCACTTTTACTCTAAATGATGGGTTTAACTATGTCAATTGTAATTCAGTAGATTACTAAAATGGGTAAAAAGGCACTAGTTCTTTGTGCCTACTTATAAAAATTTATTTATCCATTCTTCATGAGGGATCACTTCTTCAACACAAATCATATTTCGCAAAACAAAAGACTCTTCCCTTACAATCATCTCATTACCCCTTTCATAAATTCCAAAACGGAATTTTTTGTATTTTTTATCTTTTTTTCTTCATTTTCTTTTTTCTGTTTACATATTGAACTTTCTTCACTTTACAGAAAACCTTGTTTTTTAAAAGTTTTCTGGACTGTCTCTTAAACCTTTAATCCATTTAATCAAAACAATTACATGAAGCATTAGTCCATTTATTAAGATTTAAAGAATGAAAGGTCCAATTCACCCATTTCATCCCCCCTCCTTTTTTATAAATAAACAAAAAAATAAATAGGATTTTCTTTAAGAAAAGCCACACAACAATGTTGTTGTGTGGCCTGTTGTTTAAGCAAGCGGCTGATTGATTATCGAAGCCCAAAGTTTTGCGATAACTGCTCATCGTGTTGAGCCACTGCTTCAGCCGTTTTATTCAATTGTGTATTAATGTCATGCATAAGCTGGGCAAAGTTTTGCACTTTCGGCTTCAATTCGTTAAATTGATCATCGAATCTTTCAAATGCGCGACCTTCCCATTCTCCTCTTAATTCGTTTTGCAAATTGGTTAGATCTTTTAAAATCTGCTCGATTTGCTGTGCACTTTGTCCATAGCGTGTCGCTTTCGCTTTTAACTCTTCCGGGGTCATACGAATGGTTCCTGCCATTACTAATCACTCCTCTAAAAAATTTTCTAACGAGTAACTTCCAAACTGACAGATAAGTTGCCCGTTAAAGTTCTTCTTTACTGTAAAAAACAATAGTTTCCGAAGTCAATCATTTTTTCCATATTTCTGAAAAACGGCATTAAAGACCCATTTCTTTTTTACCAATAAAATGCAAAACAAACTTCCTTGATGGTTCTTTTATACTATTTTTCAATGATGAAAGTTTTTGATTTCACTCATATAGATGATTTTAGACTAGTTAAATGTATAAGTTTAACAAACATTAGCTATTCAACAAACATAAGGATTTATTTTACTTATATTCCAAATATTAATGGGTACTAGAAAAAGATAGTACTTTTTTAAACGGGGTATTGATGCTATTAATAAAAGTGCAAGTTCTAGTAGAAAGATCTGCGCAGATGAATATTCTAGAATGCTGAACTACTTAACTTTTAACGGTGAAAAAGGAGATTTCAAAAAAATAGGGAGGAAACATGATGTTAAAGAAATTAGGCATGATCTCATTGCTTTGTGTCGTTATCGCGTCTCTTGCCGCCTGTGGCAAATCCGGAGAAAAAGCAGCATCCGGCACAGCTAAAAGCGAATTAGTAGAGGCATCTATTGATAACGCATCCTACATACTAACCGGTGAAGATGACGGTGTATCCGAAAATAAGAAGCATGGATTGTTAGCTGTCACTCTGAAAGTGAAAAATGTATCAGATTCAGATGTTACATTTTTAGGCTCCGAAGATATTAAGCTTTATGACGGTGACAAGCAATTCAATCCTAAACGAAATGTCTATAGTTCAGAAGTCGACCTGGAAATTGATAACTCGGGTGATATCGGCGCCGGCAAGGTGAAAACGATGACGTATGTTTTCGACGTAGAAAAAGATAAAACGTATGAAATCGGCCTTCATCCAAACTCGATGGACCATGATCAAAATCAAAAAAGCGAAGAAATTAAGCTGAAATTGGATACAAAAAAATATGCGGAAAGTTTCGATGCACTAAACGATCCGGCAAAAGCATTAACCGCTTATATTGATACGATTTATCTTGGAAAAGATAACAGTGATTACGAAAAATATGTAACCGCCGATAAGGCTGCTTTGCAAGATAAAGCTAAGAAGAATTTTAAAGAGAAGATGGACGGAATATTTACTGAAAACAACATTTCCGATTCAAAATTGGATAAGCTTTATTCAAGTTATCAATCGTTTTTAGCACAAAAAGCGAAAATCGAGGCGAAAGTAAGTGCAAATGCCAAGGGAAAAGCGGTTGTTGTTTTAAATTACTCTGCCATTCCATTGAGCGATTTACGGGGAAAAGTATTTGATTATAAAAAAGAATACTGGAAGAATACCGATGATTACGATCCGAAAAAATCCGAGAAGTATGCCCTTTCAAAATTCGATACGATCCTTAACAAACTAGATCCTAAGGAAGGACATTATGATCTTAAAGTTCTTATGATTCAAAAGGACGGAAAATGGACCGTTGATAATTCGGACGAAAACAGTGCTGAAGAAATTTCAAATGTGTTTGCTGCAGGTGAGGTGTATTAAAAATAATGAAAAACAAATGGCTCATCTCCAGCATTGTTGTAGCCGTTGTTCTTGTCATTGGGATTGTCATCTTGCAGCAAATGAATAAACCGGAAAAAACCGTCGCTACATTCGAACAGGCTGTTGAACAGAAAAAGCCGAATCTGCTTCACGGTCTCATTATTTCCGATAATAAAAAAGCAGCTGTCAACGATGCTTCGTTGAATGCGCTTATCTCTTTTTTAAAAGCGAACAACGACAGCATGCAAGCGATTAAAGAAGGTTTAAACAAACAAATTAAAGATAAAGATTTCACAACATCCAACCAGCAAATCAGTTTAGTGAAAGATGAAAAAAAATGGGGCTTTTTTACGAGTTATAAGCTGAAAGTAAAAACTGTAAAAATTAAAGTAACCGGGCAAAATGAAGATGATCAAATTAACCTTTCGATCCAATCATTAAATAAACCATTAGAAAAAAATAAAGACGCGCTATACGGTCCAGTCCTTCCCGGTACGTATCAGTTCGTGACGACGATTACGAATCAACTTGGCACGTTTATGAAAAAAGAAAAAAAGGAAGTATGGGGCAGCACAAACGTAAGTCTTCTTGTGGATGACAGTAAACTTGCGAGGAATGATAAAAAGATCCAAAAGGACATTACGAAGGCTCTTGATAAATTTAACAGTGACTTACCTGTCGTTGAAACTTCAGGTTTTGATACGAATAAGTTTACGAATGTGACGGAAGCCTTAAAACAAGCTTCGATGCTTGAGAAAGAAGACTTTGATGTCATCAAAAAATATATCAATGAAATGCAGGCACAATATTTAGGGGCAGTCGTCAATATAGATGAATTATCGATTAATTATTTTGATAATCAGTGGAAGGCTGATATTCAGGCTTTTGTTTCCTATAACAACAAGATTAAATACAGTGGGCAAAAATCTTATAAAGATGTGTCGTATAAGTCGATTCGCCAATACTCTCTTAAATACGAACCCGATCGTAAGAAATGGATGATCGATAAGGTGCATGACACAGAGGCCGATGGAACGGAACCGGATGATTGGAAAGTCAAAGTGGATATGAAAATTGACAATCCGCCGGTCATGAAATGGATGCGTACGAAGAAAAAAGAAGCGCTTTAACGAAAAAAGAAGCCGTGAATGTACTTTAATCACGGCTTCTTTTTCTAGTCGTTATTTGCTCAAATTATAAAATGCATTAGCTCCTGCATAGCTTGCGATGACGCCAAGTTCATCTTCAATGCGAAGCAATTGGTTGTATTTCGCCACACGGTCTGTACGGGATGGCGCACCTGTCTTAATTTGGCCGGCGTTTGTCGCAACAGCGATATCTGCAATCGTGCTGTCTTCACTTTCACCAGAACGGTGGGAAATGACTGCGGTGTAACCAGCGCGTTTCGCCATTTCGATCGCATCGAACGTTTCCGTTAATGTTCCGATCTGGTTCACTTTAATAAGAATGGAGTTTCCTACTCCTTTTTCGATTCCTTCACGAAGCTTCTTCGTATTCGTTACGAACAGGTCATCTCCGACAAGCTGAACTTTGTCGCCCAGACGTTCTGTAAGGAGCTTATGTCCTTCCCAATCGTTTTCATCGAGGCCATCTTCAATCGAAATGATCGGATATTTTGATACGAGGTCTTCGTAGAAAGCAACCATTTCTTCAGAAGTTTTCACAACACCTTCACCTTCGAGGTGGTACTTACCGTCTTCCTTATTGTAAAGCTCGGAGGAAGCCACATCCATTGCAAGTTTCACTTCTTCGCCAGGTTTGTAACCCGCTTTTTCAATTGCTTCGATGATGGTTTGAAGCGCTTCTTCGTTTGAAGATAAGTTTGGCGCAAATCCGCCTTCATCTCCAACCGCTGTGTTGTAACCTTTTTCTTTTAACACCGCTTTTAAGCTATGGAAGATTTCCGCTCCCATGCGAAGCGCCTCAGAGAACGTTGGAGCGCCGACCGGCATTACCATAAATTCTTGAATGTCCACATTGTTATCTGCATGCGCACCGCCGTTTAAAATGTTCATCATTGGTGTCGGCAATTGTTTCGCGTTAAATCCGCCAAGATAAGCGTATAGCGGCAAGCCGAGATGTTCTGCGGCTGCGCGGGCGACGGCCATTGAGACGCCAAGAATGGCGTTCGCGCCTAATTTCCCTTTGTTTTCTGTTCCATCAAGCTCGATTAACGTTTTGTCGATGCCGACCTGGTCTAGTGCATCAAAGCCAACCAATTCTGGTGCAATAATTTCATTGACGTTGTCTACCGCTTTTAAAACGCCTTTTCCGTTGTAGCGTTCTTTATCTCCATCACGCAATTCAACGGCTTCGTATTCACCAGTAGACGCACCGCTTGGAACGATCGCGCGCCCCATTGCGCCGGACTCGGTAAATACTTCTACTTCTACTGTCGGGTTTCCGCGGGAGTCTAAAACTTCGCGAGCATAAATATCAACGATAAGTGACATACTTTCATCTCTCCTTATTTTTAAAAATAGTTTAAACGAACTCTTTCGCACAGGGGCCCACTGTGCAAAAGAAAGTCTTTTATTCTTTAATTAATGTTTTCCCTGTCATTTCTTCAGGCTGCTTGCCGCCGATTAATGTTAAGAAGGTCGGCGCAAGGTCAGCCAGTATCCCGCCATCACGAAGCTCAATTCCTTCCTTTGTGACGATGACCGGAACCGGATTCGTCGTATGGGCGGTCATTGGTTTTCCTTCCAAAGTCACAACCTCATCTGCATTTCCATGGTCAGCCGTTATAATTGCACATCCACCTTTTGCGATAATGGCATCCACAACTTTTCCTAAGCATTCATCGACCGCTTCAACCGCTTTAATGGTTGGTTCAAGCATGCCGGAATGGCCAACCATGTCAGGATTGGCGAAGTTCAAGATGATCGCGTCATGCTTGTCCGCTTCGATTTCTTTTAAAAGCGCATCCGTTACTTCATAAGCGCTCATTTCGGGCTTCAAGTCGTACGTCGCCACTTTCGGCGAGTCGATCAAAATCCGTTCTTCACCCGGAAATTCCGCTTCACGTCCGCCGCTGAAGAAAAATGTTACGTGCGGATATTTTTCCGTCTCGGCAATCCGCAGCTGCTTAAAGCCCTGTTGGGAAAGAACTTCGCCCAGCGTGTTGTCTAAATTGATCGACTTAAAGGCAACATTTCCTTTGACGGTTTCACTAAAATGTGTCAAGCAAACGAAGTGGATGCCTTTTGGAAACTTGTCCCCGCGGTCAAATCCTCTAAAGTCTTCGTTCGTAAACACTTGAGAGATTTGGATGGCACGATCCGGACGGAAATTGCAAAAAATGATCGCGTCGTTATCCTGAATCGTTGCAACCGGAGTCCCGTCCTCGTTTGTAATAACCGATGGGATGATGAACTCATCATAGATTTCGTTTTTATACGAGTCTTCTACTACTTCAAGCGGATCTGTATACGAAGGTCCTTCACCATACACCATCGCCCTATACGATTTCTCGACACGCTCCCAGCGCTTATCGCGGTCCATAGAATAATAGCGTCCGGATAAAGTCGCAATCTTTCCAACTTCGAGTTCTTTCATTTTATCCAGCGTTTGTTCGATGAACGGTTTTGCCGATTTTGGCGGCACATCCCGGCCATCCAGAAATCCATGGACAAAAACGTTTTCTACGTTTTGTCTTTTAGCCAGTTCGAGCAATGCGAGAATATGATCGATATGGCTATGGATCCCGCCGTTCGAGAGCAAGCCAAAAATGTGGAGGTTCGTTCCGTTCTTTTTCACATGGTCCATCGCTTCGATGAAGGTCGGGTTTTCAAAAAACTCCCCTTCACGAATGGCCAGGTTCACGCGGGTCAAGCTCTGGTAAACGATGCGCCCCGCCCCAATGTTTAAATGACCAACTTCCGAGTTCCCCATTTGTCCTTCCGGGAGTCCTACCGCCTCTCCGCAAGCCGTTAAATGATTGTGCGGATACTTTTCCCAATACCGGTCAAAGTTCGGCTTGTTCGCCTGTGCGACAGCATTCCCTTTTCGTTCGGGACGGCAGGCAAATCCGTCAAGAATAATTAATGCTACAGGCTTATTTGCCATTATTAACGCCCTCCAATAATTGAAGGAACGATTCAGGCTCTAGACTTGCACCGCCAACAAGCGCACCGTCGATATCCGACATGCTCATCAATTCCTTAATGTTGCTCGGCTTCACGCTGCCTCCATATTGAACGCGGACTTGTTCAGCCACCTCTTGAGAAAACTTCTCGCCAATCACTCCACGTATGTAACGGCATACTTCATTGGCATCTTCTGAAGAAGCGGTTTTCCCTGTGCCGATTGCCCAGACCGGTTCATACGCGATCACTATAGATTTCGCCTGATCTACTGATAATCCTTCAAGCGCTTTTTCCGTTTGCCTTTTCACGATCTCTTTCGTTTGTCCGGCTTCACGCTCTGCAAGGGTTTCTCCGACACAAACGATTGGGATTAAACCGTGTTTAATCGCGGCATGCGTTTTCTTATTGACGAGTTCATCGGTTTCGTTAAAGTATTCGCGGCGTTCAGAATGTCCTAAAATGACATAGGTAACGCCAAGATCTTTCAGCGCATAAGGACTAATTTCCCCCGTAAAAGCACCGCTGTCTTCAAAGTGCATGTTTTGCGCGCCGATGTATATCGGCTTTTCACCTATTCCATCTACTAATGTATCTAAGAAAAGGGCAGGTGCACAAATGACCGTATCGACAACTTCATTTGATGGTACCAGACCTTTTACTTCTTCCAAAAAACTTTTCGCTTCGGAAATGGTCTTATGCATTTTCCAGTTTCCCGCGATGATCGGTTTTCGCACGATTCTCCACCTTCCTTGCTGCTTTTTTCTTATTTAATAAAGAAGGAATTACTTGTCGTTTAATGCAACGACTCCTGGCAAAGCTTTCCCTTCCATAAATTCTAAAGATGCCCCGCCGCCGGTCGAAATGTGATCCATTTGATCGGCAAGACCAAACTTTTCAACAGCTGCTGCAGAATCCCCGCCGCCGATGACGCTGTACGCATTTGCGCTCTCAGCCAGAGCCTCCGCCACTGAACGTGTTCCGTTTGCGAACGATTCCATTTCAAACACGCCCATCGGACCATTCCAAATAACAAGTTTCGAATTCCGGATGACATTTGTATACGAATCGATCGTTTTCGGCCCGATATCAAGGCCTTGCCAATCTGAAGGAATAGCGCTCGTATCGACCACTTTCGTATTAGCGTCATTTGAAAATTCATCTGCTACAACAACGTCTTGCGGAATGAGTAGATTGACACCTTTTTCTTTCGCTTTTTCCATGAAGGCTTTCGCAGTTTCGATTTTATCTTCTTCCAGCAGCGATTTACCGACATCATCACCTTGCGCTTTAATAAACGTATAAGCGAGACCACCGCCTAAAATTAGGTTGTCTACTTTTTCAAGCAAATTGTTAATGACGTCGATTTTATCTTTCACTTTTGCGCCGCCAATAATTGCAGTAAAAGGACGTTCCGGGTCTGATAACGCTTTACCTAAAACTTCAAGCTCTTTTTCCATCAGGAATCCAGCTACTGCAGGCAAGTGATGAGCGATTCCTTCCGTCGAAGCGTGAGCGCGGTGAGCCGCACCGAATGCGTCATTGACATACACATCGGCAAGCGCCGCAAAGTTTTTCGCAAGTACCGGATCGTTCTTTTCCTCTCCAGGATAGAAACGGACATTTTCAAGCAATAAAACGTCTCCTTCTTTTAAAGCCGAAATCGCTGTTTCCACTTCTTCTCCGTAAGCCTCGTTTGTTTTGACGACTTTCTTGCCAAGAAGTTCGCTTAACCGGTTCGCAACTTCGTCCAAACGCAAACTTTCAACCACTTTTCCTTTCGGCCTGCCAAGATGGCTGGCGAGCACCACTTTAGCCCCTTGTTCGGCTAAATATTGAATCGTCGGAAGAGCGGCACGAATGCGCGTGTCGTCTGTAATTTCCCCATTGTCCATCGGCACGTTAAAGTCGACGCGGCAAAACACAACCTTCCCTTTAACGTCGATGTCACGAACGGTTTGTTTGTTCATACGTAATAAAACCTCCTGACAACATGTAATAATAAGACGAATATTAGTTTACATGAGAAAGAGGGTAAGAGTCTTCTTTATTCTCTTATCCCCCTTTTATTCGTCTCTCTCTATTAAAGTCCTTTTTTAGCTATAAAGTCAATAAGGTCTACGACACGATTTGAATATCCTGTTTCATTATCGTACCAGGAAATCACTTTCACCATGTTCCCTTCCATTACCATCGTTGAAAGAGCATCGATGGTTGAAGAGTTGGTGCATCCGTTGTAATCAGTAGATACAAGCGGCTCTTCGCTATAACCGAGGATGCCTTTTAGCGGACCTTCAGCGGCCTCACGCAATGCGGCGTTGAGTTCTTCCACCGTTACTTCTTTTTCTAATTCTGCGACAAGGTCTACTAATGAAACGTTCGGTGTCGGCACACGCATTGCCATGCCGTTTAGTTTTCCTTTCAATTCAGGAAGAACTAAAGATACCGCTTTTGCAGCACCGGTTGTCGTCGGAATGATGTTTTCTGCTGCAGCGCGTGCACGACGCATGTCTTTATGAGGCAAATCTAGAATTTGTTGGTCGTTCGTATAGGAGTGAACAGTTGTCATCATACCACGAACAAGGCCGAATTTTTCATGAATAACTTTTGCAAATGGTGCAAGACAGTTCGTTGTACAAGATGCATTCGAAATAACGTGATGATTCGCTGCGTCGTATTTGTCTTCGTTCACACCCATAACAACTGTAATGTCTTCGTCAGTTGCCGGAGCCGAGATGATTACTTTTTTCGCTCCTGCTTCTAAATGTTTCGCCGCGTCAGCACGTTTTGTGAAACGTCCAGTAGATTCCACAACAACTTCCACACCAAGGTCTCCCCAGCCAAGCTGTGCCGGATCACGCTCCGCTAATACTTTCACCTCTCTGCCGTCAACGATCAATGTATTTTCTTTTACTTCAACTTCTGCATTAAGTTTGCCATGAACCGTGTCATGTTTTAAAAGAAAGGCTAATGTGTTTGCATCTGTTAAGTCATTTACCGCGACAACTTCTACGTTCGGGTTATTTAATGCTGCGCGAAACACATTTCGTCCAATACGACCAAATCCGTTAATTCCAATTTTTGTTACCATGTTAAATGGACCTCCTTTTATAATAAAAAAATAGATAACTGTAAACAAATGTACAATAAGCAGGATACACACTTTTTTACAATTTTAAGCTTCTCCCGCCTGGCGAAGCAGTTTTCGTGCTGCTCCCTCATCGGTGATTAACACCTGTTTCGGGCCATGTTTCATAAAGGCGGCAATCGCTTCGGCTTTCGAAGCGCCTCCGGCAACCGCCATTAAAAGCGGACTGTTTTCTAATTCATTCAGCTGTAGCCCGATCGTTCGAACCCGGTGTACCACTTCGCCTTGCTTGTTAAAGTAGTACCCGAAAGCCTCGGCAACGGCTCCTTCTCGCTCTAATTTATCTAACACTTTTTGCGACGAATTGCGCCGTTTCGCCATTGTTTCAGCATCGCCAATTCCGTGGATGACTATACTTGCGGAATGAATAAGGGCCAATACTTCTTTAATGCCGGGCTCCTCGATTAATGATAGGTAGGATTCTTCACTTAAATCATCCGGGACATGCATTAATCGATATTCACCGTGCGCTTTTCTGGCCATGGTGGAACAGATCGTGTTTGCTTGATTCTCTACTTTCTCACCGAGTCCGCCTCGTGCAGGGACAAATATGATTTGTTTTTCTCGAATGCTTGGAGTCATCATTTCTGCAACGGCAGCCATTGTTGTACCGCCCGCTACGGCAATGACATGATCGTGAATTAATTCTTGTTTTAACCGAAGGACGGAAGCTTTTCCTAATTCCGCTTTTACCCACTCATCGGTATCGCTGTCACCGGGGACGACAATGACCTCGGATAACTTCAACACTTCTTTTAATTGGGCTTCTAAACGACTAAGACCGGATAAATCTTTCATTACCGCTTCTAACTGATCAAGAACATTCTCCCCATCATCAGTTAGCGACATTCCTGAAGCTAGAATTGAAACCAGGCCTTGATCTTTTAAAAATTGGACTTCGCTTCTCATCACTCTTTCCGTCATATTTAATTGGACGGCAAGGCTCCTTCTCCCAATTGGCTGGGAAATACGGATCACCCGCAATATCTTATATCGCTTTTCCATAACTTCCAGTAAATCCGGTATTAGTTTTTTTTGAATTCCCAATAAGTTATTCATCTTACTTACCCCAATCTAAATGAAACGAAAAAAACCGATGGACTTAATTTGTCCCGCTTAGTCATTTTATGTCCCGATTGTTGCAAAAAAAAGCCGAAATGACTTTTTTAAATTTACGTCCTTATTGTATCAGAACGTTTTGGAAAGTTCAATCATTTTTACTTACTCAAAATAAGCAAGCGCTTTCTTACTTGTTCTTTGTTGATTTGCCCATACTCAATAACCTCATCATCCATTGCGATCACAGGAATCATCAGCCCATATCGTTCAATCAGCGCATCATCTGTATAAATGTCGATTTCTTCAAGCTGAAACGGGATCTCTTGTTGCAGCTCCTCTAGTATCTTATGCGCTTTATCGCAGAGCGGACAGTGCTTTTTAGTAAAAAAAGAAAGTTTCAATTGATTCATTGTTTATGTTCTCCTTTTTTTCTTCTTTAATTCAACAAAATTATCTTGATTAAATAGCATATACTCATTATACAAAAAAGAAGCCTGCATCCGGAAATCCTTCCTGCAGGCTTCTTTTCTTAGTGTTCTACACGTTTTTTCCGCTTGAACTTCATTAAAAACTCATAAACGATCGGCACGATCAGAAGTGTTAACAGCGTGGAGCTTGTTAACCCGCCGATGACGGCGACACCTAGTCCTCTCGAAATTAAGCCTCCTGATTCAAACCCGAATGCGAGCGGAAGCAAAGCTCCGATCGTTGCAATCGCCGTCATTAAAATCGGACGAAGACGGGTGGCCCCTGCTTCTAAAAGAGCGTCCCGGGTTGATAAGCCTTCCCTTTCTTTATGAATGACGCGGTCGATCAGGACTATCGCGTTTGTTACCACGATACCGATCAACATTAATGCACCAATCATTGAAGAGATGCTTAACGTTTCCTTAGCAATGTAAAGAGCAAATAGACCCCCGATAACGGTAAACGGCAAGGAGAAAAGGATGGCAAATGGCGCCAATCCGCCTCCAAATGTAATCACTAAAATTAAATAAACGATCGCGATCGCGGCCAACATCGCAAGACCTAACTGCTGGAAAGAATCTGTAATTTGTTCGGTCACGCCGCCCATTGAGATGGAAACGTCGTCCGGCTTTTGAAGGTCATCAAGTTTCTTTTGAACGTCTTGCGATACCTTCCCAACATTATTTCCTATAATATCCGCGCTCACACTGACATAAACACGGCCATCGCGATGGGTAATCGTATTAGGCGTACTTCCTTTTTCAACATCCATCACATCTTTTAATTTCACTTGAGTCCCTGTGGCCGTCTCTACTTTAGTGTTCGTCAATTCGTTGATGTCCTTATAGTTCTTTTTATCCACATGGACATAAACATTTAATTCTTTGCCGTCCCGCTTAATCGTCGTTAATACAGGCTCTTCGCCAATATTGCTTAAGCCTGAACCGACTTGCCCGGCCGTTAATCCTAATTTGCTTAATTTGTTCTGGTTGGCAACAAGAGTATATTCTTCATACGACTTCGAAAGGCTTGAATCAACATTCGTCAACGAACCGTTTTTCTTCATCACCTTTTCAATATTCGTAACAACCGGCTTAAGTTCATCAATGGAAGAACCGTAGGCGTACACTTCGAGCTTGTTGCTGGAGGCGCCCGTTGAGAAATCCTGTGTTTTCCACTCCCCTTTTTTCGTTACTTTCTTCAAATCGTCAATGACCTGTTTTTTTACTTGTTCAAAGTCTTTCGTGTCCTTCTTATATTCAACGTAGAAAATGCCCGACTTGCTTCCCACGCCGGTCATCGGGTTGCCGCTGTCAACAGAATACTGGATCATTTTCACGCGATTGTCATCTTTAAAATAGTTCTCCGCCTTTACAGCCATCTGTTCGATTTCTTTATCGGTTTGGCCGGGATCCGGATTGTATGTCGCTATCATCATTTTCTGTTCATCCGACGGCAAGAAGCTTACACCGATTTTCGGAATTAAAAATAAGCTTCCAGCAAGAATCAAACAGGCAAGACCAAATGTGACAAGCTTATGATTCAGCGACCAGTTGAGAATTTTTTTGTAGGCGGCCGCTAATTTACCGTGTCCTTCTTTATGCTCACCGTTCTTTTTTAACCCGTTTTTGAAAAGTGAATGGGCAAAAGACGGAACGATGGTAATGGCGACAAGCAATGACGCGACTAATGCAAAAACGATCGTTAAGGCAAATGGCAAGAAGATTTCACCAACCGGTCCCTCCACCAACGCTAATGGAAGAAAGACGGCAATCGTTACGATCGTGGAAGACATGATTGGAATGAACATTTCCCTCGTCGCTTCACGAATTAACTCTTTTCCCCTTAGCTTTTCAGTCGATAACGTCATTCTGCGGTAAATGTTTTCAATGACGACAATCGAATCATCCACCACCCGTCCAATAGCGACCGTCATTGCTCCCAGTGTCATAATGTTCAATGAGATATCCATTTGCTTCAAGACGAGGAGCGCAATGACTAACGAAACAGGAATGGATACGATGGAGATGATGGTTGACCGGATATTTCGCAGGAACAGCAATATAATAAGTACCGCAAAAATTCCTCCAATTACCGCTTTAGACAACATCGTGTGGACCGAATCTTTGATCGGTGTCGCTTGATCAAATGTGTTCACAACGGTTAATCCTTTATGATCTTTTTTTAGATCATTTAACGTTTTATTCACTTGATCCGCAACTTCAACGGTATTGGCCTCGGGCGATTTTGTAATTTGGATTCCGATCGATTCTTTCCCGTTCGTTCTGGAAATCGATTCATGTTTGTTAACTAATGTAAGACTTGCAATCTCACTCAATTTAACAGTTGGCAATGATACACTGCTTTGATTGGCCCGACTTTGGGCGGCCTGCTTCTCATTACCCGGTGCTTGTCCCATCCCCGTCCCTTGCTTCATGTTTGGAGAGTGCGCAATTGCTCCGGTCGGTGCAGGCGTGTATGGGATTTTAATATTTTTTAAGTCTTTCAGCGTTTTGACACTTCCATCAACAACAACCGCTTTTTCTTTTTGGTCAATATTCATTAATCCTAATGGGACAGCTACATTCGTTCCTTTAATGAATTGTTCAACCGTGCTTGCATCGAGTCCATATTTCTTTAATTTATCCTTTTTAAATGTCAGTTGAATTTCACTTTCGTACTGCCCGGATGTCTGAACCGATGATACGCCATCAATTCCTTCTAATTCTGGTACGATATCGTCTTCAACCGTTTTTGTCAGTTGTTTAAGAGACTCTTTATCATTAGAAACACTTAAAGATAAAATCGGAAAGTCATTCAAATTGATCCGGGATACTTTCGGACGTTCGGATTTATCTGGCAAGTCCATATTCTCCAGCGCTTCCTTAACCTCGTCCTTCGCTTTATCCATGTTTTTATCAAACCCGTATTCAATTTGAATAGAAGAGGCGTTTTGCATCGAGGAGGAGCTGACGACATCTACTCCCGGAAGGCTTTTCACCTTTTGTTCGATCGGTTTTGTAATTTGCTCGGCCACTTCCTCCGGTGTTGCTCCCGCATAGGTCGTCGATACCATAAGCACAGGGGCGTTTATATCCGGCATCGTCTCAAGCTTCATTGTGAACCCGGAATAGATCCCGGCAACAACGACGATAAGCGTCAATAACCAAACGGCAAATTTATTTTTTAAACAAAATTGAATAATACGTTTCAACTATTTTCCACTCCTTCTCCATTGACCGACTAGTCACCCAATTAAAATATAAATGAGTGCTCATTCAGTTGCAACTATTATTATCATCAATATTGTGAACAAAAAAAGACCGTCATAAGAACGTGATTTCTTATGATGGTCATTCATTATTTACTGTATCGTTTTCGTTTAGCTGACGAAAGGATATTCATTTCTTCCCTGTACTTGGCCACCGTCCGGCGGGAAATATTCATTCCTCTTTCATTCTTTAACTTATCTGCGATTGCCTGATCCGATAACGGCTTTAATTTATCTTCCTGATTAATAAGTTCGGCAATTGCGAGCTTTACGACTTTTGCGGACGTATTTTCTCCGTTCGCTTTTTCAATTTTTGTTGTGAAAAAGGATTTTAATTCAAACGCTCCTCTCGGTGTTTGAATGACTTTATTTTTCACCGCCCGGCTTACCGTCGATTCGTGCATTCCTATGCGGTCCGCGACATCTTTTAACGTCATCGGCTCTAAATATTGCGGCCCTTTTTGCAAAAAAGCGGTTTGCGCTTTTACAATTTCTTCAGCAATTTTTAATAACGTTGTTCGCCGTTGTTCAAGGCTTTTTAGCAGCCATTGATATTTTTGATAATGTTCTTTTAAATATTTTGAAGCCGCTGCACCTTCACTTTTCAATAAATGGGTATAGCCTTCATTTAAATGGACTCTTGGTGCAAACTGATCATTTAAGTAGATTTGATAGTGCCCCTTTTCTTCTACAACCGTAATATCCGGGTAAAGAAAGAGACGTTCATCTTGATGTGAAACAGAATGGCCCGGCCTCGGCTCCAATGTTTGAATAAAATCAGCCGCTTCTTCCACCATTTCCACACTCACATGCAGCCGCTCGGCAATTTGTTTTAATTTTCGTTCTGCAAGTAAATCTAAATAGTTGTCCGCAATGCGATAAACGAGTTCATCCTCCATCGCCAATGCTTCTAACTGCAATAAAATGCATTCCCTTAAATCACGGGCCCCGATTCCTACAGGTTCTAATTGGTGTAAAAGTCCGATGACGTGTTCCACCGCTTTCTCGTCAATGCCAAACCGTTTCATCACTTCTTCTGTTGTCACTTGAAGATAACCATTATCATCAATATTTAAAATTAAAAATTTTAATATCGAACTTTCTTCCTTCGTTAATGGCAAAAACATCGTTTGATCAAGCAAATAATCATGCATGGTTTCTTTCGTATGATGAAGATAATCAAGGGTATTTTCTTCCCCTTCACCGATCGTTTTCTCTGACGTTTTTCTTTTTCCCATGGACATAAGATTTGATGGTTCAACAAGCTCTATCAAAGGATTTTCGTTCGCCTGTTCTTGCAAAAATTGCGACAATTCATAACAGGGATATTGCAAAATGGCAATGGCCTGTCGAAGCTCCGTCGTCATAACAAGACTTAAGCTCTGTTGTTGAAATAAACCAAGTTCCATTCTCCATTCCCCTTCCTGACACAACCATTTCCTCTATATAAAAAAAGACATAAGGTTTTTTGTACTATCTCCATCATACTATAAAAATTGAAAGCGGACACATGAAATATTTAGTAAGCCCTTTATTTTTTTAACATCAAAAAAAGGCGTTGGGAATGATTTCCCAACGCCTTATATTTTTTGGCAATTAAAGTTTTGTAACGTTAGCTGCTTGAGGTCCGCGAGCACCTTCAACGATTTCGAAAGAAACTTCTTGTCCTTCTTCTAAAGACTTGAAGCCTTCTGTTTGAATAGCAGAGTAGTGTACGAACACATCATTTCCACCTTCAACTTCGATGAAACCGAAGCCTTTTTCTGCGTTAAACCATTTTACTTTCCCGTTTTGCATGGGTAATCCTCCTGTCGATTGCCTGTGGCAACACTTAAAAATTTCTAAACCAAATTACAATGCTACACACTAAAAATAAAAGGGCCGTACATTCAAAGAGAAGTAGGATTTCAAAACACGTTTTACTTCTCATTTGAAGTTACGACCCGCTTAAATCCAGACGATATAACAAGTAATGGTTATGTTTACTATACCATGAACATTTCTTAATGTCAAAAGACGGAAAGAACTATTTTTATGGGTCTTCCTTTTATAACTTTAGACCTACTGTTTTTACTTTCCGCTTTGTGGCATGACCCGCTTGATAAAACACGATAAAATAAGCGCCACTGCCGCAATGCCTGTTGCCACAATAAACGAATCATTGATTCCTTCGATCGTTGCTTTCTTCATCATTTCACCGTAAATCATTTTCGTCGCCAGACTCTGGCCGGCCTCGCCCGGTAGTCCTGCTGCATGGGCAATGCCCTGCCCTAATTGCGTAATTTTATTTACGATATACGGATTTGAACTTGATATGCTGCTGGCAAAGTTCGTCTGATGAAACGTAGAACGGGTTGACATCACGGTCACTAAAAAGGCCGTGCCAAGACTTCCCGCTACTTGCCTTGCTGTATTGGAAGCTGCTGTTCCATGGCTGGCTAAATGCCTTGGAAGCTGGTTCAATCCTGCTGTCATGACCGTCATCATTAAGAAGGACATGCCAAACATCCGCGCCATGTATAAAAATAAGATATGAACATACGTTGTATCTGTCGTTAGCTTGCTGAACTGCCATGTTGTAATGACCGTGATCGAAAGCCCGACAATCGCTAGCCAGCGGGCGCCGATCCGGTCAAATAAGGCGCCGGAAATCGGTGACATAATCCCCATAATAATGGCTCCAGGCAAAAGCAATAAGCCGGAATCAAGGGCAGTGAAACCTCTAATATTTTGCAAATAAATTGGGAGTAGGAGCATTGCTCCAAACATCGCCATATTAATGGCCATGCTGATAATTGTAGTTAAAGAAAATACATCATATTTAAATACACGTAAATCCAGCATCGGCTTCTCGGCCGTTAATTCTCTCCATACAAAAGCGATCAAACCAATGATTCCGATCGTTAAGGAAGTTAATACAACTTTATCGGTCCAACCGTCATTCCCTGCTTCGCTAAAACCGTAAAGCAAAAAACCAAATCCGATCGTCGAAAATAAAAATCCTAAAAAATCAAATTTCGGATTAGTCGTTTTAATAACGTCCTTCATCCATAAAAAGGCGATAATGAGGTCAATCACTCCAAATGGCAAAACAATGTCAAAAAGCAGGCGCCATGAATAATGTTCAATCAACCATCCTGATAACGTAGGTCCGATTGCTGGCGCAAACAACATGGCAACACCCATAAGCCCCATTGCCGCTCCCCTTTTTTGAGGAGGAAAAATCGTTAAGAACACGGTCATCATTAAAGGCATAATGACCCCGGCGCCAGCTGCCTGGATCACCCGGCCAATCATCAAAAGAGAAAACGTTGTTGAAATGGAACAAATGAAAGAGCCTAACGTAAATAAAAACATAGCGGCTAAAAACAGTTTGCGCGTGCCGAATTTTTCAATTAAAAAGGCTGTGATCGGAATGCATATGGCATTGACAAGCATATAGCCGGTTGACAGCCATTGAACGGTATTTGCGGAAACGTTTAAATCCGTCATAATATGCGGAATTGCCACATTCAAGAGTGTTTGATTCAAAATCGCGACAAAAGCTCCTAGCATTAACGACGCTAATATTTTTCCAACCTTAAACTCGCCTTCAGGCTCATTTTTCATCATTCTTTTCTTTGTAACAGGGGTTTGATCAACCGCCTCATTCACATATTCAACGGCAGGTTCGGCAATGGATGATTCTTTTAATGTTTCGCCAATGACTTGATCCGCTGTCGACGGTGCCTCTGTTCGCACTTCTTCATTAGTCTCTGGCAACTTTTGTGTTTGAATGACATCGATTTGCCGGGCTTCCTGTTTCTTCCGTCTTCTTATTAATGCCACATTGACGAGCGCCAGTATGATTATGGCAATCACGATATATCCAGCTAAATATGTTGACATTTCTTCACCTACTTATGGATTCGGACTGTCACATTCATGCCAGGTACTATATCAAGTCCTTTATAATTGTCTAATTTTATTTTTACCGGAATAACTTGAGTTACTTTTGTATAATTTCCTGACGTATTCGAGCTTGGCATTAATGAAAACGTTCCAGCTGTTGCATAGCCAATTTGGTCCACCGTTCCAGTTAACGTTGAACCAGGATAAGCATCCACATATACATCAACATCCTGGCCTTTTTTCACATCATTAATTGAAGTCTCTTCAATATTGGCCGTTACCCATAAATTTTCAAGATCATACATTTGGGCCAGCGGCGTTCCTGCTGCTACGAAAGAATCCTTAACGGCTGATTTCTGTACGACGGTACCATCAGCAGGCGCTTTAATTTTAATTGTCTTTGGTGCCGGCGCTCCGGGTACTGCGGCTCCCGCAGGATGAATCGTTCCAATTTCATCACCTTTTTTGAATTTCTCGCCAACATCGCCTTTCCAATCCGTTAATTGTCCGTTCGCAGTTGCCGCAATTGTTACTTGCTGACCGGTAATCTGGGCGTTGTCCGTCTTTAAGTAATTGACGGAATTTGTATAGTAATAATATGCTGCAAATCCGCCGCCAACTAATATAAGCAATAAAATGACGTTTAATAAAATCATGCGTCGGGCATTCATTTTGACTTATCCTCCTTGAGTTTCAGCTTTTTTCTTTTTTCCTTTAAGCGAAAGTAATTTAGTTAACAAATAGTTCGTATACGAATTAATATGGAACAATAAAATTATATATGCATTTTTTATAATGTCAACAAAAAGAAGATTTATAATGCACATTTTCACCAATTGGCTTTTCCGGCTTCGTTTGCTACGATTATAGAAGAAAGGAGCAACTATAAAATGGAACAGTTTTCAGTATCTTTTTTTGAAGAGAACTTTAAGCAATATATCGAAAGGAATAAAGATGTATTTTCAAAGGTTCATGCCATGAATGCGTATTATCGTTCAATCGTCGGGACATTAATTAATGACCATTTGAACAAAAATGCGGAAATCGTCCGGCGCATTCGGAATTTGGAAGAAGCGTATAACAATGTTAAATCAGAACACTAAGGCTCATTACTGCGCTAAATATGCTTTCTTTTCTATAATTTCCCGCTCTCACACGTTTAAAAAATGGTGAAGCGGGAATGATGATTGATAGTTCAATAAAGGATTTTTAAGGCTTTACAGCGAATTACATACTGTATTGCTTTTTATTTGACCTTATTTGACCTTTTCTTGTATGATGTCAGTAGCCGAATAAAAGGCAAGATGATGATTTGAAATAATGTTTTTAAAAATTTTTCCACTCTTAAAAAGGAGGAGAACCATGAACTTAATCCCAACAGTTATTGAACAAACAAACCGCGGTGAACGAGCATATGACATTTATTCCCGCCTATTAAAAGACCGCATCATTATGCTAGGAAGTGCGATTGACGACAATGTGGCCAACTCGATTGTCGCTCAATTATTATTCCTTGCAGCTGAGGATCCGGATAAAGATATATCTCTTTATATTAACAGCCCTGGCGGATCCATTACAGCAGGTATGGCCATTTATGATACGATGAATTTCATTAAGCCACACGTATCTACCATTTGTATCGGCATGGCCGCTTCAATGGGAGCATTTTTGCTTGCTGCCGGTGAAAAAGGAAAACGTTTTGTCTTGCCAAACTCCGAAGTGATGATTCACCAGCCGCTCGGCGGAACACAGGGGCAAGCATCAGACATCGAAATCCATGCTCGCCGCATTATTCAAATGCGCGAACATCTTAATAAAATTTTGGCGGAACGAACTGGCCAACCGCTTGAAGTCATTGCACGTGACACGGATCGTGACAACTTTATGACTGCCGAGGAGGCTGTGAAATACGGTCTTGTCGATAAAGTGATTTCGTCAATCAGCGAATCGAAATAAGGACAAGAGAAATTTTTTCCCGTACGTTTTCTATTACCGAAAGAAAAAGAGCACTCACGTTCGAGTGCTCTTTTTTAGTGATTTTCCGAAATGAAGGCTTCCAGCGCGTTCATTGCTTCTTCTTCATCAGCGCCTTTTACAATTAATGTGATTTCAGCTCCTGAACCGATCGCGAGGCTCATAATTCCCATGATACTTTTACAGTTTACTTTCTTCCCGTCTTTCTCAATGAAAACATCGGAAGTAAAACGATTCGCCTCCTGGACAAAAAGTGCAGCCGGCCTTGCCTGCAAACCTGTTTTCAATTGGACTTTTACTTTTTTCTCAATCATTTTCCCTTTTTCCTCCCACAACACGTAATTAATTTATTTAATAGCTTGGCCCGATCGTATTTTATTTGCTATTTCATCTATTTTACGTAGCCGATGGTTTACCCCCGATTTGCTCACTGGACCTGAGGAGACCATTTCACCTAACTCTTTTAATGTAATTTCCTGGTGTTTCACCCGAAGTTCAGCGATTTCCCGGAGCTTATCCGGCAGGACATCGAGCCCAACTTCTTTTTCAATCAGACGAATGTTTTCCACTTGCCTTAATGCCGCTCCGACTGTTTTGTTTAAATTCGCCGTCTCACAATTAACAAGCCGGTTGACCGAGTTCCGCATATCTTTTAAAATGCGGACATCTTCAAAATAAAGAAGAGCGTTATGAGCCCCGATGAGCGTTAAAAATTCAGATATTTTTTCTCCATCTTTTAAATAAATAATATACCCTTTTTTCCGTTCAAGAACTTTCGCTTTTAATTCATAATGATTCATTAGTTCGCAAAGATCCTGGGTGTGGTCTTCATACATGGAGAAAATTTCAAGATGATAGCCCGTTTCCGGATGGTTAATCGACCCTCCCGCAAGAAAAGCTCCGCGCATATATGAACGCCGGCAGCAGCTTTTCTTTTTGATTTCCTTCGCAATCGTCCGATTAATGGAATAGCCCCCGCTCATAATCGATAAATCTTCTAATAACGCTTTTGCCTCCCCGGGAACGCGAACAATGTACACATTGTTTTTCTTTAATCTCATTTTCTTACGTACTAACAATTCAACATGAAATGAATAAAGGCGTTTAATCAATGTATAAATTCGGCGGGCAATCGCCGCATTTTCTGTCGGTATGTCAAGCACGAGCTTTCGATTGCTAAATGAAATGGAACCGTTCATGCGGATAAGTGCCGCAAGTTCAGCTTTTGCACAGCAATCTTTAATTTCCAATTGCGTTAATTCTTTTTTTGTTTCCGCGGCAAACGACACCATTTTCACCCCTCTCAATTACGGTAACGTGAGGGCAACCGCTTTCTTGTAGAGGCTGTTCTAAAAGTCCAATTAGCCTTCTTTTTTGAACACGGCCTCTTATATCAAAGATAAAAGCAGCTTGGAAACACGTTTCGCATCATGTCGTACAAGTGTGCCATATTGAATAATATTTTCGCTTATAATTTTTGCGCCAAACCATTTTAAACGGTCTTCGTCACAGATGACCTGGTCGGCTCCTTCTTCACGGTAAAGCTTGAGTACATCTTCCGGAATGTCTTCGTTGTTGACAATAATAACGTCTAACACATTTTTGCCAATATGGTCAACGAGAGCCTGGACATGTTCACTTGCCGTATAATTCGTTGTCTCACCTGGCTGTGTCATTACATTGCAAATATACACTCGTGGAACCGTTGCTTTCTTGATCGCCTCGCTTATGCCGCTTACAAGCAGGTTCGGCAAAATGCTTGTATAAAGGCTTCCAGGTCCGATGACGATTAAATCCGCATCCTCTATCGCTTTCACACTTTGCCTTAATGGTTCAATTTTTTCCGGCGTGAGAAATACGCGTTTAATTCTTTTGTTCGTTAACGGGATTTTCGATTCCCCTTTAATGACCGTGCCGTCCTCAAGTTCAGCATGCAATATGACGCTCCGGTTCGCCGCCGGCAGCACCTGGCCTCGAACGTTTAAAACCCGGCTCAATTCCTGGATCCCGGTTAAAAAGTCTCCCGTAATATCATGCATAGCCGCAAGAAGCAAATTGCCTAACGAATGGCCGGTAAGACCGTCTCCCGTTGTAAAACGGTGTTGAAACATGCGTTCAACTAGCGGTTCTACTTCAGAAAGAGCGGCAAGCACATTACGAATATCTCCTGGAGGAGGCATATCATACTCTTTCCGCAATCGTCCGGAGCTTCCTCCGTCATCGGCGACGGTTACGATAGCCGTTATATCAACAGGAAATTGCTTAAGCCCCCTGAGCAAAACGGAAAGCCCTGTACCACCGCCCAGGACGACAATCTTCGGTTGTTCCTTTTTCATTTATCCTTGTCCTTTCCCATATCACGGTGGCTAGAGAATGTAGAAAATTCTTTTGCTAATTCTTTCCCGATATATTCTGCTAACGCAACTGAACGGTGCTTTCCGCCGGTACAGCCAATTCCAATGATGAGCTGGCTTTTCCCTTCACGTTTATATTGCGGGATCATAAATTTCAATAGATCCAATAACTTTTCAAGAAAGGTCTTTGTCTCAGGCCATTTCAAAACATATTCTGAAATGTCTGCTTCAAGGCCGGTTCGTGGGCGCATATGTTCGATATAATGCGGATTCGGCAAAAAGCGCACATCAAATACAAGGTCTGCATCAATCGGGATGCCATGTTTAAAGCCGAAAGACATGACATTAATCGTAAATGGATGCGCTTCATTCGTTGAAAAGCGTTGAATGATCCTCTCGCGTAATTCGAGCGGTTTCAATTCAGATGTATCAATGATTTGCTGAGCGCGTCCTTTTAGCTCTTCTAACATTTCTCTTTCTTGAAGAATTCCCGAGAGCGGGTTTCCACTTTTAGCCAGCGGATGTGATCTTCTCGTTTCTTTATATCTCCTGACAAGGGTAGCGTCTTTACAATCTAGAAATAAAATTTGAGGTTGAATATGTGAGTAGACCGGAAGCTGATCGAGCGTTGAGAACAGCTGGTCAAAAAATTCTCGTCCGCGCAAATCCATCACTAATGCGACTTTATTCAATTTCCCTTCAGATTCCTCCATCAAATCAACGAATTTCGGCAAAAGTGCCGGAGGAAGATTATCAACGCAAAAGAAACCTAAGTCTTCGAAGCTCTGCATCGCAACTGTTTTTCCCGCGCCTGACATCCCTGTAATGATAACCATTTGAACATCTTTTGCTTCCATAACCGCTCCCCCCTTTTTTTAAAGCAAGAAATTGGCAGTCGCCTAATTCATACAGTCTTCTGATCTCTTTCTAGAAAACGCATTACAAATATATATTATGCCGGATCCAGCCGATACGATAAAAGTTTGTAATCAGGTGTGTAGGTGAACGTACCAAAAATCATGCCGCTTCCTCGAAGAACATAATCTAAAATGTGATGATCCCCGGGAGCCATTGGCAAGTTTCGAATTTCAGCGATCGGTTTCCATTCGACCTTTCCTTCTTCGCTTTCAGACAGTGATTCTCCTTCAAAGTTGGTTGCGAAAAAGGTAAACATCATCCATTCTGAAACAATTTTATCTTGTTCTTTGATGATAAAATTAAATACGCCTTTAAGCTGAGGATGTTTCAAATAAATTCCCGTTTCTTCGCGAAATTCCCGAATGACGGAATCACGGATCGATTCTTCAGACTCCATTTTTCCACCGGGGGCCACCCACCATCCCCTGCGTGGCTTTTGCAGTAAAAGAACTTGATTATCTTTTATCAAAACACAGTTTGTTACTCTTTGCACAAAGTTCACCTCGATTGCCTGAACATTAAACTAAGTATACTAAATTATAGTATTCCACTCAAATGCCAACTGCTTTAGACAATTGGCATTTCGGTGAAAAACGGCCCGGCTGCCGATTCCAGAGACAAAAAAGAGGCACGGATACGAGTTCCGTGCCTAACGTCTAGCTATTTATAAAAAGGGGGTCAATTTCTTACTATTATAATACCCCTTTATTGTTTCACCATTATTACAGAATGGTTAAAACCGAATTACGATTTTAATTTCTCCTTTAGTTCTTCTACATAATGTTGCGCGGCCTGCGCTGCGATGCTTCCATCGCCTGTTGCCGTAACGATTTGGCGAAGTGATTTTTCGCGGATATCCCCAGCGGCGAAGATACCCGGGACTTTCGTTTCCATCTTTTCATTCGTTTCGACATATCCAGCTTCATTTGTAATGCCAAGATTGAGGAAGGCCTGGTTTAACGGCAGCATTCCAACATAGATGAAGACGCCGTCCGTTTTAAACTCTTGCTCCTCTCCCGTTTGTGTATTGACAAGCGTTACTTTATTTACTTTATTGTTCTCTCCGTGAATTTCTTTTACGGTATGATTCCAAATAAAGTCCACTTTTTCATTATCAAACGCTCGTTGTTGCAAAATCGGTTGCGCCCGCAGTTTATCGCGGCGGTGGACGATTGTTACTTTCGTTGCAAAGCGAGTTAAATAAACCCCTTCTTCCACGGCAGAATCGCCGCCGCCAACAACGACAAGCTCTTTTCCTTTAAAGAATGCACCATCACAAACGGCGCAATACGAAACACCGCGGCCGCCAAGCTCTTGCTCGCCAGGCACGCCGAGCTTTTTGTATTCTGCACCCGTTGCGATAATAATGGCGCGGCCTTTATGTTCTTTGCCGCCAGCTACTACCGTTTTATATTCTTCGCCATCGATAATTTCTTTCACATCACCGTAAGCATATTCCGCACCAAATTTTTTCGCATGCTCGAACATTTTATTTGATAATTCCGGTCCAAGAATCGTTTCAAACCCCGGATAGTTTTCAACATCTTCCGTATTGGCCATTTGGCCTCCCGGAATCCCGCGTTCAAGCATTAACGTGCTTAAATTGGCGCGGGACGTATAAACGGCAGCCGTCATCCCTGCAGGCCCGGCTCCAATTATGATCACATCATAAATTTTTTCTTCACTCATGATTTAACCCACTCCTTTACGGAAAAGATGCGCATTCACTTAGATGTCAGAAACAGTTGGATAACTGGAATCGTCTGTTCCCGATTCCGACAAATCTAACCTCTTACTTCTAATTTCCGAACAAAATAGCTCCGCCATTTTGTTCTGCGTCATCTTGCCCCATCGTTCATTTGTAATAATGGTATATTCACCGATAAAGGAAGTCTATTAATTTGCTCAATCCGTCATTTCAAGCAGTTTCTTTATTTTTTTCAACCGTGATGATAAAACGGCAACCGATACCCCGTACCGCTCAGCAATTTCCCGTTGCGTCGCTCCTTGCTTTCGTTTTCTTGATAAATAGTCGAGGGCAGCCGCCATCCCTTTTTCATTTTTCAAAAGTTCAGGTTCTAGTTTTGCCCGATTCATGACTTCAAGCCAGAGGAACGTCATTTCATCATCAATAATTGCTTCCTTCTCTTTTAATAAATCGATGATGTCAAAGCCTTTTGTAAAAATAGAAGAAACGGTATGATAGATGTTTTCTTCATGTTTGTTTTTGACAACGACCGTACGGCCCGGTTCCATTTCCAACAGTAAATTCGCCGCCATCTCTTTTAAAAAGGGATGTTCTTCCCGTTTTAAACAAAAGGCTTCCAATAAAGAAACAGCCTCTTTATTCGTATTCCCTCTTAAAAGAATTAAATGCGTCAACTTATTTTTCTCAAGCGCTTTTTTAATTTGATTCAAGCGAACAAAAAAGCCCGGCTTCTTTTTTCGAACATTAGAAACTGGCGGAAGACGATATTGATAGTCCAGACCCGTAACCGTAAGCATGCCGATCATCGCTTGTTTCAAATAAAATGGGGCAACAACACCTTCCGGATCCATCTCTTCTACTTTTCGCCAATATTTGATGGCAAGATCAACGTTCCCAATGGCATAATAAGAAACGGCAATGAGATGGAAGAAGGCCGGACTGTAGTTCATTTGAAATTTTTTCACAGAGACAAGCCAGCGATTGGCATAAGTATGCTCCCCTAAAATGCCAAACGTGCTTCCTAATTTATACCGCTGTTCCGGATGAATTGGATGGATGACCTTCAACGCTTCCGTAATCTTTTTACATTTTTCATTCTGCCCTAAATGGTGATAAAAGATCGCCATGTTACAGAGTGCATTTAAATTGCCCGGATTTTTCGCAAGCACGTCCTCCAAAATTTGAAGAGCTTTTTCATACTTGTTTTCATAAAAATAGGTCAAGGCAAGATTATTATATGCTGCCCAAAAATTCGGGTGTTTTTCAATAATCTCCTTTAACTGCACTTTCGCTTCTTTCATATTTCCCGTTTCGATGCTATGGCGCGCTTTCTCGTGAGAAGCGATCAATTCCTCTTCCTCCGTTAGCTGCTCGGCTGGCCTTCCCGTTTCAAAGTAAATTAAATCAAGCAGCTCCTGGGAATCGTCAAAAAATTCACCGTTAGGCTCATGTTTCATATAAAGGATGGCGTGCTGCTCCGCTTCTTTAAACATGCCGAGGTGGGCATAATTGTTTGCCATAAAGAAGTAGCATTCCGCCATCTCGCCGTCCACATATTCAAGCACGTGCTGCAAGCAATTATTCGATTCTTGAAATTCGCCAAGTTCCGCAAGTGTCGACGCAAGCTGGCAATGAAAGGCCGGCTCATCCGGTTCAAATAATACGGCCCTCTCAAACATTTTTTTCGCTTTATGCAAATCTCTTTTCTGATACGCCTTTAGCCCGCATTGAAAATAATATTCCCCATCTTGCTTAAAAGGAAGGATACGGCCAGTTGTATCCGCGCTTTTTTCCTTCTCCATTTCTTCCTCCAATTTTTTAATCTATCTATTTTCATCTATTGTCTTATTCTCAAATAATTCACCGAAGAAAGTATACCATAGGTAGAAGATGTCATCATTACTTTTTCAAAAATTTGAGTGTCGAACTTTTGAAAAGTGAGTGATTGGGATAGTCGCTCTTTTTTCCCAAAAATCAATAGTTATATTTTCCTGCACGAATCAAAAACGTCATGCCGGATGGGCATGACGTTCCATTATGACGTTGTTTTTATCTTCCTGCTTCTATTCGTTGTTGTTTGTTTTTCGGCCTGTCTTTTCCCTTTGTTCAAAAATGCGGCCAAAAGCAATAACAGCCACGCCAAAATGAACATGAGGAAAATCATCGGCAATTGGTACAGGGCAAATTGGGCGAATTCATTTTCTTTAAAAAACCAACAAAGCGCTGTATGTATAATAAAAGAAACAATATAAAGCGGAAGCAGCTTAAAAAAGCGATGGACGCAATGTTTCTTTTTTTTCGAATCTAAAAAAATTCTGGCGGACTCAATAAACATTCTCAAACCTACGAGTACGGTAAAAATCATTGTAATCCCAGTGATTACTCCCAAACGATCAACTCCCTCTCACTCCCATGCTGAACGATTATAATAAACTAGTGAATAAGAATCAACCTATTCTTTGAGCCCAGCACGTTTTCTATGTACTATACCCATTTCGACAGGAACTCCACTTTTCAAACTGTGAAAAAAAATCTCTCTATTCCCGGTGTCCGTTATTAACTCTCCATCCCCTGTTGTCTAATAAACATAGAAATCATTTGAGAGGAATGAGTATGGGGAAGCCTGACAACACGGTAACCTATAAGGAATAGGCAACATGGGAGAAGAAGAGCGTTGTGAAGTGCTCGATGGAAAAATGATTCGTATGGCTCCCTCACCTATTCCGGACAAAATCAAACCGCGTGACGTAGAATGACTCTCAAGGACAAATTCGGGTCCAACATAAAAAATGTCCCCATAGAACGCCTCTCTAAGACATTTTTAACTCTCCTGGCGTGAATTTTGTCCGAGAGAACGCCTCTCTAAGACATTTTCGACTCTCCTGGCGAGGTCACTGAAAAAGTCCAAGAAATTTTCAAAAATGCTTTTTCCTAAAAAATACATCCCCACTTTGGTAAGCGAAATGCATTGTAAACACGATGCTATCCCCCACTTCCTAAGTGAAAAATACTGTTTTTTTGGGTTTTGGTTTTTCAAAAATTTTAGTTTTTTATTAAAAGGAACTTTTTCAGTGGCTTCTCTCCTGGCGTGAGTTTTGTCCGAGAGAACGCCTCTCTAAGACATTTTTGACTCTCCTGCCGAGAATTTTGTCCGAGAGAACGCCTCTCTAAGACATTTTTGACTCTCACGGCGTGAATTTTGTCCGTGAGAACGCCTCTCTAAGACATTTTTGACTCTCCTGGCGTGAATTTTGTCCGTGAGAACGCCTCTCTAGGACATTTTCAGGCTCCTTGACTTAAAAAATGTCCAATAGGTCGGCTCTCAAGTGCGAATCCAACCCCTACCCCTTCACGCGAAAAATGTCCTTTAAACTACTACCCCTAATGAACAAATCCGTGGTCCAGGTCGGGAAAAACTAACCTCTGCCGTCGTTACCCGACAAGCAATGGCTTCGCAACTTTATTCGAAAGTGAGAAATGAGACGTTAGATTTGTCGGAATCGGCGGATAGCGAATTCCAATTATGGTAGTTTCATAAAAAAAGCCGCTGGCAATTGATGTCAACGGCTTCTTCTGATCAAGCTTCTTCCGATTTTTTCTTATGGCGCTCATCGAGGACGGCAAGGATCTCATCCAACGGGAGCTTTTGCTCTTGCAAAAGGACGAGGACGTGGTAAAACAAGTCGGCGACTTCCCATTTCAGCTCTTCCTTGTCCCTGTTTTTTGCGGCGATAATAACTTCGCTCGCTTCTTCCCCGACTTTTTTCAAAATTTTATCGACGCCTTTTTCAAATAAATACGTCGTGTAGGCACCTTCCGGACGTTCCGCTTCTCTTTTTGCGATCACAGCTTGAAGCTCGCTGAAAATCGCATACCGGCCAGCCGAATTGGATATCGGGGCATCTATTAAAAGCGAGTTAGAGAAACAGCTGTATTCCCCGGTATGACATGCCGGCCCCTGTGGTTCGACGAGGACGACAAGCGCGTCTTTGTCGCAATCAAAGCGAATGTCGATCACTTTTTGCGTATTGCCTGATGTCTCTCCTTTATGCCAAAGCTGCTTTCGTGAGCGGCTAAAAAACACCGTTTCCCTTGTTTCTAACGTTTGTTGTAACGATTCTTCATTCATGTAAGCAAGTGTCAGCACTTCTTTGCTTTGGATATCCTGGACAATGGCCGGGATGAGTCCATTTTCGTCAAACTTAAGTTCTGCCATATTCACCTTACTTCCACACCCTTCTTCTGCAAAAACGCCTTTACTTCCCGTATCGATGTTTCTTTATAATGAAAAATACTTGCGGCGAGCCCGGCGTCCGCCTTTCCTTCAACAAATGCCTCGTAAAAGTGTTCCGCGCTGCCCGCTCCGCCTGAAGCGATAACAGGAACAGTTACTACTTCGCTTACCGCTTTCGTCAGCGCAATATTAAATCCCGTCTTTTCTCCATCTTGATCCATGCTCGTCAATAAAATTTCGCCGGCACCCCTTTTGACCGCCTCTTTCGCCCAGGCGACGGCTTCCCAATCGGTCGGCTTTCGCCCGCCATGGGTATAGACGCGCCATGAACCGAACCCGTCGTCGAATTTTGCATCAATGGCGGTGACGATACATTGAGAGCCAAAGTAATCGGCGCCTTCCGTAATCAATTCCGGGCGAAGAAGAGCCGCCGTATTGACTGAAACTTTATCGGCTCCGGCGCGAAGAACGCGCTTCATATCGTCAAGGGAATTAATGCCGCCGCCGACCGTAAACGGGATCGCCAGCTCAGCCGCCACGCGCTCGACGACTTCGACCATCGTCTGCCGCCCTTCGTGGGAAGCGGAAATATCAAGGAAGACAAGTTCGTCCGCCCCTTCTTTATCATAAAAAGCGGCCAATTCAACCGGGTCCCCGGCGTCCGTCAAATTTAAAAATTGGATGCCCTTAACGACTCTCCCGTCTTTTACGTCGAGGCACGGAATGATTCGCTTTGTCAGCATTGCTTCACCTTCTTTAGCGCATCTTCTAATGAAAATTGCCCGGTATAAAGGGCTTTGCCGATAATGGCCCCCGCGATCTGGCGCGAATCGCTTTTTAATTCTTCAAGATCGGCAAGCGAGCTAACTCCGCCCGAGGCGATCACTTCCTTGCCAGTCAGCTCCGCGAGTTCGCCGATCGCTTCAACATTCGGACCAGACAATGTCCCATCTTTTGAAATGTCCGTGAAAATAAACACCTGTGCACCGGCTTCAGCCAATTGCAGCGCTAAATCCGTCGCTTTTACTTCCGATGTGTTGAGCCATCCTTCTGTCGCGACAAAACCTCCTCTTGCATCAATCCCGATTGCAATATTTTCTTTATGTTCGTTCAACATGTTCTTGACGAAAGAAGGGTTCGAAATGGCCGCGCTCCCTAAAATGACGCGATCGACGCCGTTTTCCAGGTAATAGGCGACATCTTCAGCAGAGCGAATGCCCCCGCCGACTTGCACCTTGACGGAAAGCTCTTTTGCGACACGAAGGACGTGTTCATTGTTTATTTTTTTTCCCGCCTTCGCCCCGTCAAGATCGACCATATGAATCCATTCGGCGCCGCTATCCGCAAACTGTTTCGCCATTAAAAACGGGGAATCGCCATAAACCGTTTCGTTCTCATAATTTCCTTGCAGCAGGCGGACACACTTTCCGCCGCGCATGTCAATTGCCGGATAAATTGTAAATGTACTCATGATGTTTTCTCCTCCACCATCTCACAGAAGTTGCGCAATATGCTCATGCCAACCGTTGAGCTTTTTTCCGGGTGAAATTGCGTTCCAAAAATGGTTCCTCGCCCGACAACCGCAGGCACTTGTACATCATAGTCAGCTGTCGCAAGCAAAATCGCCCGCTCGTTCGTTTTCACAACATACGAGTGAACAAAATAAACATAGCCTTCCTCAACGTTTTCCAGCAATGGGCTCTCTTGATGAAACGTCAGCTTATTCCAGCCCATATGAGGGACTTTATACGTCTTTCCGGCCTCCGTTTTTCCTTTAAAACGTTCGACCTTTCCGGGAAGGAGCGATAGTCCTGCCGTCAGTCCGTTTTCCTCACTCTCTTCAAATAAAAGCTGCATGCCGAGGCAAATGCCAAGAAGCGGCTTGCCCTTTTCGGCTTCCTCTAAAATAAACGCCTTTAACCCGGATTCGGTCAAGGAATGCATTGCATCCTTAAAGGCGCCAACTCCCGGCAAGAGCAATCCTTTCGCCCGGGCCAATTCTTCCGGGTTTTCAGACACAACATACGGATATTCAAGCCTTTTTAATGCGGAGCTGACCGAATGGAGATTGCCCATTCCATAATCGATAATGCCAATCATAGTTATAACATCCCTTTCGTCGAAGGAACCCCTTTTACGCGAGGATCAATCATCGTTGCTTCATCCAATGCTCTGGCAAACGCCTTGAAAATCGCTTCAATCATATGGTGTGTGTTTCTGCCGTAATGAACGATCACATGCAAATTCATCCGTGCTTCAAGCGCCAGTTTCCAAAAAAATTCGTGCACTAATTCGGTATCGAATGTTCCGACTTTTGGTGATGGAAACTCCGCCCGAAATTCCAGGTGAGGGCGGTTGCTTAAATCGATGGCGACTTGCGCGAGCGTCTCATCCATCGGGACAAAACCGTTTCCGTAGCGCTTGATTCCTTTTTTGTCGCCGAGCGCGTGAAGAATGGCCTGTCCGAGACAGATGCCGACGTCTTCTGTCGTATGGTGGTCATCAATTTCCGTATCGCCCGCCGCTTTGACGGTCAAATCAAATAAGCCATGGCGGGAGAACGCGTCCAGCATATGATTCAAAAACGGAACTGGCGTGTCAATTTCGCCTTTTCCATCCCCATCAACGGAAAACGTAAGGGCGATTTGCGTTTCTTTCGTATTTCGTTCCAGTGAATACGTGCGGTTACTCATCAACGTTCCCTCCAAGCCTTACATCAATGGCCCGCGCGTGGGCTTCCAGTCCTTCTAATCGCGCAAGCGCCGTAATTTTTTTCCCATTTTCCATTAACGCTTGTCTGCTGTAACCGATGACGCTTGATTTCTTCACGTAATCATCAACAGAAAGCGGGCTTGAAAAACGGGCCGTGCCGCTCGTCGGCAAGACGTGGTTGCTTCCGGCAAAATAATCGCCGACCGGCTCCGAGCTATACTTGCCCAGAAAAATGGCGCCGGCATGCTTAATCGCACCAAGCACTTCATGCGGCTCTTCTGTCATAATTTCAAGATGCTCCGGCGCAATATCGTTAATCGCGCTGATGCCTTCTTCCAATGTTTCAGCAATATAAATGGCCCCATAGTTTTCAATCGCCTGGCGTGCAATGTCCTTACGCGGCAACGTAGAAAGCTGGCGTTCGACTTCTTCCGCCACTTCTTTCGCCAATTTTTCCGAAGTTGTCACAAGGACGCTAGCGGCGCGTGGATCGTGTTCCGCCTGTGAAAGCAAGTCTGCCGCAACATAGACGGGGTTAGCGCTGCTATCGGCAAGGACCGCGATTTCGCTTGGCCCCGCGATCATATCAATATCGACTGTCCCGAACACTTCCCGTTTAGCTAATGCCACATAGATGTTTCCGGGACCGACAATTTTGTCAACGGCTTTAATGCTTTCCGTGCCAAAAGCGAGTGCCGCGACCGCCTGTGCGCCGCCCACTTTATAAATCGATGTTGCGCCGCTCTCAACTGCAGCAACGATCACGCCGGCGGATACACGCCCATCGTTCCCGGGGGGCGTCGTTAAAGCGATGTTCGTCACACCCGCCACTACTGCCGGTATGACGCCCATTAATACGGATGACGGATAAGCCGCTGTTCCTCCGGGCACATAAACGCCTACTGAATCAAGAGGGGTCACTTTTTGCCCGAGAAGCGTTCCATCTTCTTTCGTAATAAACCATGATTGACGTTTTTGCTGCTCATGATAAAATCGTATATTGGCTGCCGCTTCTTTAATGCATTCGATGAGAGAAGGATCGATCTCTTCATAGGCCAGGCGAATCTCCTCCTGGCTGACGAGCAAATCATCCAAACGAACACCGTCAAATTTCTCCGTCAATTCATACAGTGCCGCATCCCCTTGCTTTTTCACTTGATCAAGAATATGAAGAACGGCTTCTCTTTCTTTTGCCGTATTTGTATCGATATCGCGTTTTAACAATAGACTATCGGTTAAGCGAGAAATCTTCACCGGTTGCTTCCCCCTTCCATGCAACGACGTTTTTCAGCCGCTCAACAAGCTCATCAATCATTTCCGCCTTCATCCGGTAGCTTGCCGGATTTACGATAAGCCTTGATGTAATCGTCATAATGTTTTGTAGTTCGACCAATCCGTTTTCTTTTAGCGTCCGTCCCGTTGAAACGATGTCGACAATTCGATCGGCAAGCCCAATCATCGGAGCAAGTTCGATCGAGCCATTTAAATGGATAATTTCCACCTGCTCCCCTTGTTCGCGAAAATATTTGGCGGCGACGTTCGGATATTTCGTCGCGATTTTTGGCGCAAATGATTTCTTTTCTGCACCTGCCAGGCCGGCAACGGCAAGATGGCACTCACTAATGTTCAAATCGAGAACTTCATAGACAACACGTTCTTCTTCCAGCATGACATCTTTTCCGGCGATCCCGATATCCGCTACTCCATGCTCGACATAAGTCGGCACATCCATCGGCTTTGCTAAAATAAACCGCATCTTCGCCTCTTCGATTTCAATGATCAATTTTCTCGAATCTTCGAATTCGGGAGGAAGCGGATAATCTGCTTTTCTAAGCAATTCTACTGCTTCATGAAAAATGCGTCCTTTTGGCATCGCCACTGTCAACCAGTCAACCATGAGTATCCCCCCCTCCTTTTTCTCCTACGACATATATGACATGTTGAAAACGGCTCGCAAAGCGTTCAACATTCCCAATGCTTGAGAATTCTTGCAAAACGGTCTTCTTGCCTTCTTTCCGCTTTTCTTCAGCCATCTTGATTGCCTGGTTTCGCTTCTCTTTACTGTAAATGATGCACACTTCGACTTGATCGTCTTGTATTACATTTAGCGCTTCCGTCAAATCATCTAAATGGACGCCGAATCCAATCGCATCCCCGCTGCGGCCGAACTCCTTAAGCAATTGGTCATAACGTCCGCCGCTTGCGATCGGAAACCCGAAACCGCTCATATATCCTTCAAATACAATGCCCGTGTAATAATGCATATGACTGATTAAGGTAAAGTCGAATGTAATATAGTCCTTTACCCCATGCACGTCGAGCACGTCAAGCAGGTGCCCGAGTTCTTTAAGCGCTTTTTGCCCTCTTTCCGTAGAGACAATTTGTTCTGCCTTTTGCAATACTTCACGATTCCCCCTGAGGTGCAGGAGTTCTTTTAAACGATTTGAATCGTCCGCTCTTAAAGTGAGTTTTCTTATCAATTGAAGGTAGCCAACATAATTTTTTTCATATAAATAGCGGCGAAGCTCTTTTCTTTCATCTTCCTGTCGCAGCGAAGCTTTGAACAATTCATCGATCACGCCAATATGTCCAATTGCGATTTTAAAATCTGTCAGCCCCGCTTCTTTTAACGCCGATATCATAAGCGCAATGACTTCGGCATCCGCACTCGTCGTTCCGTCTCCGATCAATTCGACGCCGACTTGTTCGAATTCAGCCGGACGCCCCCCTTCACGCTGCTGGGCGCGAAATACGGAGGAATGATAGGCAAGCCGAATCGGATAAGGGATTTGTTTCATTGTCGAAGAGATGACTCTTGCGATCGGAGCTGTCATATCCGGCCTGAGCACGAGTGTTTGTCCGTCCATATCTAACAATTTAAACAATTGCCGATCTAAAATCGCCGACTTCTCGCCGACTGTGTCATAATATTCCAATGTCGGTGTTTGAATAAGTTCATAACCCCAGAGGCGAATTTCGTTCATCATCCGTTCGCGCAAGTTTCGTCTTGTTTCATATAATGGCGGCAGCGTATCCCGCATGCCGATTGGCTTTTCAAAAACAAACGGTTTTGACATGTTCACACCTTCGCATCCTTTAGTTTGCTAATATGCTAATATAGTAAAATATAATAAAGATTAGTCTACATGCCTTTTGCCATTTCGTCAACAGTTTCAACGCAATTTTGGACGATTTTATCTTGTCCATCCCAAAATTAAACAGTAAAATACGTTAGAGAGTCTGTTTTTGGGTAAAGTAAGAATAGGATACATAGAAAGGAAGAATGTTGTTGGTAAACAAAATCTTTTTTATTGCCATTGTCATCGGACTGCCGCTGTCAATTATCGGGAGTCTTATGCACTGGTCGGCCGTCCTCATGTTCGTCATTTACTGTCTTACGATCGTCGCACTCGCTTCCTATATGGGAAGAGCGACCGAAAGTCTTGCGATTGTCGCCGGCCCTCGAATCGGCGGATTACTTAATGCGACGTTTGGGAATGCCGTTGAGTTGATCATTTCAATTTTCTCTTTGAAAGCTGGACTGATTTCCGTCGTTTTGGCTTCGCTTACCGGTTCTGTCGTTGGAAACTTGCTTTTAGTAGGCGGGCTTTCCTTTTTCGTTGGCGGACTGAAATATAAACGGCAACGGTTTAATATTCATGATGCCAGGCACAATGCCGGTTTATTGATTTTCGCCATTGTTGTTTCCTTTATTTTTCCTGAGGTCTTTTCGCTCAAACTTGAAAAGGGCGAATCGTTTACGCTCAGTGTCTGGGTATCGATTATCATGATTATTCTTTATCTTGCCGCACTTTTCTTTAAATTAGTGACCCATCGCGGCATCTACAGCAACGATGCTGAAGCGCAAGTACACGAAGAGGAAGAAACAGCTGAATGGTCAAAGGGGAAAGCGCTCCTTATCCTGGCGCTCGCGACCGTCGCTGTTGCCTTTGTCTCTGAAAAGCTTGTCCATACCTTTTCTGAAGTCGGGAAAACGCTTGGCTGGAGTGAAGTATTCATCGGGGTGATCATTGTCGCCATCGTCGGGAATGCGGCGGAACATGCTTCTGCGATCATAATGGCCTATAAAAACAAAATTGGTGTCGCTGTTGAAATTGCGGTCGGATCGACGCTGCAAATCGCTATGTTTGTCGCTCCTGTGCTCGTTTTAGTCTCAACTGCCTTTGCCGATCATATGTCGCTCGTCTTTTCCCTGCCTGAACTCGTTGCGATGGTGCTTGCTGTCTTCTTGACAAACGCGCTTATCAATGACGGGGATACCAATTGGTTTGAAGGACTGACATTGCTTGCGGCCTATGTCATTATGGGTGTTGGATTTTATTTACTGTAGCATGCGAAAGTCATCTTATAAAAAAGATGGCTTTTCTTTTTACGAATATAATGGACGTTACACGATAAGTTAGTACAAAGGATTATATGAAAGGAGCGAGAAAAGTGGATGAATATTTTCATTTCGGTTTCTTGAATGTCAAATGGAGCTGGGTCATGATCGCATTTAGTGCCGCTTTTTCCTTTTGCGTGATGTATTTCCGCCTTATCCGGCACAGGGATGCGAAAACGATTCTTAACCTTTTGCTGAATGGGGCGATGATTGGCGTTTTAACATGGAAGCTAAGCTACATATTGATCCATCCGCTTGTTTCTATTCATTCCCCCATTACCATTCTTTATTTTCATGGTGGCAGCATCGGACTAATTTTCGGGGGACTCGTTAGCGCCTGTTATTGCTTTTATTTTGTAAAACGGTATCGTCTTGAAGCGATTCCGCTCCTTTACGGGGCTCTTACATGGGGATTGAGCTTTTTCTTCTTTTATGAATTGATGTCCTATTTTCTCCATTTATCGGTGAACCATCTTTTGCTTGCCTTCTCATTTTTGGCAATCACCGCTTTTTTATTTACAAAAAAGCTGTACAACTTTTCCGCACTTATTGCGAGCGTGCTCGTTCTTGCTTTTATTTACCCGATTGTGGATCGTTTTGCCGGAGCGCATGAAAAGCCGCCTGTAGCCATTGCCACTACTGGGATCGGGCAGGGGAATCTCGCACCAGATTTCACATTAACTACGTTGCAAGGGAAAAAGGTTACATTGTCTGACTTTAAAGGGAAAACGGTATTTCTCAATTTATGGGCGTCATGGTGCGGACCGTGCCGCGCCGAAATGCCGGAGATGGAACGCTTTTATAAAAATTACGGAGGCAAAAAGGTGGAAATTGTCGCGGTGAACTTAACGTCTAGTGATTCCACACAAAACGCGGCCGATTTTGCAAAAGAAAATGGAATAACCTTTCCTGTGCTGCTTGACAAAAACGGACGTGTCGGTGAAATGTATAAAGCGTTTACGATCCCAACAACCTACGTTATTGATCAAAAAGGAAAGATCAAACATAAATATATCGGACCGATGAGCTACGAAACGATGAAAAGTTTTCTTGATTAATCCGCCATTCACTCCTGGATTATAGCAATAAAAAAGAACGGATCAGTCCGTTCCTTTTTATTGCGTCTTCACTTCTTTTGCCGCTTTTTTTACATTTTCGGGGATGGCAAGATCTTTTACTTCATTAAATTTGCTCATTGTGCTATCCATATGCAACTTCATTTCCGCTGTATGGCTGCCTTCTTTAATCTCCATGTTCATGTCAAGTAAAAGCTGTTTTGGATAATTTGTCTTTTTGTCGATCGTAAGCGTGTACTTTAAATCGCTAATTTTCATGTTATTTAAAGATTGTTCGATGGCCTGTGCCGATTGCGGGTTCATATTTTGCGCCATCATTTCTTTTGCAAATTCTTTAATTTCATCACCTTTACCGGACATCTTTAATTCATACGTATCTCCTTTGTCCTTCACCGATAAATCTTTCACAAATTTCTTCATTTGCTCCATTTTTTTCGCCGGACTCATGTTCTCAGTCGCTTTTGATAAATCCATGGGTCCCTGATTTGGCATTTTGATCCATTGTCCGCCTTGATTCATATATGCTTCATCTTTCGTAATGTACATTTCTACACTTACCGGTTGGCCTTTGTCTTCTGTATCCATCTTTTGATGAACTAATAATGGCTCCGTTGTCATTTGGGCATTAATTTTCGTCGGCATTTTCATCGTATGCCCTTCTGCGTTCATCTCAACGTTCATATCAGCGTCCATTTCATAGTTTTTAATGTTCGCTGAGGCCTTTGTCGTTTTCTCAAGAACTTGTTTCAGCCGTTACTTTTTGCTCCTTCGCTCCACCTGAAGATTGTTCTGCTTTTTGCCCGCATCCGGACAAAATTAACCCCATCGAAAAAACCCCTGCAATTACAGCTCTTTTTAACATGTTAACCTCCAAAACTTTTATTTAACTGCTTTTGACAGTTCATAAATACCCTTGTGCATAAAAATTGAAACTTGAATTTGCAAATTCTAAACATTATTTCCAGAAGTGGTTTTCAAAAACATCTGATCAGATCATTTACTTAGATAAGATAACATAGAAAAATCAAATTAAATAGTACTATCTTTTTCTAGTACCCCCCTTTTGCTAAAAATGAGCCAAACGTCCTATTGGAACAAATTTGCTTCGCCAATTGTATGAAGGTCCGAAGTTAGAGGTTAGATGAGCCGGAATCGGCGAATAGCCGATTCCAATTATTTACTTCGTATAGGGAATTAATAAATTCCCTTTATGAGAAGAAAATCAGCGGCTAAAAGCCCTGCCTTAGTTGGACAGGGCTTTTAGTTTAGTCTTGTTGTTGTGAAGCTTCCTAGTATGCGGACGTCGTGTTCGAGTGTTTGTAAAATCGTTATCGCCTTGTTCAGCGATCGACCCGTTACACCTGCTTCCGCTTCTAAGAAAAACTGGTACGTGCCTAATTTTTTCTTTGTCGGCCGGGATTCAATCCAGGTTAAATTAATGCTGAGCGCGGAAAATACGTTTAATATAGTTGAGAGTACACCAACTTGCTCTTCTTTAGGCGTCACTAGCAGCATCGTTTTGCCGTTAGCCTCCTGGGCGTTAAGGTTTTTCGAGACAATGACGAAACGCGTATGATTGACAGAATTGTCCTGGATGTTTCTTTCAAGCACATCTAATCCAAAGGCTTTCGCGGCCCATTCCGAGGCGACGGCCGCAACATCTGTCTTCCCTGAATGTTTAACCGCTTCTGCGGCTGATGCCGTACTGTCAAACTGCCTGTACTTCACCCCGAGCTTTCTCGTATAGTTTCTGCATTGGGCTAAAGCTGGCGGTATCGACCACACTTCCTGAAGATCACGAAGAACCGCTCCTTCGTTCGTCAATAAATGAAGTGCGACAGGCAGTACCACTTCTCCTTCAATCAACAAATCATATGTTAAAAGACCATCTACGGTCATTGTAATCGTGCCTTCAATGGAATTTTCGATCGGGACAATTCCTTTATCAACGGTCCCCTCACAAACCGCCTCCATCACGTCCAAAACCGAATCACTCATATGCCATTCAACCAAATCTTCTGTAAAATATCGATGGGCGGCTTCCTCCGAAAATGTTCCTTTTGGTCCTAAATAAGCAACTTTCATCTGCTGTACTCTCCTTCTTAGTCTGGTGCGTTTTCCATCCTCGCCGTTTGAATAAAATGACTATTGTGAAGAAGTATATCATGGATTTGTTCACTTTTGAACATAAAAACATCCAACCCGATTCATAAGGTTGGATGTTTGACGCCCTATAAACTTCTTCTTGCAAAATCGACAAAACGAAACTTATCCGGCCGATGCCGGGATTCCGTATATTGAAAGATGCTGGCATCGTCTAAATAAACATGGTTTTTGACGATGACTACATTGTGGAACCCCTCTAAGTCGAGGTGTTTTTTGTCTTCTTCCGTCGGTTCTTCCACGATGATTTCTTTTTTGGCGAAGCTAATCTGAATCCCTAACTCGTTTTCAAGATATTCATAAATGGAGTCTTCACAAATCTCCTTTGTTAAAGAAGGAACCCACCTTCTGTTAAAAAAATCTTTATCTAAAATGATTTTTTCGCCATCAATTTCCCTGACCCGGACGACTTTCCATATCTCATCTTTCGTTGTCGCGTTTAACTGTGCTCTTAAGTAGTCATCAGGTTTTATAAGATGGAGTTCCTCAACGATCGTTCGCGATTTTTTTCCCATTTTCCCGGCGAGCTCTTTAAAACTGACCAGGCCGGAAACAGGAAAATTAAGTTTGCTTACGTCTAATACTATGGATCCTTTGCCACGGACCTTTTGAATGTACCCATTTTGAGACAGTAAATTTAATGCTTTCCGGATCGTTTCTCTAGAAGCGTCATACTTTTCTCCAAGCTCATGTTCAGAAAGTAGCTTCGTTCCTGGTTTAATGGCGCCGCTTTGAATTTGGTCGGCAATGTCCTGATAGATCGCAACAAATTTGTTATTTTTCATCCAAGATCACCAAGATTATCATATCACTGTTTGGCCAGATAATATACAATCGACTCGTAAGGACGTAGCGTGATACGCTTGAATTCAGCTGGAGAATCATTGTAATTCGAAAGCAAGATCTCGCTAACATAATCATCTAAATCCAAACTGTCTGGCAAGACAAACTCTGTCTTTCTTCCATAAAAATTATTAATGACCAACAATTTTTCTTTTTGATAGCTTCTCATATAGGCAAATATGCTTTCATGATTTTCTAAAATGAGCTGATAATTGCCAAACGTAATAATATCGTATTCTTTCCGGAGCTTTATCAATTTTTGGTAGTGATAAAATACCGAATCTTTATCTTTTAACGCGTTTTCGACATTGATTTCTTTAAAGTTGGAAGCGACCGGAATCCACGGGTCGCCTTCTGTAAATCCGGCATGGCGGCTAGCATTCCATTGCATTGGCGTCCGCGAATTATCCCGCGATTTTTGCTTCAATATTTCAATGATGGAAGTATCATCCATTCCTTCTTTTTTCTTCGTTCTGTAAAAGTTAATGGACTCCACATCACGATAATCGTTGATCGAATCAAATTTCGGGTCGGTCATTCCGATTTCTTCCCCCTGATAAATATAAGGGGTCCCTTGCATAAAATGGAGCGTTGTCGCGAGCATTTTCGCCGAACGATTACGAAACTCCCGATCATTCCCATACCTTGAAACAATTCTTGGCTGGTCATGGTTACACCAGAAAAGGGCGTTCCAGCCGCCGCCTTCATGCATGTTGACCTGCCAGTTGGACAGAATCCGTTTCAATTCAAGAAAATCGAAGTCCGCAACAGACCATTTCTCTCCATTCGGATAGTCAACTTTCAAGTGGTGGAAGTTGAACGTCATGCTTAATTCTTTCCGCTCAGGATTTGTATACTTAATGCAATGATCAATGGACGTTGAAGACATTTCTCCGACCGTCATGCAATCAAACTTTGAAAATACGTTCTCGTTCATTTCGTTTAAAAACTCATGGACTCTCGGACCATCCGTATAAAATTTCCTTCCATCTCCAGGAGGTTTTGTACCGTCATCATCCGGGAAGCTTTGATCTTTGGAAATTAAATTGATCACGTCAAGCCGAAAGCCGTCTACGCCTTTCTCAAGCCAAAAGTTCATCATGGCATACACATTTTTGCGGACGTCTTCATTTTCCCAATTTAAATCCGCCTGGGTAACATCAAACAAATGCAAATAATACTGCCCGGTCGTTTCGTCATATTCCCACGCCGCGCCGCCGAATTTTGATTGCCAGTTATTCGGTTCGCCTCCATCCTTCCCATCTTTCCATATATAAAATTCACGATAAGGACTTTGCCTTGACTGGCTTGCCTCTTTAAACCACGGATGTTCGGTCGATGTGTGATTGACGACGATATCCATGATCAATTTCATGCCGCGCATGTGAACTTCATTCAAAAGCCGTTCGAAGTCTTCCATCGTCCCAAATTCTTCATGAATGTTGTAGTAATCGCTAATATCATAGCCATTATCATTTTGCGGAGATTGATAAATTGGCGTCAGCCAAATAACGTCAATGCCCAATTCTTTTAAATAATCCAGTTTTTCTATGATCCCCTGAATGTCTCCTGTGCCGCTTCCCGTCGTATCGTTAAAACTTTTCGGATAGATCTGATAAACGACGGCTCTTTTCCACCAAGGTTCCACTTCTCATGACACCACCTACTATTTTTAATTCGTTGCTTTTACAACCGTTTCATCTGTATTTTCTTTTACACCTTTATCTTTTTTCACTTTTGCGATGAAGACAGTCAGAATGAACGGGACGATAAGGACAATGGCCATGCCGATAAAGAACACTCCCCATTGATTTGGGAAAATGGACAGAAACCCCGGGAGCCCTCCGACACCGATAGACGAAGCTTTCACCCGTCCGACCGATAAAATCACACCTGCTATCGCCGATCCGATCATTGCGGATATGAACGGATACTTAAACCGCAAATTCACACCAAACATCGCTGGTTCAGTTATTCCTAAAAAAGCCGAAATGGCGGATGTTAGCGACAACCCTTTCAATTTTTCATTTTTTGTGGCAACCATCATCGCGAATGCGGCTGAACCTTGAGCAATATTCGATAGTGCGAGCATCGGCCACAAAAACGTCCCTCCAGTACTTCCGATTAATTGAAGGTCTACAGCCAAAAAGGTATGGTGCATGCCTGTCACGACTAACAGCGCATATAATCCGCCGTATAAAAGTCCTCCTAAGGCCGCAAAATGATCGAAAATGCCCACTAATCCTGAAGTAATGGCGTTAGCGATGGCAAACGTAACCGGGCCGATCGCAATGAATGACAAAAACCCTGTTAAGAGCAGCGCAATAGGGGCGACAAGCAATAGCTGAAAGGCATCCGGGATGCGTCGGGTTAAAAATCTCTCTATTTTAGCCAATACATATGAAGCAATCAACACCGGCAATACTTGTCCCTGGTATCCGATCTTCTCAACATTCAGGCCAAATAAGTTCCAATGAGGAACATTGCCTTTCGAAAGCGCCTCTCCATAGCTCCATGCATTCAACAAATCCGGATGGACAAGCATGAGTCCAAGTACAATGCCTAGCAATGGGCTTCCGCCGAATTTTTTAACAGCGGACCAGCCGATCAAACCCGGCAAAAAGACAAATGCTGTGTTGGCGATTAAATTGATCATATTAGCAAGATCTTTCCATGCCGTGTGAACATCTATGAATGACTGATTATTATAAAAGATTCCTTTCCCTGCCAAAATATTGTTGATCCCCATCAACAAACCGGCCGTAACAATTGCCGGCAAAATCGGAATAAAGATGTCCGCCAGCGTCTTTACCGCCCGTTGGAGAGGATTCAAATTCTTTTCGGCCGCATCTTTAATCTCTTGTTTTGACGATCTTTCCATTTCCGTCATTTCTATAAGTTCGTTATACACTTTGTTTACAAGCCCCTGGCCGATGACTACCTGGAACTGGCCATTTGACGAAAATGATCCTTTTACGACGTCAATTTGTTCAAGCGTTTCTTTGTCGACTTTACTTTCATCTTTTAGGGCAAATCTTAATCTAGTGACACAATGAGTAGCCGCTGAAATATTGTCTTTCCCGCCAATAGCCTGAACAATTTGTTCAGCTGAATGTCTGACGCTCATTTTCCTTCCTCCCTGACAACGTTTACAAAAATCACTGCAACGCATTTTGTAAACGAATGATTTTTCCCTTTTATCGAAACCGTTTTCATTGCGCATGAAAAAAGTCTTGTATATACAAGTTTGTCTTCAGTTTAACTTGTATATACAGGTGTGTCAATCTCTATTTTAAAATGCCGATGATAGAGCAATTAAGTGCTTGTTTCTAACAATTCAGATAAAATAGAAAATGTAACTATTTTGTGAGAAGGGGAATTTATATGGCGCAAGCAACATACATTCAACCGAATATCGAAGAATGGCTGAAAAAGTTCAAATTTTCCACCACGATTAACGTACGTTTTTGCGAGACGGATATGTCTGGCCACGTGAACAACACAAGTTATTTTATTTACTTTGAACAAGCACGAACCGAATATTTACAGAACCTGGGCATTTTCGATCATAACTTAACCGTTGTCACTGCGGACATGTGGTGTCATTATCATAGTGAAGCGTTTTTTGGCGAGGAACTTATTGCAGCTGCAAGGGTGGCAAGGCTCGGCAATTCGTCCGCGGACATTGAATATGCGATCGTTTCAAAAAAAGAAAATCGCCTTGTCGCCACCGGCTCAGGAACGATTGTCCTCGTTGATAAGGAAACGAAAAAAAGCACACGGGTGCCAGAAAACATCCGCGAAGCGATCAAAAAATTTGAAGGACTTTAAAAAGGGATGGGCAATTGGCCCATCCCTTTCGTTACCTCATCCCTTTTTGTTTTTGGATAACCGCCCGGATCATAAAGTAATCGACTTCTTCAGGAAGCTCTTCTTTAATCGGCTTCAGCCTTTCTACTCCTGCTTTTGCAATTGCCTCTTCGATTAGAGGCTCATATGCTGGATCAATAAAATCATCCCAATTGACATCCATTCCTTCTTCAGAGCAAAGCTCCAGGTGCTTTTGAATAGTGATTACAGAAAGTTCCCGTTCAGCAGCGATCTCCTCGGGCGGCTTGCCGGTCTTATACATTTCGAACGTAACATAATGGCTTTTCTCTTTTGCATTTGTTCGTTTCTTTATTGTGTGGAAGGCGACCGGTTTTGCCGGCTCAGGTAGAGTGATTCCTTTTTCCTCACGGTATGCTGCAATTTCCCGCAAAAAAAGCTGTCCATATTGCTCGCTTTTGCGCTTACCCACTCCCTTTACTTGAAGCAGTTCTTCTTCAGTAACAGGCAGTTTACTACTTAATTCTCGAAGCGTCGCATCGGAGAAAATGACAAAAGGTGGAACTTGTTCAGCTTCCGCAATGCTCTTTCGCACTTGTCTTAGCCGCTCAAATAATGCATCCTGAACAACGAATTGTTTTGCCTCGACGCTTTCTTTCTTTACAACATTTTCTTCGCCCCGGAGAACTTGCACCGCTTTCTTCGTTAAGGCCAGCACAGGGTAGTTTCCGCCGGTCGGGACAAGATACTGTTCAGCAGTCAAAAAATCAATAAGCTCACATACTTGCTGTTGCGTTTGCTCTTTCATAATTCCGTAAGTGGACGATTGATCAAATCCAAAGTTTTTCACCTTTTGATCGGACGAACCTGTCAATACTTTGGCGATAAATGTTTTTCCGAACCGTTCTTTCATTCTTTTAATGCAGGAAAACACCATTTGCGCTTCCCTCGTTACATCAACGGACTCTCGCTCATCCGTACAGTTACCACAATGGCCACATTCGATTTCTTTTCGGTCACCAAAATAATGGAGAATGTATTGCTGAAGACAACCTTCCGTATGGCAAAATCCGATCATTTGCTGCAACTTCTCATATTCCTGCATTTTTCTTTGCGGTTCCATGTCCGACTGCTCAATTAAAAACTTTTGAATGTGAACATCTTGAGGGACATAAAGAAGGATGCATTCGCTCTCTTCCCCGTCACGCCCTGCGCGTCCGGCTTCCTGATAATACGATTCAATGTTTTTCGGAATGTTATAATGAACGACATACCGTACATTCGATTTATTAATGCCCATCCCGAAAGCCGATGTGGCTACCATGATCGTTTTATCATCATAGAGAAACCGATCTTGAAAATGATTCCGCTCTTGTTCCGTCATCCCGGCGTGATACTTCCCTGCTTTAAAGCCTTTATGCTCCAGTAGCGCATGAAGACGTTCTACTTCTTTTCGTGTCGCTGCATAAATAATGCCCGATTGCGCTTCATTTTTTTGCAAATAGGATTCAAGGAAACGATCGCGGTCTTGCCCTTTAATGACACGAAAAAAAAGATTATCGCGGGCAAATCCGGTTGTTACCACCTGGTCGCTGTCCATCCGCAATTGGTGGCAAATATCTTCTGTTACTTTTTCAGTCGCTGTCGCTGTCAATGCAACAATAACAGGTTTTGAGCGGAGCTTTTCAATCATCTCTTTAATTAAAAGATAACTTGGCCTGAAATCGTGCCCCCATTGTGAAATACAATGAGCTTCGTCAATCGCGATGAGTGAAATGGGCAGGCGGTTCAGCCATTCAATAAACGACAAGGACCCGAGACGCTCAGGCGCAATATAAATTAATTTAAATAGGCCGTAACTCGCTCCTTCTAACCGTTCATGGACTTCCTGTGAGGAAAGCGTACTATTAATATAAGTCGCCGGCACCCCTTCTTTCTCAAGCGCATCGACCTGGTCTTTCATAAGGGAAATGAGAGGGGAAATAACGAGTGTGACGCCTGGAAAAAGTAATGCCGGCACTTGATAGCAAATCGATTTCCCGCCTCCTGTCGGCATAATTCCAAGCGTATCTTGTTTATTTAATAGCCGTTTGACCACATCTTCCTGCCCTTTTCGAAAGGAATCATAACCAAACGTGCTTTTTAGAACGTTTAACGCTTTTTCAAACATTGGATTCTCCTCTTTATCATTCTCTCGTTTTAGTGTAGCACAACTTCATTTACGCTTAAATAAACAGCCTTCCTTTTGGACAACCTATTGAGTAATAAAAAATTAGAAGGATGGGATTTTAATGGTTCACAAAATCATAGGCGCAATGATTGTCTTTTTTTGTCTGGCCTCAGGGTTTGGCGGTTCTACATACGCATTGACGTTCAACAATTTGCCGATTACAAAAAATACAAACCAGTGGGTTGTGGAAATCCATCAAGATAATCCGCTTCGTTCCAATCATGCTAAACATTCGAATGCTTATCTATTTTCGGTTAAAAATATTGGGAAAGATGCCGAAAATGTCACCATTGAGGTTCATCGCAATGAGTTGGATGCCAGAAAAAAATTATCATTAGTTGGACCTGCGGAACAGCCCATCCGTTCCATTAAGCATGGGCAAGCTTTAGGTGACAGTCGTTTCTTTCTTTCCAAAAAAGCGACAGAAGTTGAAATCGTCATCTCATGGGAAGATAATGGAAAGAAGCTAAAAGAACCCTTTATCTTTACGGAAAATTAGCCAGATACCCTCGTTGATCAACGAGGGTCTTTTATTTACAAAAATTGGATTAAACTTAAAAACAGTGCCGAAATCCGTTGGCATTACAGGGATTATGACGATTTTCCGCGTCATCTTCAATCAGTGTTTTAACTTGACTTTACTATGAATCACGTTACAATAATGTGGTATATGTAACCCCCTCTCATACGATATTTGAGAGTTTATTTTTTTTGTAAATGGGGAAAGAAACCTTGAAGTCATTGATGACTAATAGAGGAGGAACAACTGTATGAAGCAGTTATTAATGAAATGCCAGGAGCAGTTGAACGAGAAATTTGTTCTCTTTTTTTTCGTCGTCATCGTCTTCTGGCTGAAAACGTATATTGCGTATCAAGTTGACTTTAGTCTCGGAATAAAAAATGCGATGCAACAATTTTTGCTTTTTATTAATCCAATCAGCTCGTCGCTTTTCTTCTTTGCGATTGCCCTGTTTTTCAAAGGACGCGGCCGCTATTGGGCGATGATTGTCATTAATCTCATTTTATCCATTGTCTTATATGCGAATGTTGTATACTATCGGTTCTTTGATGATTTCATTACATTGCCTGTTTTGTTTCAAACACAAAACTTTGGTGAAGTGAGCGGAAGCGCCTGGTCACTTATGAAAGTAACCGATATTTTTTATTTTATTGATACGATTCTTTTAATTGTATTTGCATTATGTAAAGTGCTCAAGCCGCAGGAATATGTAAAAAGACGGTCAATATGGATTGTTTTTGCTTCTGCCATCTTTATTTTTATTATAAATCTCGGACTTGCTGAATCGGATCGTCCGCAGTTGTTGTCCCGTACATTTGACCGTAATTATCTTGTGAAGTATCTTGGCCAATATAATTACCAACTATACGACATTATTCAAAACTCAATGTCTTCGGCGCAGCGGGCATTTGCCGACAGCAGCGATTTAACCGATGTTGAAAACTTTACAAAAGCGAATTATACAGAGCCCAACCCGAAATATTTCGGAAAAGGCAAAGGGATGAACGTCATTTATATTTCAATGGAATCCCTGCAAAATTTTATGATTAACTATAAATTAGATGGAAAAGAAGTTACTCCGTTTTTAAACAAATTAACGCATGATAAGAATACATTTTACTTTGATAACTTCTTCCATCAAACCGGGCAAGGAAAAACATCGGATGCTGAATTTATGATGGAGAATTCATTATTCCCGCTTCCACAAGGATCCGTATTTACAACGAAAGCGCAAAATACGTATCAAGCAGCTCCTGCCATTTTAAAACAATATGGTTATACTTCCGCTGCACTGCACGGGAATAATGCATCGTTCTGGAACCGCGACAGAATGTATAAAGCATTCGGCTACGATAAGTTCTTTGATGCGAAATATTATGATATGAGTGATAAAAATACGTTGAACTATGGGTTGAAAGATAAACCGTTTGTTGAAGAATCGATGCCTTATCTTGAAGGTTTAAAACAGCCATATTATGCAAAAATGATCTGGTTATCTAACCACTTCCCATTCCCGCTTGATAAGGAAGATCAAGACTTCCCTGCGGGCAATTTCGGGGATAGCGTGGTTAACAACTATTTCCAAACGGCTCACTATATGGACGAAGCACTTGAACAATTCTTTACAAACTTAAAGAAAAGTGGTCTCTATGATCATACAATCGTTGTTATGTATGGTGACCATTACGGTATTTCCGAAAACCATAATGATGCGATGGCAAAAGTAATGGGCAAACCGATTACGCCATATGAGAATGCGCAATTGCAACGTGTTCCGCTATTCATTCACGTTCCTGGCGTGAAGGGGAAAGTCATTCATAAATACGGCGGTGAAGTGGATGTACGTCCAACATTGCTTCACTTACTAGGTGTCGATACGAAAGACTATATTTCGTTCGGTTCCGATCTTTTATCTGACAAACACCGTGAAATTGTTCCGTTTAGAAACGGAGACTTTGTCACACCGAAATATACACAAGTAAAAGGTGTATGTTATGCGAACCCGACCGGCGAAAAAGTGAAAGACCAAAAAGCATGTGCGCCATATGATAATGTGGTGAAAAAAGAACTGGAATTGTCAGACAATGTCGTTTACGGCGATCTGCTCCGTTTCCACAAACCAAAAGGATTTAAACCTGTCGATCGCTCGCAATATGACTATTCGACGGATCAAACAAAAGGATTGACTAACGAAGATTCGATTAAAATACCCGGTGAAGCGGCAAATTTAAGAGAGAAAAACAGCCGGCCTGACGGAAATTAAAAATCATAAAAAAACCCCCTTGTTCGGGGGTTTTTTTTATGATTTTTCTTCTGTCATTTTTTGAAGTTCATTCGTGATTTTCTCCGTCAAATAAACAAATTGTTCTTTCTCTTCTTCTGTTAATGGAGAAAGAAGCCTTGTCCAAAATGTATTTCTATTTTTAATCACCTGTTCAATCAAATTCTTTCCTTTTTCCGAAAGCTCGATCCAAACAATGCGCCGATCATTTTTATCTCTTAAACGGACAATCAGTCCATCTTCTTCTAATCGGTTTAAATTTATGGTAGTTGCACCGGACGTTAATTCTAATTTTCGGGAAATGTCAACAACCATGCATTTTCCTTTTTCATAAACGACTTTCAACATATGATACTTTGCCGGAGTCATTTTATATGAAGATTCTTCATGCTTCTGCGCAATGACTTTATTTTTAAAACGAAAGAACATTTCGGTGATTTGATCAACCCGTTCCAGCTGTTTTCGCAACTCATCCTTACTTTCTACCATCGCCAGGCTCCTTTTAAACAAACTAAAATGAATATACATTTCATCCAAAAAATTACTATAACATTTCATTACTATTATACTAGACAAAATCCCCCTTTTCAATTAAGATATTATCTTGTAAAGTAACTTTACCATAAAGTAAATAAAGTTAAAAGAATGGAAGGAGAAAGAATAAATGAGCAAAGGAAAATTATTTACGATCAACATCATCGGTATTTTAGTGGTGTTAGCGCTCGTAATCGGGGGTGTTTATTATTACAATCAATCAGCCAATTATGTTAAAACCGATGATGCAAAAATTTCAGGGGATATGGTTCAAATCGCATCTCCAGTTTCAGGTAAACTAACAAGCTGGGATGCAAAAGAAGGAACGAAATTCAGCGAAGATGAAACAACTGGAAAAGTGGATAGCCCTGAAGCAAAATCATCTGTTTCCATTAAAACGCCGATTGAAGGCACAGTCATTAAAGATGAAGCAAAAGAAGGCCAACTTGTTCAAGCAGGTCAACCTTTAGCACAAGTAGTGGACATGAAAAAATTATTTGTCGTTGCCAACATTGATGAAACAGACATCCGCGATGTTGAAGTAGGCGCAGATGTCGATGTAACAGTGGACGAAAATTCCGACACGACGTTAAAAGGTAAAGTAGAACAAATTGGTTATGCCACAAACTCAGTATTTTCATTGCTTCCTCAACAAAACACAAGCGGTGATTATACAAAAGTAACGCAAAAAATTCCTGTAAAAATTTCAATCAGCAATTATTCTGAAGATGTTCTTCCAGGAATGAATGCAGAAGTTAAGATTTCAAAATAAAGACGTTAACGATTAGCAGAAAGGAGTTGAAGTTTGATGGCATCCAGTAATTCAGGGGAAAACAGCAATGGGATAGGACAGCACATTCCGCTTCTCATTGTATTGATGCTCGGATTGTTTTTAGCGATCTTGAACCAGACGCTGCTAAATGTGGCAATCCCGCATTTAATTACGGAATTCGGCGTCACGACAAATACGGCGCAGTGGCTGTTGACCGCCTACATGCTCGTTAACGGTGTTTTAATTCCGCTGTCCGCTTTTTTAATTGAACGTTTCGGTGTGCGCATTTTATTTTTAGTTGCGATGTTTTGCTTTACGGTCGGTTCATTCATTTGCGGAATTGCGCCGAGCTTTTCTGTCATGTTGACCGGCCGGATTATACAGGCCGTTGGCGGCGGGGTTCTTTCCCCTCTTGTCATGACGATCATTTTATTCGTCTTCCCTCCGCAAATGCGAGGTAAAGGGATGGGGATTTTCGGCCTTGCAATGATGTTCGCCCCGGCAGTCGGTCCAACGTTATCCGGCTGGATTGTGGAACATTACACATGGCGCATTTTATTTTACGGAATGGTTCCGCTCGGATTAATCGTTTTGATCATTGCTTTTTTCAAACTTCGAAACATTATCGAGCCGAAAAAAATCAAGTTGGATTTTTTCGGCACTGTGACTTCACTGATCGGCGTCGGCGGATTGCTTTATGGCTGCAGTGAAGCGGGAAATGATGGATGGGACGATCCAATCGTTCTTTCCACAATTATTATTGGAGTTATTTTCATTGCGATTTTTGTCGTTCAACAAATTCGTTCAAAAACTCCTTTATTGAATTTCAGAGTGTTTAAATACGATATGTTTTCAATGTCTAGCATTATTAGTGTTTTAATTACAGTTGCTATGTATGCCGGAATGTTTTTGCTTCCGATTTATTTACAAAACTTGCGTGGATTCACCCCACTTCAATCCGGCTTATTAATGCTTCCAGGGGCAATCATCATGGGAATTATGTCGCCGATTTCAGGCGCGCTGTTTGATAAAATCGGCCCCCGCCCGCTCGCAGTGATCGGGCTGTTAATTACAGCTGTTACAACGTATGAATTTACTCAGCTTACAGTAGAAACGTCATACAGCCATATTCTTATCCTGTATATGATCCGTTCATTCGGCATGTCGTTTTTAATGATGACAATAATGACGGCGGGGATGAACCAGCTGCCGAGAGAACTAAACAGCCATGGAACGGCAATGTCGAATACATTGCGGCAAGTCGGAGGATCCATTGGCACAAGTTTAATGACAACCATTTTTACCAATCGCACAACCTTTCATATGTCTTCTATAAGTGAGCATGCTAATACAGGAGATCCGTTTTTTGCCGCATCGTTTCAATCTTTTGTTCAAAAAGTGGCAGAGACGATGCACTTGCCATTAGAACAGGCTAAACAAATGGCCGTCTCCCTTTTTACCGGCCAGGTGAGTCTGCAATCAACGGTTAACGGAATTAATGATGCTTTCTATTGGGCAACAGGATTAACGATTGTTGGATTACTATTAAGCTTTTTCCTTCGTGATGTCCGTAAAGACAAAAATGTGAAACGCGAAAAAACAGTGGAGAATGAAAAAGAAATTTTACTACTCCCGGCTCCAAAACACGGGCAGGACGTAAAATCATTTTAGGAGGGTTTATTTCAATGAAAATTTATATCGTCTACGACTCAGAAGGAGGACATACTGAACAATTGGCAAAAGCGATTAAAGAAGGCGCCAATCGAGTTGAAGGAGCTGAAGTGTTCCTTCATCATGTAAATGAAGCCAATGTGTATGATCTCGCTGAAATGGATGCCATTATTTGGGGGTGCCCCGGCCATTTTGGAACGATCAGCTCGGGCTTAAAAGCGTGGATCGATAAGCTCGGTTACTTATGGGCTCAAGGAAAATTAATAAATAAAATTGGTGCCGTTTTTTGTACGACTGCGACGGAACATGGCGGAATTGAAGCGACCATGCTAAATTTGATAACGCCGATGCTCCATCAAGGAATGATCGTTGTTGGCCTGCCAGGCAACATTCCTGAAAATGCCCTTTACGGTTCATATTATGGGGTTGGGGTGACATTCCCGGTAGGAAATCCTGACGACCCCGCGGAAAATCAAATTTCAGAGAACGGTTTAGCATTAGGAAGAGCTTTAGGCGAACGTGTTTCTTCTATCACCCGACAATTTACAGAAAAAGGGTAGGGGCATAAACATATGTTAATCATCGGCTTATTCTTTGTCGTTGCTGTTATCATTATTATCACACTTATTGTAATGAATGCCCGTGTTTTTGGCACTCCTGAGAAAAAGGATGCGCAAGAACCGAAACAAGCGGCAACGACTGATGTCATAGAAGAAACCCCGGAAGAAGAAGGAACTGAAGCTCAATTGGAAACAAACGGCGTTTCCACGGCAACCGTTCAGGAATCAAATCCAATTCAAGATTCAAAAGACAAGATCAATGATCAGGAATATCGCAGAGCACTGCAACAATTCCAACTTCGTGGCGAACAAGGTAAACTCAAAGAGAAGCCTGACAAGCAAAAAATGCAGGATGAAGATTATAGAAAAGCATTGCTTTCGATGAAAAATAATCAAGAAAAGAAATAAGAGCTTGAGTGCCTGGCACTCAAGCTCTTATTTCTTCTTTAAGACGTTACGAATTGTACCGTAACCTCTTTAAACATGCCACTTCCAACGTAATTTCCATTTAAGTCAAATTGCCAGTCATACGCCCGTGCTTCGACGTGAATGATGCCGGGCATAACATCAACCCTCAGTTCCGGCAATAACGAAAAGTCCCAATCATGAATGATAAAATCATCAGCTACATAATGCGCGATTTTCATCAACTCTTCATCAATAATTGTAATATCTTGTTCTTTAAAAGCAATGACGACATTCATCACCGCATATTCATGTAGATCCATTGTTTCCGCTCCTTTTAGAAAAGTTCTTACTTCAAGTATGACCCGGAAACTATGAATCTATTCCTCTTTCTTTCAAACTATTTGATGGTTTGGCTAAGCTGCTGTTTTCCCCTTTAGTTCAAAGGTTTTGGAACAGCTTCTTTTTTCAAAGCCTTTTTCGCAGTTTTTTTACTTTCACAAATTCCGCAACAAATTTCTTGATGTCCGGCTCTTTGCATAAGAAATAATGGCGGGTATGGTGTCCGTCTTTTTTATCAGATAGATGACAATTCAGAAATTGGTCTACTTCTCTTCTCGTCAGATGGATGCTGTATTTTTTCCCATGGTTTGGCACTTCAATTATTAGTTCATTTAAAAACGGGAGTTCTTTCAGTAAATAAATGGTGGAATCAAGGAGCAGTTTATGTACAGCTTCTTCGGTACCTAAATAATGCAAATAGTCCTCTTTTTTGAGATAGGTGTAAGGAGTTTCCCTGTAATACGACGCAAAATCCCCATAGAACGCAATTTTTGCTGTTGAATCATGAAATTCATAGTATTTAATAAAGAAGTGTCCTTTCATTTTGGACAGTGTCGTACGAAATCGGTAAGCTTCACGCTCCACTGATCGCTTTGCATTTGTTTGTTCTTCGTTTGATTTTTGGTGCTGGAATAAGCTTTCTTCCATTAGATGGCCAATACTAAACGTATCCTTTATAAAAAAGATCGAAAAGGACTTTCTTTTCATGACTCTTCCCCCTTGCTTACCGAAAAAATGCTTTTTCATTTAGTATAACGCTTTATAGGCGAAAACGTAAATTTGAATAGCACGACAAATTTCAACGTTTTTTTAAAAGTCGCTATTTAACCCGGCTCTTCGCCTTTCTTATTCGCGTCGCTCCCGTTCTTCTTTCGTATAAATCATGCGCATTGGATTTCCTCCAACAAACGCACCCGCAGGCACATCTTTATGGACAAGCGTCCCTGCTGAAATAATTGCGCCGTCTCCGATGGTAACACCCGGCAAAATGGTGCTGTTGGCTCCAATCATGACGTCATCTCCAATGATGACATCTCCGAGCCGATATTCGCGAATTAAGTATTCATGAGCAAGGATTGTAGTATTATAGCCAATGATTGAATTTCTTCCGATCGATATCCGCTCAGGAAACATAATATCCATCATGACCATGAGCGCGACAGCCGTCCCCTCTCCCACCTTCATTCGTAAAAACGTACGGTAAATCCAGTTTTTTAGTGGAAGGAACGGCGTATAACGCGCGATTTGAATGGCGATGAAATTTTTAGCCACCTTCCAAAATGGGACGGTGGCATATACTTGATATAACGAGTTTTTTCCTTTTACAGGATAACGCTCTGTCTTTCGCACATTAGTTCCCCTCTACAATCGCAAGTATATCACTCATATTCTCGAGCATATAATCCGGCTGGAATTCTTCAAGATAGGCACGGCCTTTAATCGACCAGGCGACACCGGCCGTTTTCGTTCCGGCATTTTTACCAGCTAAAATATCATGCTTATTGTCTCCAACCATTATCGTTTTTTCCGGTACGGAATCAAGAATCGCAAGGGCCCGTTCAATGGGTTCCGGGTCGGGTTTTGCTCGCTTTACATCATCAAGCGGTACAATGCACTCAAAAAACTGGTCCAAACCTGTGAGCTTTAATCCCATATTAACGGTATGGCGCATTTTCGTTGTGACAATGCCTAACTTATACCCCTTTTGATGGAGCTTCTCAATCGTTTCATAAACTCCTTCATATTCGGTCACAAGTTCATCATGGTGAGCCAGATTGTATTCCCGGTATGTTTTTACCAATTCTTCAGCCCGTTCCTTATCAACTGTTTCAAAAGATTCGATAAGTGGCGGACCAATAAAAGGGAGCACTTTCTCACGATTATATTGATCAGGGAAGTATTGATTTAATGTGTGTAAAAAGGAAGAAATAATCAATTCATTGGTGTTTATCAGTGTTCCGTCTAAATCAAATAGTAAAGTGTCAATTTTCATAAAGCTGTTTCCTTTCCGTTATGATTCATCTTGATCGAGGTAATGTTGGTCTGCAAGGCCTGTTTTCCGGCGATAGATGATAATCATCACTGAAATAATAATAAGTGCAATTGAAATGACTTGCGCGATGCGAAGATGGCTCGTCAGCATGAGACTATCCGTCCGCAGCCCTTCGACGAAATAGCGGCCGATAGAGTACCAGATGAGATAGCTTAAAAATAGTTCTCCACGGCGAAGGTTCACCTTTCGAAGCAAAATAAGGATGATAAACCCGGCAATATCCCAGAGCGACTCATATAAAAACGTCGGATGGTAGTATGTCCCGTTAATGTACATCTGATTGATAATAAATTCAGGAAGATGCAAGTTTTCAAGGAAAGCCCGCGATACAGCGCGGCCATGGGCCTCCTGGTTCATGAAGTTCCCCCATCGTCCGATCGCCTGCCCGAGGATCAGGCTCGGCGCAGCAATGTCTACCATTTTCCAAAAGGGCAAGTTGCGGACTCTTGTAAAAATTATCGTTGTGAGCACCGCACCGATCAGGGCTCCATGAATGGCGATGCCGCCTTCCCAAATTTTAATGATGTGGCTCGGATGGGTTTTGAAGTAATCATTCCACTCAAACGCCACATAATAGATTCTCGCACATATAATCGAAATAGGGACAGCCCACATGACAAGGTCGACAAATGCTTCTTTCGGAAATCCTCTCCGTCCTGCTTCTCTTAAAGCGATCCATAAACCTAGCAATGCGCCGCACCCAATAATCACACCATACCAATAAACCGTTATCGGCCCAAGTTCCAGGGCGACCCGATTAAGCGGCTGAATCGTATATAACATCTTTTATCACGTCCTTTGCCTAATCAAAAATTTTATCCTCTTGTTGCGTTAGTAGCCTTCTTCATCCCCCAACCGAATCGCATCATTTAACCGCTCCGAAAATTGCTGCGCAGCGTTCACGCCCATTCGCTTCAACCGGAAGTTCATCGCCGCTACTTCAATAATGACAGCGAGGTTACGGCCCGGCCGAACGGGAACCGTTAGTATCGGAATGTCCACGTCAATAATTTTCGTCGTTTCTTCATCCATTCCAAGCCGATCATACATTTTTTTCGAATTCCATATTTCTAAATGGATAATTAGATCGATTTCTTTTTGCGCCCGAATCGCGCCCGCCCCAAACAATGTCATGACATTAATAATGCCCAATCCGCGAATCTCTAATAAATGCTTAATTAATTCAGGTGCGCTCCCGACAAGCCGTTCTTCTTCTTCTTGCCGGATTTCAACAGAATCATCGGCAACTAAGCGGTGGCCGCGTTTGACTAGTTCAAGCGCTGTTTCGCTTTTTCCGACGCCGCTATTTCCGGTGATTAACACTCCAATCCCGTAAATGTCAACAAGCACGCCGTGAACCGCCGTTGTCGGTGCGAGACGGCTTTCCAGGTAGTTGGTTAATCGGCTTGATAGCCTCGTTGTCGTCAACTTTGAACGCATGACCGGAACGCCGGTTTGATTAGAAGCGATCAACAACTCTTTCGGCACTTCCAACCCGCGCGAAATAATGATCCCTGGCGTTTCATCCGTACAGAGCTGCAACATTCTGTCCAGGCGAGTTTCGGAATCCAGTTTCGTTATGAACGATAATTCTGTTTGACCGAGCAACTGTACCCGGTCCGACGGATAAAAGTTAAAATACCCCGCCATCTCCAGTCCGGGCCTGGAAATATCACTTACTAAAATATTTCGGTGGACACCTTCTTCCCCGCTGACCAATTCTAGCTGAAATTTATCAATCAACTCTTCCATAAGCACTTTCACCATATAGATCCTCCTGCATACTCCCCTTTTTCATCTATCGGTATTGTACCATTCTTTAGCCCTTTCACCAAAATTACTTATTCAAAAAAAAACACTACCCGGCCGCGGGATAGTGTTTAGTCTTTTTTTCTGAGCGGTTTAACGACAAACTCTTGAATGAGCAAAGTCAGCACGGAAATGATGACAGATGCGATAAGTGCCATGCCAAAGTTTCGAATTGTAAAAGCATCTCCCATTACTGCCGAAGTCAATTCAAGCAAAATAGCGTTAATAACAAATAAAAACAGGCCAAGCGTGACGATCGTCACCGGCAATGTAAGAATGACCAAAATCGGTTTAATAAAAATGCGGAAAATCGACAAAATGATACTCGCCAACAGGCATGCGCCTACACTTTCCAAATGAAATGACGGCCTGAAAATAATGTCGATGACCATAAGAACGATCGTATTGACAAAAACAGAGATTATCCAGTTGATCATTTTAGTTTCTACACATCACTTTCCTATAAGTACGCGCTTATTTCAGCGAAGAATCCTCGTTTATTTCAGCAAGCTTTCGTTTGGAAACAGTAATCGAACCCGTTTTCGCTTCCGCTTCTAATTGATACTTAGGGAACGTATCTTTATTGGCAATAAAGTGAAGCGTCTTCTTAGCGAGCTCTTTTTTCTCTTCAATGATTTCCATCCCGGTAAAATCACAATGGATGCTGCCAACATACGTTTTTAAATCGGCTTCGAGCTCAATGTCTTCCGGCAATTCTGCTTCGATTTTGCCCGTGACAGTTTTAAGCAGGGCATTTCCTTTTAACACCGAACGCTGCTCAAAGTAAATTGTTCCATTGATCGTTTCAGCCATCGCGTTTTCTGCCTCACCGGAAAAGCGAACCGGTCCATTGATTGTTTCCAGAGACATGTCGATCCAGCGATTGTCTTTTAACGTCATGCTTCCATGATTCGCTTCAGACTGTATTTTTTGGCCGGTGCATGACTCTACGATTAAATTTCCAATCGTCGATTTTGTCTCTAATTCTTTTACTTTTATATTGTGTACTTTAATTGGTCCGTTAAACGTTGTCAGTTTCATGTTTTCATACTCGATTTCCGGAATGAAGAAAACGGCATTTACCTTTTGCGTTTTATCCCTGGCATAAAATCGAAGCTTTGGCGCCTCGCAGTCAAAAAACGTTTCATTTTGGAATTTCGTCGTAGCCGTTATTTCTTCGGGAACTTTATATACCGCCGCTTTACATTCGATGCGTACATCATTCTTCTCCCACGGAATCACTTTAATCGAGCCGTTGCGAATTTCAATATCGACCCTGTCAAAAGACACGTTATTCGCCTCAAACACATATTGGATCTCTTCATGCGGCCCAAAATTGAAATCAAAATCAACCTTTTTGATCCGCTCGGAAACTTGATCGATAAATTTGCCTATCTTTTGGCTTGCGGACGGTTCTTTCTCTAAAGATGAATGTTTTTTTTCTTCTTTGCCCTTATGGGGGGCTTTCGGATTTGGATCGTGTACTGCATGCAATAACCGTTCGGCTTCCTCTACCGTGATTTTTCCTTCATTTAACATTTGTAAAATCATTTTTCGTTCAGTCATTTCATCACCTCCACGATTCGTACGGGGCCATTTAAAGTTGTAACCTTACCGTATACATACTTTAACGCCTTTTACAATATTCCAGACGATGGCGATAACTGCCGGGAGTGCAAAAAGAATGGCGGAAATGATAATGGTTTTCGTTTGAAAACCTGATTCGGCAGAGAATGTAATTCCTAATGAAATGGCGACAAGTACAAGAATATGCGAAAGGAATGCCTTTCTTGCCTGAATTTGTACAGCCGGCTCTCCGGTAAATAAATAAACGAGAACGGAAAATACAAACGGCGCAAATAAAACACTGAAATAACAAAGAGACGAAAGAATTCGGCTTGATTTAGGAGACATTGTCTTCCCTCCTCTGTCTTACAAAGATCTACCAAAAGTACCTCTACATTTTAAGCTTTTATGAAGAAAGATGTAAAGAAAAGCACCGCTTATAAAGGCACGGTGCTTACTCTTAAGAAACAGATTCTTTTTCCTGTATGAATGCTTTCATCCGCTTTTGGTCCCTTTTTAGCACAGGAGCAAGGTAACGGCCGGTATAAGATTCAGGAACTTCCGCCAGTTCTTCCGGCGTGCCGGTTCCGACAATCGTGCCTCCCTTATCTCCGCCTTCTGGTCCAAGATCGATTAAATAGTCGCATTGTTTAATGACATCTAGATTGTGCTCGATGACGAGAACGGAATCACCATTATCAACAAGCCTCTGTAATACTTTTAACAAGCGGGATATATCATCGACATGAAGACCGGTTGTCGGCTCATCCAAAATGTAAATGGTCTTGCCGGTTGATCGTTTATGCAATTGCGAAGCAAGTTTCACGCGCTGCGCTTCCCCGCCGGAAAGGGTCGTCGCCGGTTGGCCGAGTTTAATATACCCGAGCCCGACATCTAAAATCGTTTCAAGCTTTCGCTTAATTCTCGGGATGTTTTCAAAAAACTTCACGGATTCCTCGACCGTCATATCTAAAATATCGGCAATGCTTTTCCCTTTATATTTCACTTCGAGCGTTTCACGGTTGTAACGTTTACCATGGCATACTTCGCACGGAACATAAACATCGGGAAGAAAATGCATTTCGATTTTAATGATTCCATCGCCACGGCATGCTTCGCACCGTCCGCCCTTGACATTGAAGCTAAACCGGCCTTTTTTATAGCCGCGCACTTTTGCCTCGTTTGTTGCCGAAAATACGTCGCGTATATCATCGAATACGCCGGTGTATGTCGCCGGATTGGAACGCGGCGTCCTGCCGATCGGCGACTGGTCAATGTCAATTACTTTATCGACATGCTCCAATCCTTTGATCGCTTTATGGGCTCCCGGCTTGTCTTTTGCCTTATGAAGCTTCTGGGCAAGCGCTTTATGGAGAATTTCGTTGACGAGCGTGCTTTTCCCTGAACCAGAAACGCCGGTGACCCCTGTAAATAAGCCTAACGGAATTTTTACTTTCACATTTTTTAAATTGTTTTCCGTCGCGCCGACGATTTCAATATATCGGCCATCCGGTTTGCGCCGTTCGTTAGGAAGCGGGATAAATTTCTTGCCGGATAAATATTGTCCCGTCAATGAATTCGGATCATCCATAATTTCATTTGGCGATCCTTGAGCCGTAATCTTACCGCCATGGGCTCCTGCTCCAGGGCCAATGTCGATAATATGGTCGGCAGCAAGCATTGTATCTTCATCATGTTCAACAACAATCAGCGTATTGCCAAGGCTGCGCATTTCCTCTAATGTACGGATCAAGCGATCATTATCTCTTTGATGCAAACCAATCGACGGTTCATCTAAAATGTAAAGGACTCCTGTCAATCTTGAACCGACCTGTGTCGCCAGCCGAATGCGCTGCGCTTCCCCGCCGGAAAGCGTCCCCGCTGCCCGGCTTAACGTTAAATAATCCAGTCCAACATTCGCCAGAAATCCGAGACGGTCGACAATTTCCCTCAAGATTAACCGTGCGATTGCCCGCTCTTTATCGGTAAGATCCAGGTTTTCAAAGAACTCCTTTGCCTCTGTAATCGAGAGGGCGGTCGTTTCGCCGATATGTTTTCCGTTAATGAGGACAGCAAGCGCCTCTTTCTTCAGCCGGTATCCCTTACATGTCGGGCATGGTTTTTGCGCCATGTAGCCTTCCATTTGTTCGCGGACGTAGTCAGAGCTTGTTTCTTTATAACGGCGTTCAATATTGCCGAGAACGCCTTCGAATTGAATGTCGTTTTCACGAATTTGGCCGAAATCATTTTCATAGCGGAAATGAATGTATTCGTCCCCGCTTCCATATAACACTTTATCCATCTGCTCTTTCGGCAGGTCTTTAATCGGCACATCCATATCAATGCCGTAATGATTACATACGCTTGTAAGGAGCTGTGGATAATATTGCGAACTGACGGGCTCCCATGGGGCAATGGCATGTTCATTCAACGATAAATTCCAATTCGGGACGACAAGTTCTGGATCGACTTCAAGCTTCATTCCTAGACCGTCACACGAAGGGCAGGCTCCAAATGGACTGTTGAAAGAAAACAGGCGCGGCTCTAATTCACCGATCGAAAAACCGCAATACGGGCAGGCATGTTTCTGTGAAAATAGCAGCTCTTCCTCACCGATTACATCTACGATAACACTCCCGTCCGCTAACTGGAGCGCCGTCTCCAGTGAATCGGACAGACGCGTGGAGATGCCTTCTTTAATCACAACACGGTCAATCACGACTTCAATTGTATGTTTTTTATTTTTCTCAAGTCGAATGTCTTCACTAACCTCCCGCATTTCACCGTCAATGCGGACCCGGACATAGCCCTGTTTCTTAATGTCTTCCAATACCTTCACGTGCTCCCCTTTTCTTCCGGAAACGATCGGGGCTAGTATTTGCAGCTTTGTCCGTTCAGGGTATTCTAAAATGTGATCGACCATTTGCTCAATGGTCTGGGATGTAATTTCAATCCCGTGTTTTGGACAGACCGGGCGGCCAATTCGGGCGAACAACAGGCGCAAATAATCATACACTTCCGTAACTGTTCCAACCGTCGAACGCGGATTGCGGCTCGTCGTTTTTTGATCGATCGAAATCGCAGGTGATAATCCTTCAATCGAGTCGACATCCGGTTTATCCATCTGTCCAAGGAACTGGCGGGCATATGCAGAAAGAGATTCCACATAGCGGCGCTGTCCCTCGGCATAGATCGTATCAAATGCAAGCGACGACTTCCCCGAACCGGAAAGTCCTGTAACAACAACCAATTTATCTCTTGGAATCGTCACATCAATATTTTTTAAATTATGAGCTCTTGCTCCCTTAATAACAATATTCTGGTTGGTTGACAACATCCTCATCCTTCCGCCTTCAATTCAAGTATCGTATCACGAAGCTCGGCCGCACGTTCAAATTGCAAGTTTCTTGCTGCGTCCTTCATTTCTTTTTCAAGCCGTTCAATAAAGGCTTCGCGATCTTTCTTGCTCATTTTTTGCTTTGGAGCATCCGTTTTGTACGTTTCCGCTCCTTCTGCGGCATAAGTCGCGCGGATGACATCACGCACTTCCTTTTTGATCGTCTGCGGTGTAATGTTATGTTTCTCATTGTATTTCATCTGGGTTTCGCGACGTCTCCTCGTCTCTTCAATGGCGATTTTCATCGAATTCGTTATTTTGTCAGCATACATGATCACATGGCCGTTTGCGTTTCTCGCCGCCCGGCCAATTGTCTGAATAAGTGAACGTTCGGAGCGGAGGAACCCTTCTTTATCGGCGTCCAAAATGGCAACGAGCGAAACTTCCGGAATATCGAGCCCTTCCCGAAGCAAGTTAATCCCGACAAGAACATCAAAGACGCCAAGGCGAAGGTCACGGATAATTTGAATTCGCTCCAATGTTTTAATTTCCGAATGCAAATACCGGACTTTCACACCCATTTCCTCTAAATAGTCGGTTAAATCCTCGGCCATTTTTTTCGTTAATGTCGTGACAAGGACCCGTTCATTTTTCGCCGTCCGCTCGTTAATTTCGCCAAGCAGATCATCAATTTGCCCCTTGATTGGACGAACTTCAACTTCAGGATCAAGCAAGCCTGTCGGACGGATGATTTGCTCGATCGGCTTCGGAGAGTGCTCCAATTCGTAAGGCCCTGGAGTTGCGGATACATAGATATGCTGGAACTTTTTCGCTTCGAACTCTTCGAACGTCAGCGGACGGTTATCCTTTGCTGACGGAAGACGGAACCCATGCTCCACAAGCACATTTTTCCGCGCCTGGTCGCCGTTGTACATCCCGCGAATTTGCGGCAACGTGACATGCGATTCATCAATAATGATTAACGAATCCTCGGGAAAATAATCCAACAACGTATACGGCGTGGAGCCAATCGGGCGCAATGTCAAATGGACAGAATAGTTCTCGATCCCTGAACAAAAGCCCATTTCGCTCATCATTTCAATGTCATATCGGGTCCGCTGCTCAAGGCGCTGCGCTTCAAGCAGCTTTCCTTCTTCTTTTAATTGTTTTAGCCGTTCTTCAAGCTCTTCTTCAATCCGCTTAATGGCAATCTTCATCTTTTCTTCCCGCGTAACGAAGTGAGAGGCCGGGAAAATCGCAACATGCGTCCGTTCACCGATAATTTCCCCCGTCAAGGCATCGACCTCTGTAATCCGATCAATTTCGTCTCCGAAAAACTCGACACGAAGACAATGTTCATCTCGGGAGGCCGGGAAAATTTCAACGACATCTCCGCGAACACGGAACGTTCCCCGCGTAAAATTAATGTCATTACGAATGTATTGAACGTCGACCAATTCGCGAAGCAGCTTGTCACGATCCTTTTCCATTCCTGTCCTGAGCGAGATGACAAGGCTTTTATATTCTTCCGGGGAACCGAGACCGTAAATGCACGACACGCTCGCTACGATGATGACATCGTTCCGTTCGAATAAAGCGCTCGTAGCGGAGTGCCGCAGTTTATCAATCTCATCATTAATGCTCGCATCTTTTTCAATGTACGTATCCGATTGCGGGATATAAGCTTCCGGCTGATAATAGTCGTAGTAGCTGACAAAGTATTCTACTGCATTGTTCGGAAAAAACTCTTTAAATTCACTGTAAAGCTGGCCGGCTAATGTTTTATTATGGGCAATGACAAGTGTCGGCTTGTTTATTTCTTTAATGACATTCGATACGGTAAATGTTTTCCCTGTTCCGGTCGCTCCAAGAAGCGTTAAATTTCGTTTTCCTGATTGGATTCCTTTCACCAGCTGCCGGATTGCTTCAGGCTGATCGCCCTGCGGCTGATAGGCGGAAACTAGTTCAAAACCTTCACTCAAGAGTAACCCCTCCGTTCTCTTCTATTCTATTGACATTATATCACAGTCAGCTATAGAAAACCTAATTTTCACGAACAAATATTCGTTGGAAATTCAACGAATAAGTAAAGCGCCACCCTTTTTGAGTGACGCTTTACTTACTCCACCTTTTTCTCCTGTTTTCGATAAATAAAAAGCCCGAGCCAAAAACCGATTCCAGTGGAAACGATGGCGATGATCTGGATGGCGAGCGGGCGATGGATGCCATCAAACGCAAAAAGTAAAATCAATACGGTTATAATGAGCGGCACAAACTTTGAAAATAAAATGCGATTGAAAAGCAGTTGAAAAAAAATCGGCAAAAGCGCCGCCAAAATGACTTGAAAAATCATGGTGAAGCCTCTCTTTCAATTTCCTATACGATAATGCACTTCTTAACCATACTATACGTTCATGATAAAAACAAAAGGAGCCGATTGAATAAGAATCAGCTCCTTTTCGGCCAGCCCCGTGCAAAAGGAGTTATGTGCCAACAGCGCTTTTCCTATCCTCCAATTCATGGACAAACAAAAGCCCTAACTTGTGGTGTTCATTTTCATAAAGCGAACGCTGGGCAAAACGAATTTCCCCGTTTTTATCAAGGACTTCCAACTTACAAAAAGCAGCGTTAATTTGCAGAGCTTTGTAAAAATCCTCTTCATTCGCCACTGGCATGCCGTTCACCTTCATGATTACTTCACCGATCTCAATTCCCATTGAAGCCGCCGGCGCTCCGGGGACTACGCCTAAGACAAGAAGCCCCGCATTTCTTTTCACAAAAAATGAAGCCCTTTTGTTATCGTATTTGCTTGCGGCGATTGTAATGAACTCCCGGCATAACATACCGCCAATGACTGCGATGAGTGAGAGCATGGGAAGGTTGAAATAAAAACCGCCGAGGGTAATAAGTGAAACAAGCACTCCTAATGCCAATACTTGTTCACCCGTCATTTTAATCGCTTCAGCCGGCATCGTAGATGTAACAAGCTGCCTGAATCCGACCGCAAATGGAATAAGAATGATCGTGTACCCCGCTGCGTCCATGCTAAATAGCGGCCACCATCCGTCATGCGGGAACGAACCTACAGGCAGGAGTAAAAATTGCGGGACGAGCCATAGACGGGTCGCTTCATGCGCACCGATAAACTGCCCTCTTTTTCCTTTGAACAAGCGCGGTGATGTCCGCTTTGCCCCTTTCCAAAGAATAAGAATAGCTTCCTGGATAAGCAGCATAGCTAATAGAAAAGCAAGTGTCTCAATCGGCGTATGCTGAACTTCCATTATCCAGCGATCAATCGCCTTTGAGCCTGTATGAAACGCGGGCAGTAAACTGGCGACAAGCGCTGATAGCCCGATCGCATAGGCCGGATTCATGAGACGTGTTTTCAATGACAAACCGAGCAAAATATACATCATCCCGATTAACACGACCATACCCATCGGTATGCTAATTCCGGCAACTAGCACGATTGTCGAAAACACGATGCCAACCAACAGCCCGGGAAGCACGGATTGAATGAGGTTATCGATCAGCGGATGCACCTTTACTTTAAATTCTTTCCGTTCCCGCTTTACCCGTTTATATCCGATGTAAAAAGCCAATCCAATAAACACATAAAGAAGGGGATGCAAAAATAGGCCGGCAACTCCTTTTAGCCATCCAATCGCATATGGAACCATAAATTCACCCCTAACAAGCCTCTTTTCTCCTATTCTATCAAACTTCAGTTGAAGTTGCTAAAGCAACTTACAATAAAAAAATAAGCCGAAGCGGGGCTTCGGCTTATTTTCTAGCTTAGTTGCCATCTGTAATTAGCTGGAGGGCGGTTTGAAGCTGCAAATCATTTTTTTCATCACGGACTTTCGAAATGATTTTTTCCTCGATTCGCTCCGCCGTCTTTTTATCAATCACACCGGATGCTCTTAAATCATTCGCTTTTTGGAATGCCGTTACAGCGGTTTCTGTCTTCTCATCAAAATAACCATCCGTGCGTCCCGGCTCAAATCCAAGGCCGCGCAGCATTTTTTGGGCGGTTTTAATTTGCTCGCCTGTCATATCAAACTCAAGCGGTTTTTCGACCGTTAAGAAGTTGCTATAAAAATAAGGAGGCTGCTTCACTTCTTGCGACGGCTCGATTCCTTTTTTATGAATCCAATTTCCGTCCGGCGTAAGCCATTTTGCGATCGTCAATTTAATGTTGCTTCCGTCGTTAAAATCTGTTGCGTTTTGCACTGTCCCTTTACCGAAAGATTTTTCGCCAACGAGTTCATAGCCGCCGGCCTCTTTTAACGCACCCGCCAATATTTCTGAAGCGGAAGCACTGCCGCCATCAATGAGCCCGATAATCGGGTAGCTTTTCTTCTCTTTTAATTTAGAGAAATAGCGCTGTTTTTTACCGTTGCGGTCTTCAATTTGCAAAGATGGCTTTTTATTCGGAATGATTTGGTCAACGATCGTTTCGACGGCCTGCAAGTACCCTCCAGGATTGCCGCGAACGTCAATGATCAACCCATCGATGCCTTTTTTCTCTAACGATTCTAATTTCGTCTTGAAATCCTCACCCGTATTTTCAGAAAACGATGTTATTTTTAACACGCCTACCGTTTTGCCGTTCACCTTTTTCGTGTCGGAGTAAACGGTTTCGATCGGGATCGTGTCACGTTTGACTTTCACCTTCATGACTTCATGGACCCCTTCGCGCTTAATGCCAAGCGTCACGACGGATCCTTTCTTTCCGCGTATTTTCAAAACAGCCTTGTTTAAATCCAGTCCATCGAGGCTTTTTCCATCAACCGTATAGATCTGGTCATTGGGCTTTAACCCGGCCTTCTCTGCCGGTGAATCTTTAAATGGAGCGATAATCGTCACTTTATCATTAACCATGCCTACTTCTGCCCCGATTCCTTCAAAAGACGATTCAAGAGATTGCGTGAATTGTCCGGCGGTCTCCTTATCCATATAAGCCGAATAAGGATCTTTTAATGTTTTAATCATTCCCTGAATGGCGCCTTCCAACAATTCATCCGAGTTCACATTTTTGTAATAGTTCGATTCGATTAATTTGTACGCTAGCTCAAGCTTTTTAAACTCGTTTTGAACATCGGCTTTTGAATGGGCCGGAGGCATGTTTTCAATGGCGCCGCTTTTTGCTGTCGTTAGCCCATCGCCGAAAATCGCCATTCCGGCATACATGGCGCCTGCCCCTGCCAATAATGATAAAACCATAAGAAGTGCAACAATTTTTCCCCTTACTTTCAATAGGCTCACCTCGTTTAGTTTGCAGGAAAAGGCATCACACCATAAGATGCGATGCCTTTTTCAAAGTAAGTGTAGGACGGAATTCCTGTCCAACCTCTACTTCATTGTATGAACAGCTTGTATCCATTATGAATGATTTTATAGTACCTTATATTTCATGTTCGGTAAAGAAAAATGTAGCACCTTAAGTTAGTAAATGAATAATAAAGCTAAGAAATCTTGCATTTCAAACGTTTTTTAAATCTATTCATATGAGCACTTCGCATACATCTTCTTTAAGGGCAGAAGCCAGTTTCTCAATGTCACGCGAGAACATACGGTCTTTTGTAATCGTTGGAACAACTTCTCTTATTTTTGAATACATTTTTTTAGTTTCTGGCGCGAGTTTTTCCGCCCCTCGAATATCAGCGGCCTGAGCGGCGCAAATGGCCTCAATCGCAAGAACCCTGCGGCTATTTTGAATAATTTGATACGCATGGCGCGCTGCCGTTGTCCCCATGCTGACATGGTCCTCCTGGTTGCCAGATGACGGAATGGAATCGACACTGGCAGGGTGAGCTAATGTTTTATTTTCTGAAACTAACGATGCGGCAGCATATTGCGTGATCATTAATCCTGATTGAAGCCCGGGATCAGCACTTAAAAATGCGGGCAGATCATTAAGCTGCGGGTTAACCAATCGTTCAATACGTCTTTCAGAAATACTTGCGATTTCAGAAATAGCGATACCAAGAAAGTCCATAGCAAAAGCAATAGGCTGGCCGTGGAAATTCCCTCCGGATATAACGTTTCCACTATCTGAGAAGATTAATGGGTTATCTGTTGCTGAATTGATTTCGATCGCCAGTTTCTCCTTGACATAATTCAATACTTGCTGAACGGCCCCATGAACCTGCGGAATGCACCGCAATGAATAAGCATCTTGCACCCTGATTTCTCCTTGAGTCGTTGTTAATTGACTTCCCTCAAGATAGGAAAGAATTCTTCCAGCCACTTTTTGTTGTTCAGGATAAGGTCTTACTGAATGAGATTCCGGAGTGAAAGCATCTACGATTCCCCGTAGTCCTTCTAATGTTAAAGAAGCTACCCCGTCTGCGAGATCAGCAAGTCTTTGGGCTTCCATATAGGAAATCACACCGACAGCCGTCATCGCTTGCGTTCCGTTTATTAACGCAAGGCCTTCTTTTGCCTGGAGTTTTATCGGATTTAGACCCGCCAGTCTTAGCGCTTCTCCCCCCGACATTTTTTCATTGTTATAAATCGCTTCGCCTTCGCCGACTAACAGTAATGCAATATGTGATAAAGGAGCTAAATCGCCGCTGGCACCTAGTGATCCCTGACTTGGGATGACCGGAATAATATTTTGGTTCAAACAGTCGATGAGCAGCTGCAATGTTTCAAGACGAATCCCCGAATACCCTTTTGCCAACGCATTCGCTCTTAGTAGCAACATCGCTTTGCTTACCTCTGAAGAAAACGGTTCCCCGATTCCACAGGCATGGCTTCGAATTAAATTGATTTGCAAGTCGGCTAAATCAGCTTCTGAAATCATTGTATCGCTAAATTTGCCAAACCCTGTGTTTACTCCGTAAATCACTTTGTTGCTCTTAATGCTTTCCTCAACTAGATCCCTGCTTTGTTTAATTTTTTCTAACGCATGCTCGCTAATTTTAACAGGATACCCTTCATAAATCACTTTATCAATTTGGTCAAATGTTAAAGAATTTCCATCAAGCTGAACAAACATAAAAAATCGCTCCTTTTTATTCATAAATGGCCTTGCAGGTAGAAAACAAAAAGGGGGCTATACCAAAAACAAGAGGTTCGCTTTTGGTATAGCCCCCTATAAACTGTATAAACTATGGGCTTTAAACGATTATGTTATAAAAATAAAACTAATCTAAAACATTAAATTTACTAGAGTGCACTTCTTACTAACGTCTAAGGTACCTGAATATAGTATTACGCACTCAAAATGATTTGTCAACCAATTTTTAAAAGTCACAACATTTACCAATTATAATAGGAGCGTATTTATTTGATTGCTCATCAATACGCTTCTTTTATTAATAAAAGCACATCTAATCTATACTAGACTAGATGTGCAATTTGCTACATGTTATTCATTTTCCCTATGCTTGATCAAGACCTTTATTAAAAGTATGGTCTTGGGTCAATCGCATTGGATTTCGCCATATTCCACGGGCCTTTATGAAGTTCGAAATGAAGGTGCTGTCCGTGCGAGGCGCCCGTGTTCCCCATATACCCTATCAGCTGCCCTCTGTGAACGGAACCGCCATTTACGACTCTTGAGCTCATATGGGCATAAACCGTCGTATAGACTTGCCCTTTAATCGAATGTGAAATGAAAATGCAATTTCCATAAGAAGTAGAATAATAGGAACGGATGACCGTACCGTCAGCTGCAGCATAAATCGGAACCGTGCCTCTTGCCGCGATATCGACTCCGGCATGGAATTCGCTGCCGCGGTGGCCGAATCCGGAAGAAAACACACCGCTTGCCGGTTTCATCAACATGCCGTTTCCAAGATCAGGAGCGTCTGCGCCAGTGCTGCTATGGGACACATTCCCCCGCTCGGCTTGCATTTGTGCACGGATCTTTTCGGCTTTCATTGCCTCTTCCTGCGCTTTAAGCAAATCGGCCGTATGCTCGAATTCCTCAACATCATCTTCCAGTTGGCTATGCTCCTTTTTCAGAGAAGCCATCAACTTGTTTTTCTCTTTTACTTTTTCTTCAAGTTCATTCTTTAATGTTTTAAGCTCGTCCATTTTTTGCTGAAGAGAGGTTAAAGCCGTTTCTAATTTGAGCTTTTTGTCTTCTAAAAGCTTTTTATCCGCTTTATGCTCTTCAAGAATTTGCCGGTCCTGGTCGGCAATTAAATTAAGCGCAAATACACGGTCAATGAAATCGCCGAAGTTTTTTGAACCGAGGACGACATCAAGGTATTTAACAGAGCCGCCGCTTTCATACATAGAGCTGACCCGCTCTTTCAACAGCTTGTCCCGTTTATCAATTCGTTTTTGGACAACATCAATTTCGTTTTCCAATTCACCGATTTTTAATTTGACTTTGCTAATCTCGGATTCTTTTTTATGGATTTTTTCATTTGTCTTTGTCGTTTCCGCATCAAGCTTTTTAATTTCTTCCTTTGCCTTTGCCTGATCTTCTTCATTTGCCTTTAATTTTGCTTTTGCCGCTTTTTGCTTTTTCTCATTTGCCGCCTTTTTCTTCTGGATGTTTTTTAACGACTCGGCATGGGCAGTATCATAGTTGGCATATGTGGCGATCCCGCTTAAAAAAAGACTGAGTGCTAATGATACTCCTAAAACCTTGCGATTCAATGAAAGTCCTCCCCCTTATCCACTAACCCCTTTTTCTTTTATCGTCATGTACGCTACACTTTTAAGAACTTGCGGACAGATGTTAAACTTCCCCAGACACCAATTACTCCGCCAATAAGGATAAGCAATAGTGAAAGCTCTAAAACGAGCGGATAGGTCGGAATTAGCTTAATGAACATCGTAGCGAGCTTCGGACTAACAGAATCGTAGACAAACTGATAGCCAAATACGATAACAAGAACGGGAATCACCGCACCAAACACGCCTAGCGCGAATCCTTCGATGAAGAATGGCCAGCGGATAAACCCATTGGTCGCCCCAACAAGCTTCATTATTTCAATTTCCCTGCGCCGGGAAATGATTGTCAATTTAATCGTATTGGCGATCAAAAACATCGCTGTAAAAATCAGTCCGAGTATAAGCACCATTCCAATGTTTCGTGATACTTTCGTTACTTTAAAAAGCTTTTCAACGGTGCCTTTTCCGTAATTAACATTTTTGACATAGTTCAGCTTTTCAACTTCCTTTGCGACAATTGCCGTGTCTTGAGGCCGTTTCGTCTTAATAATGTACGCATCCCGCAAAGGGTTTTCTTTTTCCAGGGAGGAGAATGCTTTTCCTTGATCCCCAAGATCTTTAATCAGTTGTTTAAGCCCTTCTTCTTTTGTTAAAAAAGTTACTTCTTTTACTTTCGGGATTTGCTCGATCTGCGCGCGAAGCTGGTCAACATTATCCTGTTTCGCTGTCCGGTCAATATAGGCCCGAATTTCAACATCATTTTCGATATGATGGGCTAAATTATTTAAGTTTAATAGTACGGTTAGAAAGACACCGACTAGCAATAAAGTTACAGTTACTGCACTAATGGAAGCAAAAGTCATCCAACCGTTTCTTCCAAGGCTTTTGAATGCTTCTGCGCCGTGGCGTTTGAGGGTTCTAATCTTCATAGCCGTAGTCCCCCTTCTGTTCATCACGGACAATTCTTCCGCCTTCTATTGCGATAACACGTTTCTTAAAGGTATTCACGATTTCTTTATTATGTGTTGCCATTACAACCGTTGTCCCGCGGCTATTAATCTCTTGAAAAATATCCATGATTCCCCAGGCCGTCTCCGGATCAAGGTTCCCCGTAGGTTCATCCGCAATAACAACTGGCGGTGTGTTGACGATCGACCTGGCAATCGATACACGTTGCTGCTCGCCGCCGGAAAGCTCATCCGGGAAGAACCGCGCTTTATTTTTCAAATGAACGAGGTCGAGCACCTCCATTACGCGCTGACGAATGGCTTTCGGAGATTCTTCAATAACTTCAAGGGCAAAGGCAACATTTTCATAAACGGTTAGTTTCGGCAATAATTTAAAGTCTTGAAAGACCACTCCGATTTTACGGCGAAGCTTCGGAATTTGCCGTTCTTTTATTTTCGATAAATTCGTTCCGTTGATCATAATGGTGCCTTTTGTTGGTTTTTCTTCGCGATACATGCATTTTACAAATGTAGATTTTCCTGCACCGCTCGGGCCAACGACATATACAAACTCACCTTTATCTATGTAAACATCGATCCCATTCAGTGCCATAACACCGTTCGGATATGTTTTCCATACATCGATCATTTCTATCAAAAAATCACTTCCTTACTACTGTTGCTTTAAATTTTGTTTGATATAGAAGTCTATTTGTAACCTAAAAAACTTTTCGACAAACTTAAACACAATCCGCTAATTTTCTGTTTACCGCTTAATATTATAACATTGACCGATTATTGTTATCATTACAGTTCTATTTCATTTTGTTACAACAAGTGACAAATGGAGGATTTTTTATCATTTCCACTTTTAAAAATAGTCATTTACAAGGGGCGGATTAGGTCTTTTTACCTATGTTTGAAAACCACTGCCAATGAACAGTGGTTTTCAAACGTTAAAACTTAAATTTCCCAATAAGGCTTTGTAGCTCTTCAGCCAGTTTTGATAAAGATTGGGCGGATGCCGCAATTTCCTCCATTGATGCCATTTGTTCTTCTGTAGAGGCGGCAACCTCCTGGGTGTTTTGTGCCGTCTCTTTTGCCGTTTCCGCAACATGGGCTGTGGAATTGGCATATTCGTCTGCCGATTCGGCCAATTTTTTTATGACTCCCGCAACATGGACAATCTTTTCATCTATTTCATAAATGGCATTTAAAATTTCACGGAAGTTGTCCTCCGTATCCTTAACGACTGCCAAACCAGAGGTTACATCTTCTTTTACATGGTCCATCGATGATAATGATATTTTCGTTTCCTCCTGGATTCCTGTAATCAGCCGTCCGATTTGACTCGCCGAATTTCCTGATTGCTCCGCCAGCTTCCGGACTTCATCCGCCACGACGGCAAACCCTCTGCCGCTTTCTCCTGCTCTTGCTGCTTCAATCGAGGCATTTAAAGCCAATAAATTCGTCTGGTTCGCAATATCCGTAATTATTGTGACGATTCCGCCAATACTGTCCGAATGTTCTTTTAACGTATGGATTCGATCATTCGTTTGAGCGACAGATTGTTGTATTTTGTTCATTTGTTCTACGGTCTTATGTACATATACTCCCCCTGTTTTTGCCCGTTTTGCCGTTGTTTCGGTAAGCGCGGTCATTGCATCCATCTCGTTCGACATCTCGCTATACATATGGGCTGTTTCGATCATCTTCTCCGCACTTTCCTCCGCTTTTTCCAAAGAAATTTCCGATCCGGAAGCCACTTGTTGGATGCTCGCTGTAATTTGTTCTGTTGCATAGCTTGTCTGTTCCGCACTTGCAGTTAACTGTTCTGCAGATGACGCAACATGGTCGGTACTCTCCGAAATTTTAACAATAAGCTTTCTTAACGAATCGATAAAGTGATTAAAAGATGCGGCCAACTCACCCATCTCATCTTTAGATTTCAGCTCGAGTTTTTGCGTTAAATCGCCTTCGCCACTGGATATTTCCTTTAATTTTCGATTAACGGCATTAATTGGCTTAAGAATGGATCGCGAAATCAGCCGGGTAATGATCGAGCTGACGACGATTAGAACGAGAATTAAGCAGATATAAGCATAGTTTCGAATGTTTTGCGTTTTTGCATTGGTTTTAGCAAGCTGATTGACGTCACCCTCGACTTTCGTTTGAAGCGTTTCTAATGCCGGATAGAGCAACTTTTTGCGGACATTTCTTTCATCATTAAAATGCAATGTTTTGGCCACACTTTTTCCTCCGACATTGTAAGCTTGTATCACTCTATCGCTTGTCGTTAAAAAGGTGGAAATTCCCGTATTTAAGTGGCCGGCCTCTTTTTTCGGAAACACGGGTTCTATTTGTTTCCAGGCTTTCAACAGTTCTGCTTTCTTTTGGGTCAATTCTTTACTGTACTGTGGATCGCCGGTGATTAAAAATCCTCTTTCATCATTGGAATAACCGGCAAGAAGATATTGCAAATGCTTTAATTTGTATTTCAATTCCTCATTTTTTGTTAATTCTTTTGAGACAGCCATTTGTTTTGTATTGCTGTACACCGCGTACCCTCCCGTGATAAGCAATGACAAAATCGTCACTAGAACGAGCCACCTGAGCTTTGCTTTAATTTTCATGTCGTCACCTCGAAGTCGTTTATTGTTCCGTTTTATATATCGGCAAAAAATAAACAACTTCTAGATAAAAAATAAAAACCTCTTTCATCGCACTGATGAAGGAGGTTTTATCGACTTAATTAGATACTGAATAGGAAAAAATTCAAAAGACTGTTTTATTATTCATTAATTAGAATCTTCTTTGCGGCTTTGCTAGCTGGTACTTCTTTTATTACCTCTTTTGCTATAGATCTTGCTTCCTCTTCTAGCCTAAAACTAACAAACAAATTAAGAAAAACTCAACTTTCGCTTTACAAGACTCGAGTTGACAATAAACCGATATATGACTAATTTTATAAGTTCAGTTCATCGTTCTTAATTTGTTTTATTGATAAAAGTGCAGCTTCTTTTACTAATTTATTTTCATTTGTTTTATATTGTTCTAGCACAGTTAAATATTTCAATTGTTTTGAATACCCTAAAATCTCTATCATATTCGCTAAGGCGTTACCATTCAAATTTTCCAAAAGTTTTACAACCTTACTATAATCAAAGGTTGTTACTTTTTGATATATAAATGCTAAAACGATAGCCTCCGTCATTTGTTCGACTAACTGATTATCACTTTCAGATTCCAAGTGCCCCAAAAGGAAATCCAAAATTTTATTTAGGTCTTCCATATTATTGCTTTTATATTCATAACTTTCTAACATATCACAAAGCTCGTAAATAGCATCTAGTTTTCCATTGTTATCCAACATAAATGCTTCTTGCAAATTTTCTAAAACTATTTCACTCAAAATTCATCATCCTAACGTAGCTTTTTAATAGGTATATGTGTTTGGTCGGCGATGTTTTCATTAAAAAACGGGCTATTTGGGCTTAATAAATTTCTCTTATGCCAATTCCCTTGTGAATCCATAAACCATTTCCCTCTTTGAACCCTCATAATCCATCCTTTACTAGCATTAGAGCCGTTTGGAGCTGACAAGTCTTTACTATGAATTCTTACTCTCCATGTGGCTCCTCCATCATTCCATTTATATTCTACACCTTCTTTTATATTATCTGTAGGGGTTAAGTCTCTTTTTATGGCATTTGAAGGGATATTTGAAATGATATCGTTAGCTGCGGTGTTACCCGCATCCCCTGAAAATTCCTTCACCAACTTCTTTTCAATACCTGTAATCGCCTTTTTCCCGAGTTTTGTTGCACCGGTTTTTATAAGACCTCCAGGAACGGCATATTCGATAAGTTCTAACGGAGTGCCTTCAAACAGGGAATCTTGTCCTTCGGCTCGTCCTGTTCTCTTTTTGCGAATTTTATCTACAAATTCATATCTTATATTAAAATGTTCATCTTTATATTCTCGAACAATCATACCATTTGCGTATATATGATAATCTCCATCATACTCATCCAATTCATCTAAAATATGAACGGTTTCAACTTTCCCTTTAAGCGTTTCAAATTCTTCTTTCGTTAAATTTTTATTTTGCAATTCCCCTATGTATGAAGCCGCGATTAATTGCTCGTCCTCATCCGGGCGTCTATACTTGTTTTCGTAAGGATTTGTCTTTTGGGCAAGGTCTCCTATTAAGTCATTATAGCTTTCGTATGATGTGATTTGTTTTACCGAGTAATTTGAAAGATTCACTTCGCCACTTTTGATGGCTGTGCCGATCTGGTTGATATAGTTTTCCATCAGGGCGATGTCGTGTTCTACCGTTTCCAGCGCGGCGGTTTGCGCTTTATCAAAGGCGTGAAGCTGTTCAATTGTATGATTGCTGTATCGTTTCGCTTGTCTGATGCTTTCCACCAAATGAGTTTCATCTAGATCGGGCAGGTCTATAATGTCCCGGACTTTTTTCATCGCCTCGTTTGCTTCATGAACAATCCCGATGGCCGTTGTCTCTATTTTGTTGAGTCCGCTTCTTACATCATGTTCTAAAAAACTCTCACTAATGACGCCGTTTGGATCAGGCTCAAAATTTTTCAACTGATTTTTGATCGATGTTAAAATGGCTTCATAATCTTTAATGAACGATTCAAAATAAAGCAAAAACGAAAGGTGGCACTCCTGATAAAACGAACGGATCGCCTGCCCCGTCTTTCCCTTAAGGGAATCTTCGAGTGAAATGATCCCCTTCACCGCAGCCTTTGTCTGTTTGATTTGTTCGCTCAACAATTCCAAATACTTCTCGGTGGCACTGATCGATTGGTTAAACGCCCGGGCATCCAATATCTTCATGACATCACCCCTTGTCGTTGGCCGAATAAATTAGCTTTTCGTCCAATTCTCGCATCGATTGGACGGCCTTCTCTGTCGCTTTTTTATTTTCCAAAAGCAGCGTTTGATACGCTTGAATGATTTTACGCAATGATTCATTCACGTTCTTTAGTTTTGTCATCGTATCCAAGACGTTGCTTCCTTCTTTAACAGGAGCAAAAGAGGGCTGCATGGACGGGACGGCCGATTTTAAACGGGATAAAGCTTGTTCTACTTCCCCGTAGACTACTTTGATCTCACTCATTGCTGGTGCACCTCTAGTTAACGTTCTTTTTCTTTGATAGTTACTTTGGTTAATATTTCTATTACCCATTTTAAATCAAATTTGAAACTTTCATAGTACTATCTTTTTCTAGTACCTTCTAAATTATAGAAACAACTCTGACCAGAAAAAAAGAACCTCTTTTATAGGTTCTTTTTTAGCATTATTTAATTCGCGAGCGCAAATACGCGTCGATGAACGGATCGATGTCCCCGTCCATAACGCCCTGGACGTTGCCAGCTTCGGTGTTTGTCCGGTGGTCTTTGACGAGGCTATACGGGTGGAAGACGTAGGAGCGTATTTGGCTTCCCCAGCCGATTTCTTTTTGTTCGCCACGAATTTCCGCCAGTTCTGCCTGTTGTTCCTCGATTTTGCGCTGCAGCAATTTTGCTTTCAACATTTTCATTGCCCGTTCGCGGTTTTGGATTTGTGAGCGCTCCGTCTGGCAGGAGACAACGATATTCGTTGGAATATGGGTAATACGCACCGCGGAGTCCGTTGTATTGACGTGCTGTCCACCGGCACCGCTCGATCGGTACGTATCGATTTTCAAATCTTCAGTCCGGACTTCGACTTCGACATCATCATTGATTTCAGGCATAACATCACATGAAACGAATGAAGTGTGGCGCCGGCCTGATGAATCAAACGGCGAAATCCGAACGAGGCGGTGTACGCCTTTTTCAGCTTTTAAATAGCCGTAAGCGTTATGTCCTTTAATGCTCAATGTGACGCTTTTCACGCCTGCTTCATCCCCGGGCAAGTAATCAAGCGTTTCAACTTTAAATCCTTTTCGCTCCGCATACCGGGTATACATGCGCAGAAGCATCGATGCCCAATCCTGGGATTCCGTTCCGCCCGCACCGGGATGCAGTTCAAGGATTGCATTGTTTTTATCATACGGTTCATTCAACAAAAGGGTCAGTTCAAATCGGTTTAATTCTTCTGATAATGCTTTTAAATCACGAACCAGTTCTTTTTGAAGATCTGCATCGTTTTCTTCTTTTACAAGCTCGTAAGCGACGTCCAAGTCCTCGTAGGAGGAATTGAGCTCCTCAAATTGATTGACCTGGTCTTTTAAAGCGTTCGCTTCGCTTATGACCGTTTGCGCTTTGTTTTGGTCATCCCAAAAATCGGCCGCGCTCATTTGCTCTTCTAACGCGGCAATTCTTGCTTTTTTCGTATCGAGGTCAAAGAGACCCCCTGAAATCCGCTAATCGTTTAGCCATACTTGAAAGTTCTTGTTTAATTTCCACTAAATCCATTATTTAGCACCTCTATCTTGTTTTCTCGCTTGTTGCATATGGAAAGAGAGCCTGCTCGACTCTCTTCCCATGTGTTTTAATTTGCTCCATGGCACTGTTTGTATTTCTTGCCGCTTCCGCAAGGGCATAAGGCGTTTCTTCCGATGTCTTGCTTCTTGCGGATCGGCTTCTTTTTCGTCTCTTTCTTATCGCTCGGAACGACCGCTTTTCCTTCAGCAACTTGCTGGCGTTCCATATTTTGTTCTACTTGTGCTTTCATGATGTAAGTTACGACTTCTTCCTCAATCGCCGCAATCATCGCTTCAAACATTTCGAAGCCTTCAAATTGATATTCACGAAGCGGATCGTTTTGGCCGTAAGCGCGAAGGTGGATTCCTTCTCGAAGCTGATCCATCTGGTCGATATGATCCATCCACTTGCTGTCGACCGCACGGAGAATAACGGCTTTTTCAAACTCCCGCATATGTTCTGGATCGATTAAAGCTTTCTTTGCTTCGAAATCGTCCCTCGCTTTTTGTTTCAGAAGCTCGATTATTTCTTCGCGGTCAAGGCCTGCAAGGTCTTTCTCCGTGATGTCATTTTCATTTAAGAACGTAGCCGTTGCATAGTCGACGATGTTCTTTAGTTCCCACTCTTCCTGAACAGCTTCTTCAGGAGTATGAATGGTCACGATTCGCTCAATGACTGAATCAAGCATTTGCAGCACAATTTCGTTCAAGTTGTCAGCATCCAGCACTTCCTGGCGCTGTTTATAAATGATCTCGCGCTGTTGGCGCATGACGTCATCGTATTGAAGAAGCTGCTTCCGGGCATCGAAGTTTGATCCTTCGACCCGTTTTTGCGCAGATTCAACCGCTTTTGTCACAAGCTTGCTTTCGATCGGCGTATCCTCATCCATTCCGAGCTTTTCCATCATGTTCATCATGTTTTCAGAACCGAAACGGCGCATTAATTCGTCTTCCATTGAAATATAAAATTGGGAAGAACCTGGATCGCCCTGACGTCCGGAACGTCCGCGCAGCTGATTATCGATCCGGCGTGATTCGTGGCGCTCCGTACCTAATATATGCAAACCGCCAAGTTCGCGCACCCCTTCGCCAAGCTTAATGTCCGTACCGCGGCCGGCCATGTTCGTTGCGATCGTGACCATTCCTTTTTGTCCGGCGTTCTCAATAATTTCGGCCTCGCGCGCATGGTTTTTCGCATTTAACACGTTATGCGGAATGCCTTTTTTCTTCAGCAGTTGGCTTAAATATTCAGATGTTTCAACCGAAATCGTGCCGACAAGGATAGGTTGTCCTGTCGCATGCCGTTCAACGATTTCTTTTACAATCGCCCTGAACTTGCCTTCCATTGATTTATATACAATATCCGGTGCATCTTTACGGGCAATCGGCTTGTTCGTCGGAATCGAAACGACTTCCATGTTGTAAATATTGCGGAATTCTTCTTCTTCCGTCTTCGCCGTACCGGTCATCCCGGCTAGCTTTTTATACATCCGGAAATAGTTTTGGAACGTAATGGTTGCCAGCGTCATGCTCTCGCGCTGGATCTCGAGCCCTTCTTTCGCTTCAATCGCCTGGTGAAGGCCGTCGCTGTAGCGCCGTCCTGCCATTAGGCGACCTGTAAATTGGTCAACGATGACCACTTCTCCATCCTGAACGACATAATCCACATCGCGAATCATGATGACATTCGCTTTTAACGCCTGGTTAATATGGTGATTTAACGTAACGTGCGCATAATCGTAAAGGTTATCGATCGAGAAAAAATTCTCCGCTTTCGACATTCCTTCTTCCGTCAGCTGCACATTTTTTGTTTTTTCATCAATCGTATAATCCGTTTCCTTATTTAATGTACGGACAAATACGTTCGCCATCGTATAAAGCTCTGTCGATTTTTGGGCGGAACCTGAAATAATTAATGGTGTGCGCGCTTCGTCAATTAAAATAGAGTCGACTTCATCGACAATCGCATAATTTAAAGGGCGCTGTACCATTTGTTCTTTATAGACGACCATGTTATCCCGGAGGTAGTCGAATCCTAATTCATTGTTTGTCGCATACGTAATGTCTGCATTATACGCTTCTTGCTTTTCCTCGCTGGACATATCGGAAATATTAAGTCCTACGGATAAGCCGAGGAAATTGAAAAGCGGTCCCATAATTTCCGAGTCACGACGCGCCAAATATTCGTTGACAGTTACGAGGTGTGCGCCTTTTCCTTCAAGGGCATTTAAATAAAGCGGCATGGTCGCAACCAATGTTTTACCTTCACCGGTTTTCATCTCTGCGATGTTTCCTTCGTGAAGAGCAACCGCCCCCATAATTTGAACAGGATACGGACGCATATTTAAGACGCGGGTTGATGCTTCACGCACCACCGCAAACGCTTCAGGCAAAATATCATCTAACGATTCACCTTTACCAATCCGTTCTTTAAATTCATCGGTTTTATTGCGAAGGTCTTCGTCAGATGCATTTTTAAATTGATCGCCAAGCGCTTCCACTTGATCCGCGATTTTTTGATATCTATTCAAATTTCGGTCATTCGAATTCGGAAATATTTTTTTTAGCAAACCTATCATCTACAAACGCTCCTCTGTTAAGGAAATAATGGAATAAAATCATATTATTATTATTTTACCAGACATTACAACCCTACACCAAATGTTTATGTTTTGGCTGCCAGGTCATTTATCATAGCCTATCGTATCATATTGTACACATCCGCACAGCAAAAAGCACACAGCCGATATGGCTGTGCGCTTATGATGCTATTTCACTTACTCTGGAGCAATTAAGCCGTATTTCCCGTCTCTTCGACGATAAACGACATTGGTTTTGTTTGTTTCGGCATGATTATAAACAAAGAAATCATGCCCTAGCATATCCATTTGTAAAATCGCTTCTTCTGTATCCATCGGTTTTAAATCAAACCGTTTTTCACGTACAATCTCTAGTTCATCTTCTTCATCCAGAACGGCTGTTGATGTTGTCTCATTGCCGTTCGTAAACAGAAATTTGGAGTTATCTTGTTGTTGCCGGAATTTCCGGTTTACTTTCGTTTTATGTTTGCGAATTTGACGTTCCAATTTCTCAACGACAAGATCAATTGCAGCATACATATCCGCATGGCTTTCCTCTGCGCGAAGAAGCAGTCCCGTCATTGGAATCGTAACCTCAATAGATTGTTCATTATTGTAAACTTTAAGGTTCACATGAACATCTGAATTCGGAGTTTCGTTAAAGTAGCGTTGAAGTTTGGCAACCTTCTTTTCTACATATTCCTTAAGAGCTTGAGTCACCTCGATGTTTTCTCCACGAATGTTAAATTTCATAACTTAACTCCTCCTTTCGTGATGTATATATATTTCGATATACCCTTTCTCAATTCCTTTAAACCGCGGAAAATATTTTGACAAAAATTTTACATACTCGACATAAACTTTTCAGAACTTTAATAATTACCTGTATTTATGGTTTTAAAAAATAAAAACCCCGTTTGCTTATAAAAAACAAACGGGGGAGTCATTTTCTATTGGGTGATTTTTAAAGTTTCGTCACATTAGCCGCTTGTGGTCCGCGTGCTCCTTCAACAATTTCAAATTCCACTTCTTGACCTTCATCTAAGCTTTTGAAACCTTCTACATTGATCGCTGAGAAGTGAACGAAAACATCGTCTCCATCTTCGCGCTCAATGAATCCATACCCTTTTTCTGCATTAAACCATTTTACTTTTCCTAACATGCATTTCAATCCCTTCATCATTACAATCTGTATAGCCATCAGTACGTGTGTATAGATGCCCTATACAAACATAGTATTACACAATTCCAAAAATGTTGTCAAACCCTTTCGTAATGCGAATTTTAAGAAGTTTTGTCGAATTTTCTTCAATTATTTTTATGTATATATATTCATTTTTATGCAATATATTGACACTTCTAATTTTCTAAGGACAACCATATATTTTTACAGACAACCTGTTTGGAGGTGGAAACATTGTTCCTTGTGTTTGAAAAAGTGGTTTTATGGATGGCGGCGATTCGAATTTTTTCCGGATTGTGCGAAATCACTGCGGCTTTGTTTATGCTCAGATTTAATACTGTGGAAAAAGCGCTCGTCGTCAATTCGCTTCTCGCTTTTGTTGGTCCGCTCGTTCTTTTAACAACGATGTCCATCGGATTGGTTGGCATTTCTTACAAAGTTTCGTTCGCAAAATTGATATGGTTGCTTATTGGTGTTGGCTGCATCCTCTTTAGCTTAAAAAAATAAAAGTGACAATCTTCCCTTTTTAAAAGGCGATTGTCACAAGATTTAACCGATCAAATGGGACTTCATGATCGTATTACCATACACGACGAAGTAAGATAATGAACCGGCTAATAGGAGATAAAGCACCAGGACGGTTACTTTTGTTTTCATCGAAGCGACATAATAATTTTTCATTTTTTCTATCTCATTTTGTACGTTTTCTTTTTCATTCAAGAGACTTTCTTCATAGCTTGAAATGAGCTCGTTAATAAATTGCTCCGGCGCTTTTTCCTGTTGCCCTTCCTCTACCGTCGAATGTTCTTCTTTTAATGCTTCTTCTTTGCAAGGCACGAGGAGGAGCCGTTCACGTTTTTCCAGCAATGAGATTTTCGTCAAGATTGCATCCTTTTTTAATTTCTTTTTATCGTGAAAAAACGGCAACATCCATCCGTCCGGCAAGTTTCGGATCAGACGGTCCTTGCTTACTCTGTTTTCATCCATCATATGATCTACGATATAAGCAAAGTTAGGCATGTCTTGATAGTGCTTTAATTCATTTCCTAACTTGCGGGCCTCTTCTTGTTCATTCACCAAAAGTTCTTCCGTTTGCTTTCCTTCCTTCACGGTATAATCCCGCCTTGCATTTCTCCACCAGTTTCCAAGTCCGAAAAGGAAAATTAAAAAGATAATTGGATCAGGTGACAAAATTAAGATCGGAATGATGCAAATTAACCCGATGAGCCAAATTTTCGGCGACAACACGCCAACGATCCTTCCTCCATCCAGTGGTGAGACTGGAAACAGGTTAAACAAATTGATGGTGGCTCCAAGCGAAATCATTAATCCCCATAACGGATATCCCGTCTTTTCGTATAACACGACGGCAGGTAAAATGGAGAGAAGGCCAAATAAAGGTCCGGCATAGGCAATATAGGCTTCATCTTTCGCGTTATCCGGCATCTTCTTCATTCCGACCGCCGCTCCTAAAAATGGAATGAATATCGCTGGAGAAGTCGGCAATTTTTTTTGCTTAGCCGCCAGTAAATGCCCCATTTCATGGACAAAAAGCAGGTATACGAGCGCCACGCCAAATTTCCAGCCATAAATGATCGCATACGCACCGAAAGAAATAAACATCGAAATTAAGGTGGCGAACTTCCCAACTTTTAAAAGGGCAAAAACGAATTTTAATTTAGATAAAAGAAACAAACCGACGGCACTTAACCCCGCCCAAATTTTCGATTGTTTTTTCTTCTTTGACATATAATCCTCCAACAAATGCAGCATCTAAAGATGATTATACTGTAACTACGAATAAAAAGGAGAAAAGTTACATAAAAAACGGCCGCCTTTTTCCAGGCGACCGCTTTCTTATTTTACGATTAGTACCGGGCATGAGGCGTGGTGAACTACTTTATGGCTGACACTGCCGAGAATGAATTTCCCAAATGTACCTAATCCTCGATTTCCGATGACGATCATATCATACCTATTTTCTTCGGCATATTGGCAAATTTCCTGCGCTGCATAACCTTGAAGATGAACGGTATCAACTTCGATACCACTATTTTCAAACTGATTTGAAGCAGTACGTAACAGATGATCTCCTTCTCGTACAATGGATTCATCGATATTGGCTCGAACTGCTGCGATACCAATTCCGGCATAATGGTATTCGATGACTGAAACATGTAATAGGGTAATGAGATAGTCGTTTTCTCTTCCTTTGCAAAGATCTATAGCGGTTTGCAAGGCGCGTTCTGAAGCTTTGGAACCGTCAATGGGAACTAATAGTTTCCTCATTGTTCTTCCCCTCCATTTAGTTGGATTAATTAACTTTACCCTTTTTCCTACTCGTTTAACCCTCGATAATTGGCGGACAGTGTCCCTGATTTGACCTTTAGTGCGTTTGATTTGGCCGATAACGCTTCTGTTTTGACCGATTGGGTACCTGATTTGGCCGATAACGCCTCTGTTTTGACCGATTGGGCATCTGATTTGGCTGATTGCGCAAAAAAAGTGATGACCACGCTTTATAATGCGTAGCCATCACTTTTTATTTAACGATTAAAACCGGACACTTCGCATGATGGAGAACTTTGTGGCTGACGCTGCCAAGAATCAATTCACCAAATGCCCCTCGGCCGCGATTGCCGATAACGATCATATCGTAGCCATTTTCGTTCGCGTATTCGCATATTTCTTTTGCGGCATAACCCTTAAGCAAGACGGAATCTACATGAATGCCGGCATTTTTTATTTTATTAAGCGACTCCTGCAATAGCTCTTCGCCTTCTTTGCTGACCGTTTCGTCCAGATTAATATTCACGCTGGCAACCGCCATTCCTGGATAATACTCGACAGAAGCAACATGCAAAAGGGTAATGTGCGTTTCACCCTCTCGTTTTTGACAAAGAGAAACTGCTGTCTGCATTGCTCGTTCCGCTACTTCCGATCCATCGATAGGGACTAAAAGTTTATACATTATTCATGCCTCCTGTTTTCGGATTTACTCTTCTATACCCTGAATCCGCTTAAACAAATCATTTATGCCTATTTCACATTCCCCATATATTTTCTTCCGTTAAATAGAACGAAAAGAGCAAGAAGTAACGCAAACGCTCCAAAATAGAACGGCACTTGCGGATTGTACCATTCAGCAAGTTTACCTGCCAGCCATGGGGCAATCGCACCTCCGACAAATCGAACAAAGCTATACGCTGCAGAAGCGACGGACCTCTCTACAGGTGACACTTCCATTACCGCTGTAGTGATTAGCGTATTATTCACGCCTAAAAAAGCTCCCGCAACAACGATCGCGAGGACAAGCGTCAGCTTCGAAGATACCCCTATTCCCATAACGACTAAATCCGCTGCAAATAAAAACAAAATGGCATACATTGTCCGCATTGTCCCAAACCGTTCTTGAAGTTTCGGGGCAATAAATACTGACGTAATGGCAAGACAAACTCCCCAGAAAAAGAAGATGAATCCGAGACCGTGCTCATCTGTATGAAGAACGAATGGCGAAAAAGCGAGCAAAGTAAAAAAGCCGAAGTTATATAAAAGCGCAGTTACTCCAATCGACAATAAACCACCATGGCTTAATGCACGAATTGGATCAAGGATCGAACTTTTGCGCTTCGGTTTTGGAACATCTGAAAGTAAGACAATTACGGCAATAAATCCAATCGCCATAAGAGTAGCCACTCCAAAAAATGGACCGCGCCAGCTAATGTCCCCAAGCAAACCGCCGAGAAGAGGACCGACAGACATCCCTAAGCCCATCGCCGCTTCATAAAGAATGATGGCGCTCGCTGTACCGCCGCTTGCAACGCTAACAATAACGGCTAATGCGGTTGAAATGAAAAAGGCGTTACCAAATCCCCATCCGGCACGGAACCAGACAATCTGGTTAACCGTTGAAGACATACCGCCTAATGCAGAAAAAACGATAATTAAAATTAATCCAAGTAATAACGTCAATTTGGGGCCGATTCGGCTAGAAACCCATCCGGTTACGAGCATAACGACACCCGTTACGAGCATGTAACTAGTAAATAAAAGTGATACTTGACTGGGCGTAGCATTAAGCTTCTGGGCAATCGCCGGCAATATCGGGTCGACTAATCCAATCCCCATAAACGCGATAATACATGAAAAAGCAACCGCCCAGGCCGCTTTCGGTTGTCTAAAAATCGTTTTAATGGAATGGTCATCATGATGATGAGATGATGAAAGTTCTTCTTGTTTTACTACTTCCACTAACATATCCCCCTTGTAAATTCGAATTCATTTATATATAACTTTTTACATAACAATTTCAGATTATATACCTCCGCCATCATTATGTCAATATTTATATATAATTTATGCAAGAGAATTGTCTATGATATACTGTTATTGAGAGAATTAGGAGGTACAATTATGAACTCACTAGGTTATGCCCTACTTAGTATGCTCGTTAGAAAATCTTGTACAGGCTATGAATTAAAACAATTATTGGAAGTATTTTGGAATGCGAAGCATAGCCAGATCTATCCGCTTTTGTCCAAACTGGAGGAGGATGAATTCGTTACTTACGTTCATGTTGAACAAACGGGGAAACCTGATAAAAAAATTTATTCGATTACAGATAAAGGGCGGTCATTGCTGCAAAAATGGATATCGAACCCGCCCGCACCGCCCGTTGCCCGTGATGAATTTCTTATAAAGGCATATGCGATTTCACTCGCTGACGTTGAAACTGGAATCTCTCTATTTCAAGAGCGGCTGGCCCTTTATGAAGAAAAGCTGGCTAAACGCAAAATGGAAATTGGTTTAATGGAAAAAGAATACGGGGAAAAGCTCGAGGACATTAAATCAAACGTTTTTGGCCGTTACATTTTGTTCAAGCGAAAACTTTTGCAAGAACAAGAGGAAATTAATTGGTGCAAATGGGTATTATCTTATCTTGAAAAAGAAGTAAAAACGAACAGGATCATGTCTTGAACATGTTCCTGTTCGTTTTGAAGAGAATAGCTTCTTGTTATACCGCATAAAAATAGTGGCGGCATATTTTTTTTAGTTCTGTTTCAATTTCAGGTGAATAGCTCATAATAAAACAAGTCGAAGGTCCTGCGGATTTTTTAAGATCGAGAGTTCCTTTTGCAGGCAAGTCAACTTCTCTCCGGTTCGCTAAAGCTAAACCTTTTAATTCATGTTCAATGCCTTTTGAGCCGACGGGAACTATTTCGTAGACTCCTTTTGTATGAAGAAGCTTGTAGAAAAGCGATAAAGGCGCAACATGTTCTTGATCAGTTAGTACTTCTTCGCCGACGAGCGGCTTTCCGATGACCGCCAATTTGGCATGTTCAGGGGTGACGCCGATCCGAATGTTTTTCGTGTTAACTTTTCCGATACATATAAAACCGGTAGCTGATTGAAGCAGCCTGAAATTGCTTTCCGTACTGCCTGTCACTGGAACAGACCCAATCCCGGCTTCGTGAAAAACCTTTTGAACACCGGCCTCGAGCCGCTCCCAGACAGCTTCATCATTAAAATTTTGGATGACAACGGAGACCGGTTCAGCACCAACCGCAAGCAGCTCCATTAATGCGACCCGGAGACCGAAATAAGCAACCGTTTCATACGGCACGTGAACAAGATCATGTTCCTTTTCGCCTACTCCACCTGAATTATCCGCTGAGATGACAAGGCTTTCCGTCTCACTTAACGGTTGAAAGACAACATCTCTCATACGTCAAACCCTTTTTTAGCCCGTGCCGAAAGCGCCTTGCTGAGGCGTGGTGCGACAAGAAGCGCAACAACACTATTGAGCGTGGCGGCTGCGGTTAAACTCGGAATTAGCGACACAGCCATCGCTCTCCCTAAAATGGGCCAAAAGCATATCGGTGCAAGAACTCCGTTGCCGATGACAAAACTGACCACTGCTGGAATCCGCCAACTTCGTCTATATAACCAGCCATAGAAACCGACAATGAGCATCATTTGCACAGCGATGATGACGTGAAGAGGGCCGAGGGGAAACCCGTCTAACGCGGCTGACATGATATGGCCGAAAGCGGCGGTCCCCATCCCCCATACAGGCGAAAGAATTGAAGCCGCCACCAATGCCGGAAATGAATCGAACGCGACGCTGCCGATAGAAGACGGGATTTTAAGAAACGATCCGATAACAGCCAATGATGTAAACACGATGAAGTATGACCATTTTCTATTCATTTGCCGACGATTTGTTCTCCTTTCTTTTACCGCCTCTAAAGACGATGGCGCTGCGCTCGTACTCGACATCTTTTACCCCAAGGCGGAAGTTAATGACACGGGCAATCGCGAAGAAGTAATCGGAAAGACGGTTAACGTACTTAAGGACAACCGGATTGATTTCGCCGTTTCGCTTCAATTCGACAATTTCCCGTTCCGCGCGGCGGGCAATCGTCCGGCAAATGTGGATCGAGGCAGATGCCTGCGAGCCGCCTGGCAAAATAAATCGTTCAAGCTCCGGCGCTTCTTTAATATATTCGTCAATCCGCTCTTCTAAAAAGGTAATCGCCTCTTCTTCTGTTTTATACGGCCGTTTATTTTTAATGACGGATAAGTCGCCGCCGCAATCAAACAGCTCGTGCTGGATTTTGACAAGCTCAGGCAAAATATCCGGGAATTTCGCTTCATCAAGCTGCGTGATAGCCTGTCCGACAAAGCTATTTAGCTCATCAAGCGTCCCGTATGCTTTGACACGGATATCGTCTTTCCCTAAACGCCCGCCAATAACGCTCGTTTGCCCTTCATCGCCAGTTCTCGTGTATAGTCTCATTTTTCTTTTTCCTCCCTTATTTTAAACGTTCACTTAAGCCATACCAGATCACATCGACGCGATATGCCGCCGACACTATGTCTTGATAAAACCAGCCTGCCATGTCGCGCCAAAGCCGGTGCTCCTTTTCGATCGGGACGATCCCTTTGCCGATATCGCTTCCGATCAGCACAAGCTTTCGGGTGCCGTTTGATTGCTCCCACTCGCACCACTTTTTTAATTCGAGGCGAAGTTGCTCTCTTCCTTTTTCGTTAACCTCGTTTAGCGTATTTTTCACAAACATCTCCATTCCTTCTAGCACGACAATGCCATGATCCCAAACTTCTTTGGAAACATCGGCGCTTTCATAAAAGGAATGCCATCCTCCGTTTTTGTGCGGGTAACCATAAAAGGCTTCTACCCAGCGCCTTTTTCCGTTAAAGGCACCGCCTGTAACAAAGTGCATCGCAACCCCCTCCTTAACGCGCCGGCTTCTTCCCAGATGAACGTATACCCTTCTCCGTGCGAAACGGGCCATTCCCACATCAGCTTTTCTTCAGGCGCAAAGTACGACAATAATAAGCGAATGGGTCCGCCATGCGTAATGAGCACAAGGTGGTGGATCTCTTCACAATCGAATCGCCGGATGATTTGTTCTTTCCAGGCTTCGAGAACCCGTTTTTGAAAATCTGCAAAAGACTCCCCGCCAGGAGGCGCCGGCTCTTGCCTACAATCAAGCCAATGGCAATACTCCGGATCGCTTTTCAACTCCTCGTACGTCTTTCCTTCCCACTTGCCGAAATGAAGCTCGCGAAACCCAGGGCAAACTTCGTACGGTTTGTTCGGATAAAGAATGGCCGCCGTTTCTTTGCACCGCTTTTTATCGCTGACGATAAGAACACCTGCCGGGTATGCCTTTGATGAATCGATTAATTCCTGCCTACCTTTTTCACATAACGGCGGATCGGACCAGCCAATGTATTGTTTTTTCACATTTTCGTCCGTCAAGCCGTGCCGAAGTAAAGTAACAGCCAACCGATGAGCCATAATATGTTTTCCGTCCCTTCTAAACAGGCGCCAAGCGTATCTCCTGTAATTCCTCCGAACTGCCGCTTGCAAAACATCCCCCAACAAAGGCAAAAGAGAAGGCTTCCAAGTGCCAATAAAATGACAATAGCGGCATGGAAAAATATGATGCCGATGATCACAACAATGAGCAAATAGCCGCCATAGGCGATCCAGCTATTTTTCTTTACTACTTGTTTCATAAAATGGGCCATCCCGCCCGGTTTTGCAAGGGGCGCCGCTATTAATAAAAGCCCCATCGCAATCCTCGAGAATAAAGGGATGAGCAAATAAAGGATCATAACCGTCTTGCTTCTTGAGACCAATTCATACATGAAAAGAAAGCGCCAGCTTAGCAAAAAGAGAAGCGACATGACGCCGAACGCGCCGACACGCGAATCTTTCATAATCTCAAGCTTTTTTTCCTTCTCCTGGTAAGAAAAAAACGCGTCGCTAACGTCCATCCACCCGTCCAAATGAAGGCCGCCTGAAAGAACTATCGAGCATGTAAAAAGGCACATTGTAGCGGCAAGCGGGGAAAATGGCGAATAACGAAGAAGTACATAAGCGAGAGCCGATAAGAAAACTCCCATTAACAGGCCGACTACCGGATAAAAATAAATGCTCCAGCGTCCGCTTCTTTCATTCCACGGAATGTTTCTTTTTGCCGGCAATACCGTTAAAAATTGGACGGCAAGCCGCCAGCCATTGAACATGTCGTTATCTTTCACCTTCATGATGCTCACCTTTCTTTACGGTCGCAATGCCGTTTTCAACGAGATAGGCCCGTGCGGCCATTGCTACGATATGCTGGTGCAATTTTCCGAGCAGTTCAGCAAAATAGAGCGTACCCGGGTCATCCGGGATAGGAGATTGGAAGATTTCGTTGGAAACGATGAACAGGGTCACGCCCCTTTGATCCAGCTGCTCGATCACTTGAATGATACGATGGTAGACTTCAGATCGGTAGTTTCCATTTTGCCACTTTTCCGTTCCATTCTCCCAGCCTGCAAAAAGCTCGTTCGTCGCGAGATTGGTCAAGCAATCTAACAAAAGTAAATCGCCGCTTTGAAAATAATCGGCAATCCCTTCAAGACACACCGGTACCTCCCATGTCCTCCAGGCGAAAGGGCTATGTTCCCGTTTTTCTTGATGGCGCTTGATTCGTTCCTCCATTTCTTGATCCGTCTTTTGGCTCGTCGCGATATAATGGAGATTGCGAGAGATACGCCTTGCCGCATCTGTCGCGAGTTGTTCGGCAAATGAACTTTTCCCGCTTCTCACCCCTCCTGTAATAAAAACAATCATTGTCCGCCCCAGCTTTCGAGCGCTTCAAGCAGCCGTTCGTTCTCCCTGCTTGTTCTGACCGCGAGCCGAAGATAATTTCCGTCCAGCCCTATGAAATTATATGTATGGCGCGGAACGATCCCTTTTTTTAACAAATAGCGGATAAGCGGAAGCAAATCTCGTTTCTCCCCTTTTGGCCTGAGCAAGTAAAAATTGACGGCTGATGGCGACGTGAGAAATCCGAGCCGGTCCAAACTACTAAACAAGTCATATCGGTCTAGCGCGATGTTTCGTGCAGTATCGGCGATGTACCCGGTTTGTTCAAGGCATAGGACGCCCACTTTCTGGGCAACCCCATTAACGCTCCATGACGGCTGGAGTTGCCGCACTTCTTTGATAAACGATTCCGAGCCAAGCAAAAACCCGAGACGGATGCCAGGGATATGAAACATTTTCGTCAAAGAGCGCAATACGACAACATGGGGGAATCTTCTTAAATAGGAAATGACTGAAAATGGCTTCCCCATAAAATGATAGAATGCCTCGTCAACGACAACGACTACGCCAAGATCTTCTGTCATTTGAAAGACGGTTTCGAACCATTCGCGAGAATACGAGACTCCCGTCGGATTGTTCGGATGACAAATAAACAAGACGGATTTCCCTGAAAGGGCGCGCTCCAGTTTAAGAAGATCAACCTGCCAATCCGTTTCTTCAGAAACCGTGAACGAGTGTACTTTTGAACCAAACGTTTCACACGCCTTGCGATATTCTGAAAATGCCGGATCGATCACGAGCACATCCGATCCGCTAAAATAATGGGCCAGTAAATAAATGAGCTCAGAAGCGCCGTTCCCGATTAATATTTGGCCATTATTGAGATTCTCGCAATCAGCGATTTTTTGAACGAGTTCCGTAGAATGGGGGTCAGGATAGACAAGCATCTCCTTATAAAAATCATTCCAGTTTTCTTTTAGCTGCCGAAACGGTTGATACGGATTGACATTAACGCTGAAATCGATCGTATTTTCTGAAAGTGGAAGTTGGAAAAGTTTCGTGATTGCTTGCGGATTAGCTCCATGCTCGGGAAATTCCATAGACCGCACCTCCGATGATTAGTAATAAGATGTAGAAAAAAAAGGTTGTCCGCTCCATTATCGTAATCGTCTGTGAAATATGGGATGCTTTAAGCGGATAATGACCGTTCCCCATTTTCGCCCGATTGGACACTTTCCCTTTATACGTGTTCACTCCGCCAAGCTGCACTCCGAGGAGCCCGGCAACCGCCGCTTCTCCCCAGCCGCTGTTCGGACTAGGATGTTTTCTCGCATCGCGAAACAAGACGGAGAATGCTTCATTTTTCGATATTTTCATTGTCGTTGGATTCAGAAGAACCATAATAAGGCCCGTGATCCGGCTCGGCAAAAAATTCATGACGTCATCAAGCCTTGCTGATGCCCGCCCAAACAGGAGGTAGCGATCGTTTTTATAGCCGACCATTGAATCGCACGTATTGACAGCCCGATACAATAACGCGAGCGGAGCCCCCCCGATTAATGCATAAAAGAGCGGGGCAGTGATGCCATCACTCGTATTTTCCGCTACCGTTTCGACCGCTCCTCTGACAATTTCACTTTCATCTAACTGTTCCGTATCTCTGCCGACGATCCAGCTGAGCTTTTCCCTTGCCAGCTCCAATTGCTGGTTTTCAAGCGGCTTAAGAACCGAAATCCCCGCTTCCCTCAATCCTTTTACGGCAATGGTCGTTGAAATGAAGAGCCCCTCGATGGCGACGCCGAGCCATTCATTCAATTGATAGGAAAACAAGACAACTGTAAACGATAAGGCCCCTGTAATAAGCAGCACGAGAAAGACCATTAAAGTGCCTTTGGCCATCCGGTTGGGCCCGTGATTGAATTTTTTTTCGAAAAACGCGATCAATTTTCCAAAACCTCTGACCGGATGGGGTAGCCATGGAGGATCCCCGATCAATTGGTCAATAATGAGTGCGAGTGTAATAGCAATAAGGTGATGAATCATAGCTCTTCTCTTCTTCTTTTATAATTTTGAATCGCTTCTATTAAAGCATCAAAAACCGCCTTCCCGATCCATTTTCCGACTGGAGTAATCGTTCCGGCATATTCGATTTTTTTCCCTGTTTGAGTCGCGGCAATGCACATACTGTCGGTCGAAGTGCCTGTTGCGACCGTTCCTGAGTTTCGGTCGATAATTTGTTCTAGCGCCAGCGCCTTCGTTTTCGCTTCTGTTGCCGTCATCATTGCCTGCGTAAAGGCTTCTTCGGTCAGCTCGCCTTCAACAAAAACCCAGATGTTGATCGTTCCGACTTTCATCGTGCCAGCCGCATACTCCCATGAACGGGAAATATCCACACTATTCGATGTCCCCGCTGTCACAATAGCGAGGACGCGGCATTCTTCATTTTGAATGGACTTCATGCCGGCATCTTCCAGTAAGGCTGCAGTCATCATTCCGACCGTCCCGGTTATATTCAACCTGTTCGCGCACAAATAGCGGATGTATTCTTGTTTCGCCTCACTGCAATTATAGTTTTTGTCGACATGGCGGTTAACGAACGTTGTTGCCCAGTTGAATCCTCCTCCAACAAGGGCTGACGATAACGTTTTAAACGGAAAAGGACTTCTGACGACCATCATGTTTTCGGTTGTTTCTATTGTAACGTGTTCAAGCGATTGTTCTTCCGCTTTTTCTTCCGGCATAAGCGCAATTAACGGCTTTGCGACCCGCGGGTGCGTGTGGCGGTGAAGCGGAATGCCATACACTTTTTTCAAATTTGCATCATTCATGACCTCAATGGGCGTCCCGAGCGCTTCACATTTTCCTTCATTCAATAACATAAGCCTGTCACAATAAAGGCTCGCTAAATTTAAATCGTGCAAAATGGCGACAACGGTTAGTTTTTTGTCTATCGTCCGTTCTTTGATTAGTTCAAGCAGCTTCATTTGATACGAAAGGTCAAGATGGTTCGTCGGTTCATCTAAAAGCAAGAGCTCCGGCTCCTGGGCAAGCGCTTTTGCGAGAAACACCCGCTGCCGCTCCCCTCCGCTTAAATTTCCTAACGATTGTTCGGCAAACTGAGCAATGCCCGTTTCCCCCATCACCATTTCGACCACTTCGTCATCCCGTTTCGAAGATTGCTTGAAAAAACCTTCATAATACGGATATCTGCCAAGGGCGACCGTTTCTTTTACGCTGTAGTCAAACGCTGTTTCATTGTGCTGCGGCAAAACGGCGATTCTGCGCGCCCGTTCTTTGCTGGAAAAGGACTGGATGGGCCGGTCCATGACGTTAAGCTTTCCGCTTTTTACCGAAAGCTCGCCGCTGATTGAGCGCAAAAGCGTCGTCTTCCCGCTTCCATTCGGGCCAATGATGCCGAAAAACTCGCCTTTTGGTACCGAAAACGTGACCTGATGTACAATGTCTTTTCCGTTATAGCCAGCTGTCACATTCTCAACATGGAGCATCATCTACACCTCTTTTCTGCGTGAACGTATGAAAATAAAAGCAAACACCGGGCTGCCAATAATGGCAGTCAACACGCCGATCGGCAGTTCTGTCGGCGAAATGATCGTCCGGGCCAGCAAATCGACGAGGACTAAAAACGCGCCTCCGACTCCCATCGAAAGCGGAAGAAGATGGCGATGGTCGACTCCCCAGATCAATCGGGCCATATGTGGAATGACCAGGCCAACAAAGCCGATCGTTCCTGAAACGGCAACAGCAGACCCTGTCAAAAGGGACGCAGCAAAGAGCACATACATTTTATGCCTTTGAACATTCACGCCGATCGCCCTCGCATCATTTTCGCCAAAGGCAAGCGCATTCAATTCTCTCGCATTCATCATAAGGATGAAAAAGCCGACAAGGAAAAACGGTAGAATCAGCCCGATATACGGCCAGCCCCTCATCGACACACTGCCCATAATCCAGCCGATAATCGACCGCAATTCCTCACCCGTCAAGGCAATTAAAAGGGAGATGAGCGCCCCTAAAAATGAACTGAAAATAATGCCCGCCAAAATGATCGTTTCGACTGAAAGCGACCGATGGACCAACCGGGCAAAAAAGATGACAATCAGCAGTGTCAAGAAAGCCGTCAGCACACTGATTATCGGCAATGTATAGTCACCGAAAAAAGGCAGCGAGATGCCGAAAAATAAAACGGCGACAGCGCCCAATGCCCCGCCTGATGATACTCCGAGCGTGTATGGATCAGCCAGCGGATTTTTTAACAAGCCTTGAAACGCACATCCCGCAAGCGACAACGAACAGCCAACCAATAAAGCAAGCACTGCACGCGGAAACCGGATATCCATCACAATATTTACCGTTCCACGATCAATATCATGCGGGATAGGAAGATGGAATAAGGACGATGTAAGAATCCGTAAAACGTGAAAAAGGGGGATAGGTACACTTCCTACCGAAACCCCCAATGATACAGAAACGATCATGAAACATAAAACAATACTATAAGAAAGGACGATATTATTTCTTAAAAACGTCAGGATAGACGGCTTCCGCAAGTTGCTCGACCCCTTCGATTAGCCGTGGACCAGGACGGCTTACTAAATCCGATTGAATATCATACACTTGCTTCTTTTTAATGGCCGGCACGTCTTTCCATGCTTTTCTGTCCAGCACTTTCTGCGCCGCATTTTTCGTATAGTAGCCATATGTCGTAATGATGACATCAGGCTTATATGAAACAGCTTTTTCTTCCGTTACTTTCGGCCACCCCTCAAGCTTCGCAGCCGCATTTTTCGCGTGGATAGCGGTCAGCATTTCATCCATAAAGGTTCCTTTTCCTGCTGTATAAAGCTCAGGAGCGGGCTGGACTTCGATCCAAACCGTTTTTTCATCACCTTTTTTAATAGCGTTTGCTTTTTCTTTGATTTTGTTAAGGTCGCTTTTCATCGATGTGACAATTTCTTTCGCTTTCGCATCCGTTCCTGTTGCTTTCCCAATCATTTCAATCGACTTGTACGCATCATCAAATGATTTTGCTTCATTGACGACCAATACTTTAATCCCGTTATCTCTTAATTGGTCAAGCCCTTTTTTCGAATTATGGGCACCTGAAGCGTGGGCAAGGACAAGGTCGGGCTTTAACGAAATGATTTTTTCGACGTTAAAGTCCATCCCGCCGATCTTTTCTTTTTTTGTCGCTTCTTTCGGATAATTGTCAAAATCAGATACACCGACGATTTCTTTGTTCAAACCAAGATCAAATGCGATTTCCGTATTGCTTGGAATTAACGATACGATCCGTTTCGGCTTTTTATCAATCGTCACTTTTTCCCCGATTCCATCGGTAATCGTGACAGGGAAGCCGGATTTAGCAGCGGGCGCCGCCTTTTTTCCGCTGTCTTTTGCCGCTTTATCGCCATTCGAACAACCGGCCATGACGCCGATGACTAAGAGAAGCATGAGCAAAATGCCGCTTAGCTTTTTCATGTTTATTTTCCCCCTTGTATGTAACTTTCTTTCGAGGCCGCCAGCGTTCTTTGAACATGACGCTTCAGGTGAAATAAAAAAGCCCTCCCTTCGGAGAGCATGAAAGCATCGATCGATTTACGATTTCAAAAGATTGCTTCACCTTTTCCTCGAAGGTTGCAAAACAAAAATTTAAGGCAGGTCTCCTGACTCTCGTTCATCAAACCGAATCTCCTTCCCGTTTTTTAAAACAGTGGTTTTTGATGCGGCTCTCGCGATTACAGTGGCGGGACCGTGTTGGATTTGCACCAACTTCCCTTTTTAACGCTTAATCGTTTGAGAACAGCAACGATGGCTTCGCTTTTCCCAAACAGCGACCTTAAATCATTTATTCAGCTATTACTTATTATACTATTTGTTTTCGAAATGGAAAGGAAAAGTTCATTAAGGAGCATCGCGGCTGCAAATTCCAAATCCAAACAATCCTAATGCAAACAGCACACTGCCAATCTTTAGTGAAGTCAATGGTGGCAAGTGTTAAATATCGCTAATTGCAAAAAGCAATTTTTGCATAGTAGAGTAATAAAAATGAGAGGAATCCATCCCCGAGACGATACCTATAGCAAATTATTTCAAACAAAATTCATCACAAGGCACCGAATTGAATATTTTTTCGCTTCCGAACTTTATTTTTGTCCCTGAGGCACCTTCTATTGGACAGTTTTGTGCCTCCAGGCTGCTTTTTTGTCCTTGAGACCGGT